>JAGAQI010000059.1 GCA_017622795.1 Lachnospiraceae bacterium
AGCACGGTGGAATCCACAAACACAGTAACTTCCGAAAGTAACAGTGCATCCGACAGCACAGTGGAATCCACAAACACAGTAACTTCTGAAAGTAACAGTGCGTCCGACAGCACAGTGGAATCCACAAACACAGTAACTTCTGAAAGTAACAGTGCGTCCGACAGCACGGTGGAATCCACAAATACAGTAACTTCCGAAAGCAACAGTGCATCCGACAGTACAATGGAATCCACAAATACAGTAAATTCTGAAAGTAACAGTGCATCCGACAGTACGGTGGAATCCACAAATACAGTAACTTCCGAAAGCAACAGTGCATCCGACAGCACAGTGGAATCCACAAATACAGTAACTTCTGAAAGTAACAGTGCATCCGACAGCATTGTGGAATCTGTAAGCATAGCAAATTCCGAAAGTAACAGTGTTGCTGCCAGCATCAGCGATTCTGCAAGTGAAGAAAAATCTGACAGTGAAAGTATTGCAACCAGTATCAGTGATTCTACAAGTAAAATGCTATCTGACAGTATTGTGGCAAGTAAGACGGCATCTTTATCTGAAAGTGCTGTAGCATCCGAAAGTGAGTCGGTGGCTGCAAGTACATTGGCTTCTGAAAATGCAAAGGTGGAACAGAGTAAGTCTGCGTCTGCAAGTACTTTGGCTTCTGAAAAAGAGGAAGCAGTAAAGAGCGAATCAGTGGCTGCAAGTGTATTGGCATCTGAAAATAAAGCTGTATCGGAAAGTATATTAGCGTCTGAATTGGCATCGGAAAGTACTTCTAAGATGGCATCGGAATCAGTGTCCGTATCTTTAGTTTTATCAACGGAAGAGTCCACATTGGCATCCCAATCTGCAGTAGCAGTATCGACATCTGAGTCTTTATCCACATCTGCTGCGGATAGTTATGCTACTTCTTTGAGCGAGTATACTTCTTATGCAGAGTCTATAGTTGCATCAGCGGAAGTGATTTATAATAGTGCTTCTATGACCTTTGATGAAAAAGGATTGTCAGATGAATTTTTGGAAGATTTAATTGTAAATATTCAAGCGGCACAGCAGGCGGTTCGTGATGAAATGGCCAAGGGCGGCAAGGCTCAAAAGAATGGCTCAAATAATTACTACGGTGCGGCTGATGAGTTAGCAAACTTGTTGGTACAGTATAAGTTTTATCAGGAAGGTTATGTAGGCGAAATTGAATACGGTGAATGGTATTCAAATGATTATGAGCAGAATCGTGTTGAAGTGAAATATGACGTAACGGATAATAATGGAACCGGTGATGTTGCTTATGGTTATTTTGACTATGTTACTGCTGATAAGAATGACGAAAAATTATCAACAGAAAAAGACGGCTGGTTGGACAGCATCGCTGATAATGATGATTTAAGCCTTATTGATCATATTATTGTTGTAAAGAAAACTCCTGAATTTACAAATGGTAAAAAGACTTTAACCGTTGAAACTGATAGTAAAGGTAATGAAGTATATAAGGTTGATGGAAAGACAGTAGATGATAGTAAGGTTACGAGAAAAATAGATGAGAACGGAACGGTAAGTTATACTTATAATGGTAAGGAATATAAATTGACCGGATTCGTTGACAAAGGAGAAAAATATTTCTCTGAGGCTGATTTTAATAAGGGTACAGATGAATATAGTAAAGTCCGGAAAGATCTTACGGACGCAGAGGCAAGTTTAAGTATTGCTGAAAGTACCAGTATTTCTATGTTTAGCAGCTTAGAAGCGAAGAGTCAGAGTCAATCTACGGAAATTGAAAATAGTATGACTGCAAGTGCCGCGGCAAGTGATGCGGCCTCCACGGCACGTAAAGAATCTTTGGAAACAAGTACGGAAGCCAGTCAGAGCGTATCCACAGAGGCAAGTGAAGCTACAAGTACAAGTGAAGCGAATTCCAAGACTGCAAGCCAGTCTGTATCAGACAGCATAGCAACAAGTGAAGCGAATTCTAAGATAGCAAGCCAGTCCGTAGCAGACAGCATAGCAGCAAGTGAGGCGGCATCTACTAAGGAAAGCCAGTCTGTATCAGACAGCGTAGCGGCAAGTGAGGCGACATCCACTAAGGAAAGTCAGTCTGCGGCAAACAGCGTATCCGAAAGTGAGCGTGCTTCTAAGGTAGCAAGTCAGTCTGTAGCAAACAGCGTATCCGAAAGTGAGCGCGCTTCCAAGATTGCAAGTCAGTCTGTAGCAAACAGCGTATCCGAAAGTGAGCGTGCTTCTAAGGTAGCAAGTCAGTCTGCAGCAAACAGTACATCCGAAAGTGAGCGTGCTTCTAAGGTAGCAAGCCAGTCTGCAGCAAACAGTACATCCGAAAGCGAACGTGATTCCAAGATAGCAAGCCAGTCTGCAGCAAACAGTACATCCGAAAGCGAACGTGATTCCAAGGTAGCAAGTCAGTCTGCAGCAAACAGTACATCCGAAAGCGAACGTGATTCCAAGATAGCAAGTCAGTCTGCAGCAAACAGCACATCCGAAAGCGAATGCACTTCCAAGATAGCAAGTCAGTCCGCAGCAAACAGCACATCCGAGAGCGAGCGTGATTCCAAGGCAGCAAGTCAGTCTGCAGCAAACAGCACATCCGAAAGCGAACGCGCTTCCAAGGTAGCAAGTCAGTCCGCAGCAAACAGCACATCCGAAAGTGAGCGCGCTTCTAAGATAGCAAGCCAGTCTGCAGCAGACAGTACATCCGAGAGCGAACGTGATTCCAAGATAGCAAGCCAGTCTGCAGCAGACAGTACATCCGAGAGTGAACGCGCTTCCAAGGTAGCAAGCCAGTCTGCAGCAAACAGTACATCCGAGAGGGAACATGCTTCCAAGGTAGCAAGCCAGTCCGCGGCAGACAGTACATCCGAAAGCGAACGTGACTCCAAGGTAGCAAGCCAGTCCGCGGCAGACAGTACATCCGAGAGTGAACAGGCTTCCAAGGTAGCAAGCCAGTCTGCAGCAAACAGTACATCCGAGAGCGAACGTGACTCCAAGGTAGCAAGCCAGTCTGCAGTAAACAGTACATCCGAG
Source organism: Lachnospiraceae bacterium (assembly GCA_017622795.1). GTDB lineage: Bacteria > Bacillota > Clostridia > Lachnospirales > Lachnospiraceae > SIG299. Next base: position 3,031 of record JAGAQI010000059.1, read on the forward strand.
AGCGAACGTGACTCCAAGGTAGCAAGCCAGTCCGCGGCAGACAGTACATCCGAAAGCGAACGCGCTTCCAAGGTAGCAAGCCAGTCCGCAGCAGACAGTACATCCGAAAGCGAACGTGATTCTAAGGTAGCAAGTCAGTCTGCAGCAGATAGTACATCCGAAAGCCAGAGTGATTCTACAGCTACAAGTAAAATAGCGAGTGATAGTATAAAGATAAGAAATAGTGAGATTGCAGAGGATAGTACTTCTGCGAAATCCAGTACAGAAGCAAGTGAAGCTAAGCGTGACAGTTTAAGTGAGTCTGCAAGTGATAGTAAGATTGCGAGCGAAAGTGAACGCAAGAGCTTGAGTGAATCTGCCAGAGAGAGTACATCTGAAAGTATTGAAGCAAGTAATAGTGTAAGCACCAGCGTAAGTGACAGCGAATCTACAAGCGCCAGCACGAGTGTAAGTGATAGTGAGTCCACCAGCACCAGTGAGAGTGTAAGTGATAGCGAATCTACATCACTGAGTGAGAGTGTAAGTGATAGCGAATCTACATCACTGAGTGAGAGTGTAAGCGATAGCGAATCTACATCACTGAGTGAGAGTGTAAGTGATAGCGAATCTACATCACTGAGTGAGAGTGTAAGTGATAGCGAATCCACCAGCACCAGCGAGAGTATAAGCGATAGTGAGTCCACAAGCACCAGCACGAGTGAATCCACATCCGCAAGTGAGAGCGAAAGCACCAGCGTAAGCGACAGCGAGTCCACATCCACCAGCACCTCTGAGTCTGAGAGCGAAAGTGCATCTACCAGTGCATCTGAGTCTGAAAGCGCAAATGACGATGATGACGATAATGATAGCAGCTCTTCCGGAAACGGTGGCAATGGTGGCGGTTCTGCAGGTGGTGGTTCCACAGGTGGCGGAAATAGTGGTAGCTATGATGATTATGAAGAAGATGATGATACTTCTGAACGTGATTCCGCGAGTGAAAGTACAAGTTCTTCCGAATCCGCTGATGAAAGCACATCCGTAAGCGAAAGCACAAGTGTTTCTTCAAGTGAAAGCGAATCTACAAGTAACAGTATCTCCGTAAGTGACAGTGCGTCCGCAAGTGAGAGCATATCTGTAAATAATAGTACATCTGCAAGTGACAGTACCTTAGCAAGTGAAAGTGCTTCTGCAAACGAAAGTAATTCTGCAAGCGATAGCGTATTTGCAAGTCAGAGTACCTTAGAAAGTGAAGTTGCATCCGAAAGTGAAAGTGCTTCTGCAAGTGAAATTACCAGCAACTCGGAATCCGAGAGCGCAAGTGAAAGCACTTCTACCGGCGAAGCAACCAGCCTGGTTGAAATTGAAGATGAAGACGTTCCTATGGGTTCCATGAGCTCTGACGAAGACGATACCAATGACGGTAACGGCTCCGGCGCAGATACCTCTGAGAATACTACCGGTACAACAGAAACAGAAGGTCAGACCTTAACCGAAATCGAAGATGAGGATGTTCCTCTCGGTGTATTAGAGGATGAGGATTTAGTTGATTTGGAAGATGAGGATGTTCCGTTAGCAGCAGGTGTCAAGATGAACGGCAGCGAAGACGGTCTCAATGTGAAGCCATGGTATTGGTGGATTTTGGCAGTTGTTGCAGCAATTACAGGTAAAACAGTCTACGATAAGAAGAAAAAGGCTATGGAAGCAGCAAAAGAAGCAGAAATCGTTACAGAAGAAGTTACTGAGGATGAAGAAAAGTAAAAATCAGTAGACATTATAGTAATAATAATGGTAAAATAATTAGTGACCACCGAGGTTTGGTGGTCACTAATTTGCTATCAGGGGAAGGTAGAAGATTTTGGGGAAGAAACAAAAGAAAGAACATCTTGTTTTATATAAATTACTCTTTACAATAGGAATATTGGTTGCATATTTTGTCGGAAAAAGTCTGCCGTTGCATGGGGTGGATGTTTCTGTCTATGCCGAACAGGGAATCACTGCAGAAGCGTTGCTCCGGCAAACCATCAGCGGTGATATTTACCGGTGTTCCTTATTTGCTCTCGGTATTTCACCGTTTATGATTTCCTCCGTATTGGTGCAGATTTTATCTGCCTTCCGAGGCTCAGAAGCCAGATCCAGGGTTTCACCTAGAAAAATGAATAAGATTACCTTGGCGTTAACATTGCTATTTGCGATTTTATTGGCAGTTGTTCAGGTTCAGAAACTAAGTTTTACAGTAAACGGAGCATATGAGTTGATGGCGGCAAGAATGATTGCTGTTGTGGAAATGGTTGCTGGTGCCATGATGATTATGTGGCTGTCTTCCCGTAATAAGAAATACGGTATTGGAGGACAATCTGCATTGATTTTGATTAATGTAGCAGATGGTATCATCACTACAATAAAGGGACAAAGTTTTTCTGAACTGGCTATTCCGTTATTAGTTGCTTTTATGGCAATGACAGTAATGGCTATTTTAGAAAATACTGAAAAACGCATTCCGGTGCAGCGTATTTCTATCCATAATATTTATGCGGATAAAAATTATCTTGCCATAAAGATGAATCCGATTGGTGTTATGCCGGCAATGTTTTCCATGGCGTTTTTTATGATTCCGCAGCTGGTGGTTTCCGTGATGCTTATGGTGTTGCCAAATCAGCCGGAGTTGTTGTGGCTTCAGGATAATTTTGCCGTAACAAAACCGGTGGGAATTATCGTGTACATTGTGATTTTATATTTATTAACAGTTGGTTTTTCTCGTGTATTTGTCAATCCGGGAGAACTTACTGATCAGTTTTTAAAAAGCGGCGACAGCATTCAAAACGTGCATGCTGGAAAAGAAACAAAAAAGTATTTATCCCGCACCATTACCGGTTTAGCGATGTTTAGCGCTACCATGATGAGCATTTGTCTGGGATTTCCTCTTTTCCTGCAATTGACAGGAAATCTGGAGGGTTCTTTTGCAGCGCTTCCGACATCAGTTATGATGCTAACCGGTCTTATTTGCAACTTAGGCAGAGAAATTATGGCAATCAAACATTTGGGGGCGTATAAGCCGTTTATTTAGGAGGAACTATGTTATATTTTATACCGGCCTGGTATCAGCAAAATGAATGGCGGGAAAACGAACAATACTGGTATGCCAGACGTATGCATACAGAGTTCGATGATACAGTAAAGCATATTCAGTTATTTCACCGAAGCAAGGCACATCCGTTTAAAATTATGTTGTTAAGCTTTGCTCCTAATTTTCGGCATTTTTTACACCGGCAAAGTGTATTCCGTGCACCTTACTGGTCTTGTTTTGATGCCATTCAGGAAGTGAAAAGAAAAAAAGTATCCATGTTCTCCCTTCATAATTTAAATTGGCCGGAGCACATTGAATTTATATATTCTCCGTTTGTACTGATTGCTCAGCTTCATGGTAAAAAGTATGCCCAGGTGGACTTTGGAGAAGACGGTAACCCGATTCAGGTAGATATTTATCAGGATGAGGTATTGCACCGCAGAAATATTTATGATGACCGTGGCTTTGTATCCAGTACCATTGTATACGAAAATGCACAGCCGCTTTACCAGGATTATCTTACGGATACCGGTGTTTGGAAAATCCGGCACTTCTTACGGGACGGCCATGTGGAAGTAAATCCAAAGAATCCCACCTTTTTGCTTTCTTATCAGGAGAGAGAATACCAAAAGGAATTTTCCAAAGCATCATACACTAATTTGCAGGAGATAATCCGGGAGGTTTTAACTGCATATTTGGAATTAACCGATGCGCAGGATATGTTTTGTGTGGCAGTGCATGATTTACATAAGGACATGCTTCGTGACGTATTAAAAAACAGAAAAATGATTCTTTCTTTCTTCGGAGAAAGATATGATATAAAAAACCGCATGGAAGAAATCATTCATATGATTCAGGAAGCTCATTACATTATTACGGATTCCCAGGATAACTTAAAAAGAATCCAGCGAAGAGTGGAAAAAGAATTAACTAACATTACGGATATTACTCCGTTTGATTCCCGCGTGGATTTAGGAATCAGCCAGCAGCTGAATGTACAAAAAATTCTGGTTCCGATTGATGGTATGGAGGATGAACGGTTCGAAGAACTAATCTGCCATTTAGGTGAATATTTACCGGAAAATGAAAATGCCAGGATTCATTTATTCACCCGCGTTGCTGACTATGGAAGACCAAAAGCGCTTTTGGAAAAGGTCAGAGGCTTCCTGAAAAATGCAGGAATGCCGGAAGAATGGGCAGTAGAAGAAAAAAAGGGTGTAGTAGCAGAAAATGCATTGGATGCGGAGGAAGCAGTTCAGGTTAAATTTTTTGCGGAACAGTGTGTGGATGAGCTTTCCGTAAGTAAGTGCATCCGCGAACAGCGTCTGATTCTGGATATGCGCAAGACAAGTGAATTATATCTCCGTATTACCGGTATCAGCATGGGAATTCCGCAGGTGGTATACCGCAATACAGAGTTTGTGGAAGATGGAAAAAATGGGTTGGTGTTAAAGGAGTTGGATGGCATTAAGGATGCGCTTTCCTTTTATCTTGACAACCTGACCAATTGGAATGAAGCTATGGTATATGCCTATGAATTGGGAAAGAAATATACCACAGCGGTTTTGATAGAAAAATGGAAAGAGGTTATTAACATTGTCGGAAACGATTCGGGTATTACAGCTGGGAACGGAAGATTGGAAAACTAAATATCAGTTACCGGGTTATGTTCATTTGGAATATGCAGAAGTGTTCCGGAATGTGCCGAGATCTCCTTACGATATTGTTTTTATTGACAGGGAGTTGCTAGACGAAGAAATTCCAAGATTACATAAAGCGACCAAGGCCCATACCTTATTTGTCACAGATAAAGAGGTATGGACAGATGGTATGCAGCATTACTATACCTGTAAAAAGGGACAACGTCTGCTTACGGAAAATATTCAGGATTTTTTACTTCATGAAGTGCGCAACTATTTTCCAAAGCCTTATGGTGAAAAATTCCGTCCGTCTTCTGTAGCAGTGGCACAGGGATTTACCGGAAGTGTTTTCTGGGATGGTAATTACAGCATAAATTTAGAAGGTAATTACGGTGAGGAATTAAGCCAGATTGCTTATTGGAGAAATAATATCCCGGTTTTTGAAGGACAGGCAATAGAACTATGGCTGGAATATAAGAAAGATCCGGAAGTGGAAATCGCCCTTTCTGTTACTCAGTTTCGTAGCGGAGCCGTTTCTATGGAGCAGCAACGCTGGTATTTTACAGAGCAGGAATTGGAGGATGCGGTTGTAATCGATAATCAAATGGCTACCGGTCCGATTTTCATTTCTTTATTGGCAAAAGGCAGCGGCAAGCTGCAGATTATTGCCTTACATGACCGCTATTCCAGAAGAGGGCATGGTGCTTTTTTACCGGGCGGTAAACGGTATGTTACATCGGAACGGGAAGAAATATTTTATTACTTTGATCCGGGTGATTTGAAACCGCCGTTGAATGTTTATTTTTCAGGATATAAAACGCTGCAAGGTTTCGAAGGATACTATATGATGCGAAAAATGGGTTGTCCGTTTTTGCTTATTGCGGAACCGAGATTAGAGGGTGGCAGCTTTTATATGGGATCCGAAGAGTTTGAAACCGCGTTAAAAGAAATTCTGGAAAAGCATATGCAGGAACTGGGATTTACTAGAGATCAGGTGATTTTGTCCGGTCTTTCCATGGGAACTTACGGTGCTTTGTACTATGGTTGCGATATCCGGCCTCATGCCATGATTTTAGGTAAGCCGCTGGCCAGTATCGGTGATGTGGCAGAAAATGAACGTCTGCACCGGCCAGGCGGGTTTCCGACTTCTTTAGATGTGTTGCACTATCTTACGGGTAATACGGACGCTAATGCGGTCGGAAAGCTAAATGACCGCTTTTGGAATAAATTTGAGAATACCGACTGGGGAAAATCTAAGTTTGTAGTTTCATATATGATCGAGGATGACTATGACAGTACGGCTTACAATGAGTTGATTTCCCACTTAAAAACAGATGGTGTCCAGGTGTACGGAAAAGGTATCCACGGACGACACAATGACGCTACCGGGCCGATTGCCGGCTGGTTTAAAAGCCAGTATGATAAAATTTTAAGGGAAGACTTTGGAAGAGGAGTGAAAGGATAATGCTGGGTGAAAAGTGGACGGTATATTGGAACGAATATGCATCCGATACGTATTTATACGGTTCTCAGGTAATCTTTCATAAAAAAGACGATGTGGAATTCAGGAATCTTTTGATGCCGCCGGGTACCATTATGAAGCAATGGTATTCCAAAACGAATTTCCAGCTGCAGAAAATCGAGCCGACCCTGCCGATTATCGATGGAGAAGGGGAATATATGATTACGTTAAATATCGATACGCAGGAAGAGGAACAGTGTCTGGGCAGACTGGTTTATTATGACCGGTACGGCATGGAAGCGGGAAATCTTACGTTAAGAGATAAAGAGACCATATTCCGTTGCCCGCTGAAAACGTATAGTTACCGGCTTCAGCTGATTAATGGCGGAGTTACAAATTTTCATTTTCATTCCATTGTGATTCAGGAAGTAATTCATGAGACAGAAGAAAAAAATAAAAAAGCTAAAAAGAATATTAAAAAGAGTAAAAAGAAATAAGAATAGAATGCAGCAGCTGACGGATGAGCAGTTGCAGCAGCTGACGGTGGAGTTTAAAGAACGTTTGGCGTCCGGAGAAACATTGGATTCTATTTTACCCGAGGCGTATGCCGCTGTTTGTGAGGCGGATTTTCGCGTACTGGGTAAATTTCCGTATGACGTACAGGTAATGGGTGCCATTGCCATGCATCAGGGGAAACTTATCGAAATGAATACCGGTGAAGGTAAAACACTGATGGCAACTATGCCGCTTTACTTAAATGCCCTGACGGGGAAGAGCACTATTTTACTTACCACGAATGAGTACCTTGCTCTTCGTGATGCTGAGGAAATGGGTGAAGTATACCGTTTTATGGGACTTACGGTAGCTGCCGGTGTACAGGCAAGGGCAGAAGATCACTTTACCAACGACGAAAAACGGGAAATATATGATTCGGATATTGTGTATACTACCCATGGCGTGTTTGGGTTTGACTATTTACTGAATAATCTGGTGACTACCGCATCGGACCGTTTTATGAGAGAACTGTACTATGTGATTATAGATGAAGCAGATTCCGTATTGTTAGACAGTTCCCAAACACCGTTGGTTATTTCCGGTTCGCCGAGAGTGCAATCCAATCTGTATGAACTGGCCGACTTTTTTGTGACAACGCTGATGGAAGGCAGGGATTACGAAAAAGAAGAAACGAAGGTGTGGCTGACCGAAGAAGGAATACGATACGCGGAAAAGTTTTTCCGTATTGACAACTTTTTTGGTGAAAAATATTTTGAAATTAATCGCCATGTTACACTGGCATTACGTGCTCATGCAGTGTTTGAGATTGAAAAGGAATATATGATATCTAAGGACGGCGAGTTGAGGCTTTTGGATAACGGCTCCGGCCGTATGATGCCGGGAGTAAAGCTTCGAGGCGGACAACATCAGGCAATAGAAGTGAAGGAAGGTCTGGAAGTTTCCATGGAGAACCGCTCTGTGGCTTCCATTACCTATCAGAATCTGTTCCTGCTGTTTCCGAAAATGTCCGGCATGAGCGGAACTATATCTGATGCATCGGAAGAAATCCGTTCTGTATACGGAATTGATGTGATTGTAATTCCTCCGAGAGCAAAGCTCCGTCGTCGTGACTTAAAGGATTATTATTATAAAAATGTGAAGCAACAGGTAGCGGCAGCTATGAAAACTATAGTAGAAACCCATAAAACAGGGCAACCGGTTTTAGTCGTGGTATCTACTATTGCAGAAACGGAATTAGTGTCCAAGTTGTTGATGGAAGAGCAGATTCCGCATAGTGTTTTAAATGCCAATAATGCTTTCTGGGAGGCGGAAATTATCAAAGAAGCCGGCCAAATGAATACAGTAACCGTAGCTACTGCTATGGCAGGCCGCGGAACGGATATCCGACTTGGCGAAGGCGTTAAGGAACTGGGCGGACTGGCAGTTATCGGTATCGGCCGGATGGCAAATATCCGTCAGGAGCGTCAGGCAAGAGGTCGTGCCGGAAGACAGGGTGACCCGGGATTCAGCCGTTTCTTTGTTTCCCTTCAAGACGAAGTAGTAAAACGAAGCGGAAGTATGAAAGCGGAAAAGTACGTGGAGAAAAAGCACTTTGTCCGCAGAGGCAAACTGAAAAAAATCATTGATACGGCGCAAAAAACCGGTGAAGAATTTGCCGTAATGTCCAGAAGCAGGGCTATGGAATATGATCAGGTACTGCAACGACAGAGAAGCCTGATTTATGATACCAGAAACCAGTTGCTGGACGGTGAAGAGTTGGAATTAAAGAAAATATTGCAAATAGCGAAAAGCAATATCCGTGAATTTCTTGAGAGGAAAGAAAACCGGAATTTGCCGGCGGTGCGGCGGTATGTTTTAGATAATTTATCTTATCGCCTGGATGAAAACCTGACGGAGATTCCGGATTATGATGACGAAGCGCTGATTAGATATTTAACTAATATTGTACTGGAAGGTTTGAAGAATCAGGAGGAGCGCCTTGGAAGCAAAGAAAAAATGAATGATTTCATGCGGATTGCTACCTTACAGGCTGTAGACGATGCCTGGGTTGAACAGGTAGACTATTTACAGCAGTTACAGTATGCGGTATCCGGCCGTTCTTCTGCTCAGAGAAATCCGTTGTATGAGTATCAGCGTGACGCACTGGAATCCTTCCGGAAGATGGAGAAAACCATTCGGAGAAACATTATCCGAAATATTTTGCTTAGCGATGTGCAAATAAACAAAGAACAAAAAATACAAATTCTTTTTCCATAGAGGACTACAGGAGGTTGACATGATTTACAACTTTAATTTAGGAATCGGCTGGGCCAGCAGTGGTGTAGAATATGCACAGTTGTATAGGGCCAGAATGTTCCGGAATATCGGGGAACCGGCAAAATTCGTTTTTACGGATATGTTTCCGCGGGAAAATATTGAGCATATGACAGAAAATATTGGCTTTCTTGATTCGGAAGTAGTATGGTTGTATACTTTTTTCACGGATACTAAAATATCTCCGGTTACTTATACCTTAAAGCAGTTGGAGGCAACCTTCGGAACTTCGGAATTTTCTTTTTCCAGAAACGGAAAGATAGTAAAGTATGTGTTTGAAGGAAATAATAATTTTTATACCGCTTATATGGTGGATGAGACCAGTGATCGGGTACACCGGGTAGAATTGGTATCCGGAGGTTATTTAATCCGTAAAGACTATTTTACCTACTGCAGAATTTATTCGGAGTACTATGCACCGCTAAACAATCAGGCACATTTATATCAACGCCGGTTCTTTAACGAAGACGGTACGGTTGCCTATGAAGAAATAAATGATGACGATGTGGTAATGTATCAGTTTCCGGACAAGCTGCTCTGCTCTAAAGAAGAGTTTGTGGGCTATATGGTGTCTAAGCTCAATTTAACGGCAGAGGATGTGGTGATTATTGACAGAACCACCGGCATCGGTCAGGCAATTCTTAGAAATGTGGGTCCTGCTAAGGTGGGTATTGTAATCCATGCAGATCATTTCAGCGAAGGAAGCACCGACGAACATAATATTCTTTGGAACAATTATTATGAGTATGCGTTTTCGCAGCACAGACACATTGATTTTTTTGTAACTGCTACGGATGACCAGAATCGTCTGGTAAGGGAGCAGTTTAAGAAATATAAAGGCGTGGAACCAAACGTGATTACGATTCCTGTAGGAAGCCTAAGGGAATTAAAAGTTCCGGGAACAACAAGAAAGAAGCATTCTTTGATTACCGCATCCAGACTGGCTACAGAAAAGCATGTAGACTGGCTGGTAGAAGCAGTAGCAAAAGCAAGAGAATCTGTTCCGGATATTACCCTTGATATTTACGGCAAGGGACCGGAGGAGAAAAAAATTATGGAAACCGCAGAACGGCTGGGATGCACCGACTGTATTACATTATGCGGACAGCAGAATTTGGACGAGGTATACCAAAACTACGAAGCCTATGCGGCAGGCTCCACAAGTGAAGGCTTTGGACTGACTTTGATGGAGGCAATCGGAGCAGGTCTTCCGATTATCGGTTTTGATGTGCGTTACGGAAATAAGAATTTTATCGACCACGGAAAAAACGGTTACAAGATTCCGGTACATGACACGATGGAAACAAAAGAACGTGTGGAAAAGCTGGCGGAGTGTATGGTTGAATTATTTACGGAAGCCGATTTGGATGCTTTTCATGGGCATTCCTATGAAAAAGCAAAGAACTATCTGACAACAGAGGTGGAAAAAAGATGGGCATTACTTTTGAAGCAGACAATATAGTATTACTTTTGGATAATTACGGGGAAGACAGTAAAAAACTGCATACCTCCTTTCTTCAGGCCGGAAAGAAGTATCCTGTGTTTGTCATTGAAGAGGATGGATTTTTACCGGAAGGAGTAACCTCGGTCTTCGGTTACTTTTTGGGTGCGTTTGCAACTTCAGAAAAGGTACCGGGAAAACCGAGATACTTTAATCAGATTACGGTGCCTGAATACTGGGAAATCAGTGCAAACAACAATAGTGGTAAGGTTCATGAGTTAAACAAGGAACGGGCACGTATTTTTTATGCAGAGCCAAAACATAAACGTTTGGTAAAGGTGGTAGACTGGTATGATGACAGAGGTGTGGTCCGTTCCAGCGATCATTACAACCGCTACGGTGCTTTATATGCAAGAACAATTTTCAATTCCAAGGGTCAGCGGGTAAATAAGTCTTATTTCAATGCTGAAGGAAAAGAAATATTGACAGAAAATTATGTAACCAGGGACATTATCTTAAATGATGGGGATGTAGTAAGAATTTTTAAGAATAAGCATGAATTTACTACCTTTGTCTTGCAAAAAGCCGGTTATGCCGGACACAGGATATTTTTCAATACGTTGTCAACTTCTTTCTTTGTATCGGAACGGTTGCCGGAAAACGGAAATGGTGATGTTCTATTTTGGCAGGAACCGATTTCTGATGAAATTCCGGGCAATATGCGCTTGATTTTAAACGGAACCTCTAATCGTGCTGCTAAAATTATGGTACAGAGTGAGGAAGCATACCGCAAACTGTTAGCGCTCGGGGCTCCGGCGGAAAAGTTGAGAAGACTTGGATATATCTATCCGTTTGTAAAAGAAAATCTGGGAAAAAAAGAGGTGTTGATATGCACCAATTCCGACCGTATTGCAGAAGTGGAAAAAATTGTGGAGGCATTACCGGAACTGCATTTTTCCATTGCGGCAATTACGGAAATGTCTTCTAAGCTGATGAGCATGGAGAAGTACAGCAATGTCAGCCTGTATCCGGGAGTAAAGATGAAGGTGCTGGATGAATTGTTTATGAAAGCTGATTTTTATTTGGATATTAATCATGAGTCAGAAATAGTATCTGCTGTAGAAAAAGCTTTCCTGCATAATCAGTTAATCTTTGCGTTTAAGGAAACCCTTCATAACGCATTCTACGTGGCCACAGAGCACATATATACAGTGGATAGGGTAAATGAACTGGTTTTGGATATAAAAGCTGTTATGGGAAGTACAGCACTCTTAAAAGAATATTTGGAAAGACAGAAGAAAGCAGCAATGCAGGAATCTGCAGAAACTTATTTGGGGATTTAATTGAGATAAGGGGTTTACGATGGATAATACGGAATTTCGCTATTTGGAACAGTTGTCAAAGCTTTATCCGACCATAGGAAAAGCATCGACAGAGATTATCAATTTGCAGTCAATTTTAAACCTGCCAAAGGGAACAGAGCATTTTCTGTCAGACATTCACGGGGAATACGAAGCATTTTCTCATGTGCTTCATAACGGCTCCGGTGCGGTGCGCAAGAAAATCGACGATGTATTCGGCCATACCTTAAGTAATATGGATAAGTCTGCTCTGGCAACCCTGATTTACTATCCAAAGCAGAAAATCGAACTGGTAAAGCAGGCGGAACCGGACATCATCAACTGGTACAAGATTACGTTATACCGCCTGATTGAAGTATGTAAGGTGGTTTCCTCCAAATATACCAGAAGTAAGGTGCGCAAGGCTCTGCCGGAGGACTACGGTTATATCATCGAAGAATTGATTACGGAAAAATCCGAGGTGTTAAACAAAGAGGCTTATTATGAGTCTATTGTTAATACCATCGTGGAAATCGGTAATTCCGAGGAATTTATTATTGCCTTGGCAAAGGTTATCCAGCAGCTGGTAATTGACCGTTTGCATATCTTAGGTGATATTTTTGACAGAGGTCCGGCGCCGCATCTGATTATGGACCGTATGTGCCGGTATCATTCCGTGGATTTCCAATGGGGTAATCACGATATTCTTTGGATGGGCGCCGCAGCAGGACATATGGCATGTATCGCCAATGTCATCCGCAACAGCGTCCAGTACGGGAATCTTGGCATTTTAGAGGATGGTTACGGTATCAATATGCTTCCGCTTGCCACCTTTGCCCTGGATACCTACGCGGAGGATGACTGTAAGTGTTTTGAACTGAAAGAAAAGAATCAGGTGTCCGACCGGGAAAACGAGATGGTCATGAAGATGCACAAAGCCATTGTCATACTCAAGTTTAAACTGGAAGGCCAGATTGCCATGGCAAGGGCGGACTTTGGTCTGCAGGACCGCTGTTTGTTGCATTTGATTGATTATGAAAAAGGAACGATTGTGCTGGAAGGAAAGGAATATGAGCTGTTAGACAAAAACTTCCCGACCATTAATCCGGAGAATCCTTATACACTTACGGAGGAAGAAGCAGATGTGATGAAGCGTCTTCGTAACTCCTTCCTGCACTGTGAAAAGCTGCAGCGTCATGTGCAGTTGTTATTAAGCCGAGGCAGCCTGTATAAAATTTATAACAATAATCTGCTGTATCACGGCTGTGTGCCGATGAATGAGGATGGCAGCTTTACGGAAGTCACCTTGTTTGGCGAGACCCACAAGGGTAAGAAGCTTTACGATATGCTGGAAAGCTACGTGCGTAAGGCATTTTTTGCAGAGGATAAGGAAGAAAAAGAGAAGGGTGCCGATATCATGTGGTATCTTTGGAATGCTCCGAATTCTCCGATTTACGGCCGTAGCAAAATGTCTACCTTTGAACGGTATTTTATTGATGATAAAGACCTTTACGTGGAAATCAAAAATCCGTATTACCGGTTAATTGAGCATACGGAAACTGCCATTCAGATTTTACAGGAATTCGGTCTTTCCGTAGACACGGCCCACATTATCAACGGACATGTCCCGGTGCACCGTATGGCGGGAGAAAGTCCGGTAAAATGCGGCGGCAAGGTGATTGTCATCGACGGTGGTTTTTCCAAGACCTACCGCAGGGAAACCGGCATTGCCGGCTACACGCTGGTTTACAATTCCTACGGACTTACCCTAACCGCCCACGAGCCGTTTGTGTCAAAGGAGCTGGCCATCAGCAAGGAAATCGATATTGTTTCCAGACAGGAAGCGGTAGAGCGTATGTATCACCGCATGCTGGTGGGCGACACCGACCAGGGCAAAATGATAAAAGAACGTATTGAGGATTTAAAGAAACTCATTGCGGCGTACCGTTGCGGTGAGATTGTGGAGAAGAGATAAAGCAGGTTATTTCTCCTCTTTAATTAAATTCACCTCATCCCCATCCTTTAAATTTTCATAACCCGATAAAATAATCATATCGCGGAAAAATGAGTCACTAATTGCATAATGGGTATCATTCTCCTTGGAACTGTCAACTTTCAAGGAGATTTTTTTTGCATAATAATAGGTCATTTCGTCGGTGACCTTGGTGGTAACGGTAAAAATCTGCCCGGAATCGTAAAGCTCCTTTGGAATGCCCGGCATCTGCTTGGTTGCAATGCGGGGCTCGCCGTTTTCCGGAGTGAAAAGGTAGGTAAAGCTTACATTACCAAGACGGCTGGCGGTAACTTGAGGCAGTCTTGCCAAATGGATGTCTTTTGCTGTTAAGGTAAGGAGCAACATGACACCATAAAAGAGTACAGAAAGCAACAGTAACGGCAGAAAATGTTTTTTGCCGCTGCTTTTTTTAGTTTGTTTCATGCAGTGTCAGCCCCCTTTCCAGTTCCCGATGGAAGAACAGATAGAGAAGTAAAATTGGTATCATAAATACTACAGAAGCAGGATAGAGTACCTGGTCACTAACGTTTTTTGTGTCGCTGAAAAATACAGTGAGGGTCTTCAGATTTTCATCCTGTAACAGGAGCATCGGCTGTTCCAGCATGTTCCAGCATTCGGCAAAGACAAACAGACCCACCGCATAGAGGCAGACCTTTACCTGAGGAGCCACTGCATGAAGAAGAATACGCACCATGGAATTGGTTTCTAAGCGCATGGCTTCAATGACGGAGCCATCCATGCTTTTCATATACTGACGCAGAACCACCACGCCAAAAGGAGAAAAAATCATCGGAAGGATAATTCCTGCACGGGTGTTTAAGATGCCCATATCCCGCAGACCGATATAATTTGGCAGAATCATAACCTGCAGCGGCATCATCATCAGGATGATATAAAAGAAAAACAGGGCCTCTTTTCCTTTAAAGCGGGCAAAGGAGAAGGCAAAGGCTGCCGGAAGGATAACCACCAGCTGCAGTGCGGTAATGACATAGGCATAAAGGACGGAATTCCAAAACATGGTGTAAAAACGGAAACAGTCAAAAAACAGCTCGTCATAGCCGGAAAATCCAACCTGTCCGTCCGGATAAAAGGACAGCAGGATGGTTGCCAGGGTTGGCAGGAAAAATACCGCTGCCAGTAAAAGCAGCAGAAAACGTAGTAGTTGTTTCATCTTTGGTACCTCCGTTCTGCCAGAAGAAAGGCGGATACGATGGCTGCCACCAGTAAGGAGGTAAGCACCGAGGAGGAGGCAAGGGCCTGATAGTCAAATTTTAAAAAGTTATTGTTCATGTAATATTGCAGGGTATAGCCGTAATCCGGCGGGTAGTTACTGCCATAATACAAATAGCTTTCACGGAAAATTTTAAAGGAATTGACAATGGCCATCAGGGTGGAAAAGGAGATGGTCGGTAAAATCAGCGGCAGGGTGATTTTTACGTGCAGGGAAAAGCCTCCCGCACCGTCGAGTTTTGCGGCCTCATATAGCTCATCTTCGATAGTGGTGAGGGCAGCGGTAAGTAAAATAATGCAAATGCCGATATTTTTCCAGATAAACAAAAGGTATAGCGGAAGCTCGTTTTCTACCTGCCCGAATACTGCCCGGAAAAACAGTACCACACTGGCAGTAGGAAGCAGCATTGGCAGAATAAAAGCTACCCGCACCAACCGCAGCTTTTTTAACAGAAAGGTGAGCCCCAAAGAGACTGCAATGGCAAGCAGAATCAGCACAGGCACACAAACAGTAATCAGCTTGATGCTGTTAAAAAAGGCAAGACGGAAGTACTCGTTCTGAATGGCATCTATGTAATTTTTAAGACCTACAAAGTCCTTTTTAAACTGGTTGTTGATAAGGGAATAATACAGCACCCGCAGATATGGGATGATATAAAACAATAGTAATCCCAAAAGGCTTGGCACCAGGCACAGAAGGCACTTGGTATTCCAGCGGATGGATTTATGAGGTTTTACGGTAGCCATGTCGGTACCTCCAATCGAATAGTATAGACAAGAATATTTTAGCAGAAAAAACAGGGGCATGTAAAGGGTCAAAGTTGTCACATTTGGCTATTTACAAAGAAATTTGTTCTATTTATAATAATTTTATATAGGAGATCAGTCATTTAGCTTTAGGAGGACGTATGTCGTTAGAGTCTGTGCATTATGGGAATTTTCTTAAAAAACAAAGAGAATTGCGGAATATTGGAAGAGAAGTGCTCGGAGAAGGTATTTACCGGGACAATACCATGGGAAGAATAGAACGGGGAGAGCGTTATCCGAACAAGTTGACCAGAGATCGCCTGTTGGAGCGTCTTGGAGAATCCTGCTACGACTATGAGCATTATCTGACTCCGGAGGAATATGCAGAGTGGGAAATAAGAAGAAATATTCTGGATGCTTTAGATAATGGAGATTTAGAAATTGCTGAGAAACTGTTAGTACAGTTTGAACAGGAACAGGATATGACAGACAGGGTAGTTCGACAATTTCTGTTGACCATGCGTGTTCAATGGATGGAATTGTGTGGTGTGCCGGAGGAACAATGCCTGCAGACCTTAGAAGAAGCAGTAAAGCTGACTGTTCCTGTAATGAATATAGAACAGATATCACATCCGGTACTTGCTATTCAAGAGTTAAACCTGATGTTGGAATACAGCTTCCATAAAGAGACAGTAAATGCAGAGCAGTTTTATTCCAATCTGCTTCAGATAGTGGAACAGGGGTATTTTGATTCATTGAGCAAAGCAATGTTTGGTGCAAAGATTTCTTTGTTTTATTGCAGATATAGAAATAAAAATACGAAGTTACAAGGTCTACTGGAACAATGGGAATGGACGCAGAAAAGTTTGGAAATATGTTCTAAGGGAATTGAATGGCTTAGAAATCGTAATAAATGTTATTATGCACTGGAATTGCTAGAAATAAAAGAGCAGTATTTGAGGTGGTTATTGGAGCATAAAGCATTGGTTTCGGAAAATACATGGGTAGTTTACGAAGAAGAATTGAAACAGACACAGGAATTTTATACTCTGCTTGACGGTTTGTATGAAGAATATAAGGTGTTGAAGAAAACAAACTCCTATACCTGTTTTTACAGGGAATATGAGGTATATTGTATTAACGATGTTATCCAGGCAAGAAGAAGTATGTTTGGTGTTTCAATAGAAACCCTGGAAGACGAATTGGTTTGCAGTAAAAGTACAATGAAACGTTTGGAGGCCGGTAAAAATATACAGAGGGCAAATGCACAGCGCCTTTTTGAACGTTTTCATCTTTCGATGGAACAGACAAGGGCACAGTTAGTTACAGAAAATCAGGAGGTAATCCGCTGGGAGGAAGAATATAGAAGAGCATATGACCAGCGCGATTTTCAAAAAGCTGTAATTATTTTGAATAAGATAAAAAAATTACTTGATTTAAAAGACTTAATCAATCGGCAGTATATAGATTATAGTGAACTGAGTTTAAGATACTGTGAGAATGAGATTTCAAAGGAATATTTTATTCAAACAGCAAAAAAAATTTTGGAATATACTGTTCCATATGAAGTGGCGATAGCCGAAATAAAGGATGTAAGATTACCAAACGGAAGAATACGAAAGGTAGAAAAATATTTGACTAATCAGGAAATGACTATTTTGTATAATATTATCTTATTGTATGGGACAAGCAAGGAAAACTCATTGTGGAATATAATGGAAGAGTATTTCGAAAGATTAGAAAAGAGATGTACACTTTCTCCAATCATTGGAATGTATGGATTAGTGATGTCTACAGTTGCAAGCTATAAAGGAAATATGATGCAGTTTAAAAAATCATGTGAAATTAATCGGAAGATTGTTTTGGAATTATTAAGAACAAGAAATATGAGTTATTTACATGGAAATATGTATGATTTATTATGGAATGATAGAAAGCAAAAAGGTCTTCCTATGGTAATAGAAGACCCTGAATGGAGAAATGGCTTATTACGCTGTTTATTAGTAGATAATTTTTGTAAGGATGATTGGCGCGCATCCAAAATAAGAAAACGACTTGATTTATGATATGTGATTTAAAGACTTTTTACAGTGTTTCCTTCATCTTCATCCTCTTTGTCTGACATTGGCTGAACATCCGGTTTTTCCTGATTGTCTGGCTGTTCTTCATCAACGGTAACGGACGGAAGTGGAATCAAACCACCGAATGTATTTGCCGTGGTGAGGCAAAATAAAAATGCAGCAGTGATAATCAATGTCAGTTTTTTGAAGTGTTTCATCATAAAGTACCTTCCTTTGCTTGGTTTTATGATTTAAGCATAGTGCAGAAAATGTAGTTTGGTAAAGGGTCAGAAGTAGCATAAAAAAAGAAAAGATTTGTGCCGGTTTTGACCCTTTACAGGAATAATTTATTATGATAAAGTGAAAGTGTCATAGTAGCATGCGCATGATACAAATGATAAATTATCAAAAGGTAGTATTAGCGTTTTGTTTTACGATGACAAACCATATTAGTACAAAGGCTGCTGTTATTGGAGACGGTCAGATTCCGTTATGTGGACATGATAGTTTTATCTGTACCGTATCAGAACCGGTCTGTATTGATTGTGAGCCACACGATTATACTTATTATACGGATGACAATAATAATGATATTCCGGAAGCCAATAATGGAAAGTGTAGCTGGTTTATTATGGAGCAGACTTTTCGTTATTCGTGTCCTTGCGGACAAGTGACTTATACGGAAACCATAAGAGAAGAATTCCATTCTAGCTGTGGTAAGTAGAAGGGAGATAAGTAAAATATGAAAACATTCAGAAAAGTAATTGCAGTGGTAGTTGCTATGGTATGTTGCTTTACAATGATAAATCCGTTAAGTGTAAAGGCTACAGTTATTCCCGGCGGAGAAATCCCGCTTTGCAATCATGAACTGACATCGGAAACGCTTTTGAATGAATATTCTTATGACTGTGAAATTACAACTCATGATTTTTACATGGACTATCATAACGGAGAAGAGTGGATTGAGGACGCATCTTTCGAGTGTGAGATTAAAAAAATTTATCAGGAGTATGAAAGAAGTTGTGCTTGCGGAGAAAGAACAGAGTATGTTACAAGAACAATGGTACAACATTTAAATCCGGATTGCCCAAATTACTAATTGTGTTCAGGAACCGATTTTAAATCGGTTCCTGAGAAATAAGCCCTGTTACAGGAAGTATCAAGAGGAGAATAGGAATGAAAAAAGGAATACTTAGAGTTGGATTGTTTGTAGTTCTTTTTATGATGGGATGTGGACAGGCAGAACCAATAGAAAATCCTGCAACACCGCAAAATGAAAATATATCTGACCTTTTTGAAATCGTTGAGGAACCGGTCATAGAAATTCCGGAGAATGGAGAAATGACGGGAAATCAGATTGTTATTGAAAAAAAGGATGCCGGGGAGCTGGCAAAATATAATGCGTCAAATCGGTTAAGATGCACGGATACGAACGAAAATCAACAGTCCTTGTTTTGTATTGACCCGGACACCGGAGTGGTTTACTTTGTCAATCAAAATAAGGATTGGTATATATATAGGTTACAGAACGATAAGATGGAATTGGCAGTGGAACTTCCGGCCAGAGAATTATATATGTGGGATGGAACGCTGTATTTTTTAGTGGAGGATTATGATAAGTATGATTTATCCGACATAAGTGAAAATTCAATTTATGCCTATACTCCGGCAGAAGGCAAGGTAGAACTGTTTTACAGTGCAGAAAAAGAACTGGAAGTGGCAAATGAGAGTCATCTTGGAGTAGGGGCTGAGGGTGTATATCTATTTTGGAGTGAACAGGGTGAGGAAGTAGTTCACAATGGTCGTAAGGGATATAGATTGAATAATTACTATTCTGTGATTCCTTTTGCAACCCGAGAACCGGTGGAAGACCCAAATTGTAATGCAATTGCCGGATGGAAAGAATATTATCACAGGGGAGGTTCAATGTTTTCCTCCAGAGAAACAGGGGAAAGCTTGGATGTAGGAGTTCCGGCGCAGCAAAGTTGTGTCATAGATGATATATTTTACTCTGTAGATACAGGTCAAATAGTATTTTATATGACGGATATGCTTACAGGAGAAGTAAAATGCTTTGACTGTAAGACGGTTTTAGAGGATGTGGTACTCGGAGGATTGGATAGGGGAATGGAAGGCATTCAATGGGTTCAGTCCTTTTCCGTAACCAAAGAGTATATTTGGGTTGTGGTTCAAGGAAGTTATCTGGTACAAATTGAACCGGAGAGTGGTTCTATCGTATGTTACGATACAAGATTGAAAGAAGAAAAGCCGGAGGATGACGAACAGGAGGATACAAAAAAAGTAGTAATACCGTACTCTCATATTGATAAGCTTTATACGGATGGAGAAAACCTTTATGCCTTGTGCGCACTTAGAACCACCGGTGCACCGGAAGTTATTGTAAAAATAAATACGAATCAGAATATGGACTTGTTGTCAATTGATAAAGTGCCAATTTTGGCAATTGAAGAACTGAAGGAATCGGAGAAAGGAAATTAACCGGCAGAATGAAAAATTTACTAAAAATATCAATGCTTATTCTGTTGATTTGCATTTTTGCAGGATGCAGCAGACAAGAAAAAACAAAAGAACTTTTACCGGTTTCGGGAGAAGATTTTGTATATACCGTTTCAGAACGAACGGCGGCATATACCGTGGATGAAGAAGGATTATTATATACAGTAGAAGGCAAAGCTGCAGAAAGGCATAAAACCGGGGAACCGATAAATCCAAAAGAAAGAGAATATACTACTCAGATATTCGAGATATATGATTTAGAAGGTAATTGTATTAATCATCAGGAACTGAAATTTGGTTACGGAGCAGTAACCATGATGACGATTGATGACGAAGTTCTATATTGTGTTGTGCCTGTAGATTTGGATAAATATGTGTATTTAGTGGATACAACTACCTGGCAGGCAGTGGAACTGACAAAGCTGATTGGTTATCAGTTTGTCGATAAAATGGTAGTATTGGATGAGTACCTTTATATTCTTGGGACTGGGGAGGAAGCGGCGACCAAAAGTTACATTTTACATCCGGAGGTATATGTATTTAGTTACGACGGAGAACAAATATGCCGTTTTAATCTCACAGAACAAAAGCCAAAGCAGGAACGGATGAAGGTAGATTTTCCTATCGGAATGTATGCCACGGAGGAAGATACGCTGATGATATATCAGTATACGGAAGAGAATGCGTTTGGCTTTTTGGAGTTTAATCCAAGTGAACTGTCACTGACGGAAATGGAATGGCATCATGTGAATGCACCCAGAACAAATATTGGGGAATGCGGAGAAGGATATATTTACACAGACGAATATAAACTATACTATGGAACAACAGATGGAACAGAGGCTCAGATTTTACCTGATAAAGTAACTTTAACAGATCCTTCGGTATATCAAAAAGGTTTTTTGTTTCTGATGGACAGAGAAAACATGGGGAGGGTTAAACGAATTTGTGAAGATACCTATATCAAGAGCAATAGAGAGATACAGGTATTATCCAACCAGATTATGCGGGATGTACCGTTCGGCTGTGGATATCAAATGAATCTGTATCCGGCTTCTAATGATGAATTTACCCTAAAGGCATTGGCACAGGACAAAGATTTTGATGTGTATCTGCTTAGTTCCAGAGAAGATTGTGCAAATAATCTCCAAAAAAACGGTGCCTTTTATGCTTTGAACGAAGTGGAAGGTGTGCAGGAATATCTGGATGCAAGCTTCCCTTATGTAAAGGAACTGGCAATTAATGAAGACGGTGATATCTGGATGGTTCCGGTGGCACTGGCAATTCCTGGAATTGTATATAATAAGGAATTATGTGAAAAAAATAAGGTGGATTATTCTCAGATGAGTCTTTTGGATTTCATGGAGCTGCTGAAAAAGATTGAAGCGGAGAATCCGGAACAGGCTTCCATGGCACTGATTATGTTGATAGAAGAGTTTCATATGCAGTATTTATCAAAATATGAATCTTTTGATACAGAATTGGCCAGAAACTATCTGCAAAAGCTTCGGAAAATATATGAAACCTGTGGTGAGTGGGGAGTAAATGATGTATATGGACGTAGCCTGATAGAAAGAACGGTTGCTGAGTTTTACGTGGATTATAATGTATATTCTACCAGTCCGGTTTTAGATGCGATTAATGAGCTTTACGGAGATTTGAATGCCTATGGCTTTGCAGGAACACCAAAGCTTGAGAATGGGATAAGAAATGTCGGAACCGTTACTTTTCTTGCGGTCAATCCGAAATCGGAAAATTTGGAAGATACCTTAAAATATATTTCAGAATTTTGTAAATACATGTTAACAAAGCAGAATTCTTTTATTCTTCAGGATGAAGCAATGTATGAGGATACGCAATTTGTAAAGGAACAGTATCAACTATATGCAAACGGTGATATTAACTTTAGAATGGAGTATGAAATCTTCCTTGAAGATTTTGGTGCATACATACGTGGAGAGATTGGTTTGGAGGAAACAATCACAGAGGTAGAGAGAAAAAGAAAGTTATATGTAGGGGAGTAAGTTTATTAGAGGTATGATATAGGAGCTGTTGCACAAATTAGTGCACAGCTCCTATTGAATTAATAAAGAAAAGACGGGTATGACGAAAATTGACATAAATTACACCGAATGATATTATATGAATAAAATAAGAGTAGTATAAACTGGGGATATATGATAGAATTTAACAATGAAGCAACCTTTTTTGGCAGATATTTAAAGGGGAGACGTAAAAGGTTTAAAGTATCGGCAGAGCAGCTAAGCAGTGGTCTCTTTGACGAAAGTCAAATTAGTAAAATAGAGCAGGGAGAACGGTATCCGTCGAAACTGTCAAGAGATCGTTTGCTTGGAAGACTGGGTGAAAACGGTTATGACTTTGAGTGTTATTTAAAGGACGAGGAGCATGAAAAATGGGTAGAACGATGCTGTATTGTCAGTCTGTTAGAGAGAGGACGGCTTGAGGAGGCGGAGCTTCGAATAAAAGCGTTTCAGGAGAGTGTGAAAGAAGAGCATAAACTGGAGAAGCAGTTTATGCTGGTAATGCAGGCGCAACTGTTAGAACTGCAAGGTGAGCCGGAGGAAGAGGTGTGGCCTTTGGTGGAAGAGGCAGTAAGCTTAACTGTGCCACAAATAGGTCAGGTTCCGGTGTCGGAACTGGTGTTGTCGGTGCAGGAATTGAATCTGGTATTAGAGTATTATTCTCGTGCGGAACAGGAGTGTATGGAGGAATACTGTCTGGATTTATTACATTATATGGAACGGGAGTATTTCGACCCTGCAAGTAAAGCGATGTTATGCCCTAAAATTGCACTGTACTTCGGAAAATATGTACGGAAGCATTGGAAACGGTATAATGGTGCAGAACGGTATGAAAAAGCAAAAAAGGTATTAGAAGTATGTCACTTTGGATTGGAGTGCTTACGTGATCATAAAAAGATATACTTTGCAGTAGAATTATTGGAAATACAGAACTTTTTCCTGAATGAAGTATTAAAAAATGAACACGTAATAGAGCCAGGGGAATCGGATGGATGGAAAAAAGCGCAGGAGGAAACGACACGGTTTTTAAAAATGTTAAAGAATTTATACCGTGAATTTCAGGTTCCGCTACTTACGCCAGGATATCTGCATTTTTATAAAGAACATGAGCTGTACTCTTATGGAGAAGTAGTGCGGTCAAGACGGAAAATGCTGGGACTATCCAGAGAAAAGCTGACAGGTCTTGTGGATATCCGTACCTTGGAACGTCTGGAAAATAAGGGAATTGGCAGTCAAAGAGGAACTGTCCGGCTGCTGTTTGAACATATGGGCTTGTCCACCATGCTGCACCGGGCGCAGGTGGTAACGGAGAGTCAGGATGCAATTTTACTAGAAAAGAAGCTACGGCAGGTGCTGAATCAGAAACAATATGAAGAAGCGGAGGGATTGCTTGGACAGTTAAGGGAATGGTTACCTATGGAATTCCGGATTAATATGCAGTATATCAGTTATTGGAAAACATATATTTCTTATCAGTTGGAACGGTTATCAAAGGCGGAATATGTGGAACAGGCAATTCAATGTCTGGAAATGACAATTTCACTGAAAGCAGCAATGAAGGAAATTAAAGATGTGCAACTTCGAAACGGCTGTGTAAGACGTGGAGAAAAGTATTTAACCAATACGGAAGTTACTATTTTGATGCATTTGGCAATTACTCATGGAAAGAATATTACAAATGAGTATTATGATGCGCTACGGGAGTATTATGAATGGATGGAAACGCGTCGTACAATTTCTGAACAGCTTGGAATGTATGGTTTTGTTATGTCCGGAGTTGCCAGCTATTTGGGAGATAGGGGAGAATTTACGGATTCTAATAAAATCAGTAAAAATCTGGTGGAAGAATCCTTATATGCACGCAGTCTGGATTATGTGGAACGGAACTTGTACAGTATGATGTGGAATAAAAAAGAACAACAGGGTTTTGATGAACAAAACCCTGAGTGGAGAAATTGTTTAGAAACATGTATAGATATAAATCTTTATACAAAAGATGAGTTTATGACAGAATGGCTGAGAAAAAAATTAGGATAAAGGTTCTTCTTTCGCATCACGAGGAGGCTGATCTGATGTAGGCTGAGCAACCGGTGTTTCCTCCGGTTCATCATCAAGGGTTAATTCGGTATCGATAATAATACCGGTTCCATCCTCCGGAAGAGGGAGTGTTACAGTGGATGTGCCTGCAAGAACAAGCAGAAATGCTGTGGCTGTAGTAAGTGTTGCTTTAAAAAATTTTCTCATAATAGTACTTCCTTTCATTGGTGTTATTGGTTACAAAATAACGGTAGCACAGAAAAAAATTGTCGAACATCGTCAGAGTTGTCTTGTAAAGAAACCGTTAAGAAGTTATTTTCTTCGATTTGCTTGCATCGAAAGCACCACCGCCTCCGCTACGGTAGTAAATCCCTGACTTATCAGCAAAGTGGCAAAATACGCCGGCATACCATACCTTGGGACAAACAGCATCAGACAGCCGATTTTGATGCATAAGGAAAGCACGGAGATAATAAAGGTCTGGTATACCTTTCCAAGTCCGTTTAAAATGCTTCCCAGCGTAGAAGATAGGTACATAAACGGGCATAACCAGGCAAGAATACGGATATAGGCTCCGGCCTGCGGTTCGTGGAATACCAGGTTTCCGAGGAAATCTCCGGTAAGCAGGAAAAAGAAGGTGCAGGCAAAGCCGAGGCCACCGCTAAATCCTAAGGATAGGCGGATGACTTTATGAAGATAGTCCGTATGTTCCTCCTTATTTGCTTTGGAAACCACCGGAAGCAGCAGTACGGCCAGGGAGCCGGTGAGGGCGGTAGGAAAGAAAATAAACGGAAATGCCATACCGTTTAAGATACCGTATTGACTCAGGGCCACAGCTTTGCTCATACCGGACTGTTGCAGGGTTAACGGCACCAGGGTAGCTTCAAAGCTGTGGAGCAGGTTGATAATCAGACGGTGAAAGGTCAGGGGTAATGCCAACAGGGAAATCTCTGTTAATCCGCTCTTATGTATTGCTTTCGCGGTCAGCTTTTTATGTTTGCATTCGGAGAAAATTAGGGAGTAGATGCTAATCATGGCGGAGGCAATTTCACCAATCACCAATACCAGTACCGCCAGCTCACAGGAGAAATTTAAACCATGAAAGGTAAATACAATAAAGTAAGCACAGGCAATGCGGATAACCTGTTCCGTCAGCTGGGACACGGCCGGTCCGCGGGAATTGCTTTTTCCGTAATTGTATCCGTTACAGCAGGCGGTAACAGCGCCGAAAGGAAACATAAAGCTTAAAATCTGCAGAGGTCGTATGGTACGCTCTTCAAACAGAAAATGTGTGGCAAGAAAAGGGGCACCTTCGTAAAGAAGGAAAGAGAGAACGAGGGACAAGAACAGGGAAATGCACAGCCCATGAAAAAATACAGAGACGGAGGCTTTCCGTTCCGCAGTGATTTTTGAAATGGCAGTTTGAATTCCGGACGCATAAATGGTATAGCAGACGCCGGAAATGGGAAAAATCATCTGGTAGATACCAAGCAGCTCGCTGCCTAAATGCTCGGAGAGCCAGATGCGGTAAAAAAAGCCTAAGATTCGGCTTAGAAAGCCTGCGGCAGTGAGAATAATGGTGCCTTTGGCAAGGGTACTCTTTAACATAAAACCTCCGATTTTAGGACAGAAAAACTGCAGTTATCATATGGTATGAAGAGGATTGGAAAAGTAGAAGAAAAATAATTGATAAAAAATTAACAAACTGGCATCCATAGGGTTGACAGAATACGGAATCTGTTGTAGAATTAAATCGCAGTAAATTACTAGGAAATAAAAGAGTCGGAATTAAATTACTCGGATATAATAAAGGAGGATTGATTCTTTTGAAACTTACAACCAAAGGACGTTACGGTCTGCGGGCGGTGATTGATTTGGCCATGTATGCCAAAACGGAGCCGGTATCTTTAAGCGATGTAGCAGAGCGTCAAAATATTTCCATCAGCTATTTGGAGCAGTTAATTGCCAAGCTGAAAAAAGCAGGTATTGTGCAAAGTACCAGAGGCGCCCAGGGTGGTTATTCCCTGGCAAAAGAACCGGAAGAAGTCTCCGTAGGAGAAATTCTTCGTGTCTTGGAAGGCAGTTTAAGTCCGGTAGACTGTTCCGCCGTAGACGGCGAAGGAGAAACCGAGTGTTCCGCTTCCAACTTCTGCGTCACCAAATATGTGTGGAAGCGTATTAATGATAGTATCAATGATACGGTAAATAACATGTTTCTGTCCGAGCTTTTGGAAGAGAGCGAAAAAGTAAAAAGTGATGCAATCAAGGTAGAACCGGGTTGCTAGACATAAAGGGAGGTATAGAGTTATGAATAAGAAGATTATCTATTTAGATAATGCGGCAACAACAAAAACGAAACCGGAAGTTGTAGAGGCAATGCTTCCGTATTTTACCGAGCAGTTCGGCAATCCATCCAGCGTGTACGGGTTTGCATCCCAAAATAAAGAAGCAGTAACGGTGGCCAGAGAGCAGATTGCCAAGGCATTAAATGCGCCGACCCAGGACATTTACTTTACTGCCGGCGGTTCCGAAGCGGACAACTGGGCATTAAAGGCAGCGGCAGAGGCTTACAGGGACAAGGGTAACCACATCATTACCACAAAGATTGAGCATCATGCTATTTTACACACCTGTGAGTACTTAGAAAAGAACGGCTGTGAAGTAACTTATCTGGATGTGGATGAAAACGGTGTAGTAAATTTAGAGCAGTTGAAGAAGGCTATCAAACCAACTACCATCCTGATTTCAGTGATGTATGCCAACAACGAAATCGGTACCTTGCAGCCAATTAAGGAAATCGGACAGATTGCCAAGGAACACGGTGTGCTGTTCCATACCGATGCCGTACAGGCATTCGGTCAGCTGCCAATCGACGTTGCGGCAGAAAATATTGACATGTTAAGTGCCAGCGGCCATAAGTTAAACGGTCCGAAGGGTATCGGCTTCTTATATATCAAAAAGGGATTAAAGCTTCGTTCTTTAATCCATGGCGGCGGACAGGAAAGAAAGCGCCGTGCCGGTACTGAAAATGTTCCGGGTATTGTAGGCTTCGGAAAGGCGGTAGAGCTGGCAGTAGCAGGTATGGACGAAAAAATCAAAAAGGAAACAGAACTTCGTGATTATCTGATTGACCGCGTGTTGGCAGAAATTCCTTATGTGCGCTTAAACGGACACAGAACCCTTCGTCTGCCGAACAATGCAAACTTCAGCTTCCAGTTTATTGAGGGTGAATCCTTACTGATTATGCTTGATATGAAGGGCATTTGTGCATCCAGCGGTTCCGCATGTACTTCCGGTTCCTTAGACCCGTCCCATGTACTGCTTGCCATCGGACTTCCTCACGAAATTGCCCATGGTTCCCTTCGTCTTACCTTATCCGAGGAAACCACCAAGGAAGAAATCGATTTCACCATCGACCAGTTAAAGGCAATCGTACAGAATTTAAGAAATATGTCTCCTCTTTACGAAGATTTTGTAAAGAAGATGAACAAGAATAAATAAACCATTAGAAGGAGAAAGAACACGATGTATACAGAAAAGGTAATGGATCATTTTACAAATCCAAGAAATGTAGGCGAAATTGAAAATGCCAGCGGTGTAGGTACTGTTGGTAACGCTAAGTGCGGCGATATTATGAGAATTTATCTGGATATCGATGACAATCAGATTATTCAGGATGTTAAGTTTAAGACCTTTGGCTGCGGTGCGGCTGTGGCAACCAGCAGTATGGCAACCGAGCTTGTTAAGGGCAAGTCTATTTATGAGGCATTGCAGGTAACCAACAAGGCAGTTATGGAGGCCCTTGACGGTTTGCCACCGGTAAAGGTACACTGCTCCCTGCTTGCGGAAGAGGCTATTCATGCAGCTCTTTGGGACTATGCAGAAAAGCATGGCATTAAAATCGAAGGTTTGGAAAAGCCAAAGAGTGATATCCACGAGGATGAAGAGGAAGAAGCAGAAGAGTATTAGTAGACTGTGAGAAGTCGACAGATAGAAAGGACAAGCTGTTATGGCTAAAATTGTAGTCGGACTTTCCGGCGGTGTGGATTCTTCCGTGGCGGCATATCTTTTAAAAGAGGCCGGTCACGAGGTGATTGGCGTAACCATGCAAATCTGGCAGGAAGAGGATAATGAAACCCAGGAAGAAAACGGCGGCTGCTGCGGACTTTCTGCGGTGGAGGACGCCAGACGTGTAGCACAAATGCTGGATATCCCTTACTATGTAATGAACTTCCGCTCGGAGTTTAAGACTGCGGTTATTGATTATTTTGTAAAAGAGTATGAAGCGGGCAGAACGCCGAACCCTTGTATTGCCTGCAACCGTTATGTGAAGTGGGAATCTCTGTATCACCGGGCAAGGGAAATTGGCGCAGACGGCATTGCCACCGGGCATTATTCCAGAATTGTGGAGCTTCCGAACGGGCGCTTTGCATTGCAAAAATCCATTACGGATGCAAAGGACCAGACCTATGCCCTGTATAATTTAACACAGGAACAGTTAAAACATACCATGATGCCGGTAGGGGCTTATTCCAAGGATGAAATCCGTGCTATTGCGGAGAAAATCGGTCTTTTGGTAGCTAACAAGCCGGACAGCATGGAAATCTGCTTTGTGCCGGATGATGATTATGCCGGATTTATAGAAGACTACACTGGTAGAACGTTCCCGAAGGGTAACTTTGTAAACACTGCCGGTGAAATTCTGGGACCGCATCAGGGCATCATCCATTATACAGTGGGTCAGCGAAAGGGTCTTGGTATTGCCCTTGGCTCCCGCATGTTTGTAAAGGAAATCCGGCCGGAAACAAACGAAGTAGTATTAGCGTCCAATGAAGAGCTGTTTTCCAAGGTGCTGTATGCAGACCGGTTAAATTTTATGTCCATCGAAACTATTACAGAACCGATGGAAGTGCTTGCAAAAATCCGCTATAACCATAAAGGAGCAAAAGCAGTCATTGAATTGGTTGGCGAAGATAGAATGAAGGTTACCTTTGAGGAGCCGCAGCGGGCCATTACACCGGGACAGGCCGTCGTGCTGTACGATGGCGACATTGTAGTTGGCGGCGGAACCATCCTTGGGGCAGAATAGGAGAAAATTATGTATGATTATTTAGTTGTCGGTGCCGGTTTATTCGGTGCCGTATTCGCCCATGAGGCACATAAGGCAGGCAAGAAGGTGCTGGTGATTGACAAGCGCCCTCAAATTGCCGGAAATATTTATACGGAGGAAGTGGACGGCATTAATGTGCATAAGTACGGCGCCCACATTTTCCATACCTCCAACAAAAAGGTATGGGAGTATGTGCAACAGTTTGCAGAGTTCAACCGCTACACCAATTCTCCGGTGGCACGGTACAAAGATGAGCTTTATAACCTGCCGTTTAACATGAACACCTTCAGCAAGATGTGGCCGGAAGTAAAGACTCCTGCCCAGGCAAAGGAGAAGATTGAAGCACAGAAAAAAGAGGCAGGCATCACCGAACCAAAGAATCTGGAAGAGCAGGGCATCAGCTTAGTTGGCCGTGACATTTACGAGAAGCTGGTGAAGGGCTATACGGAGAAGCAGTGGGGCAGAAGAGCCACCGAACTACCGAGCTTTATTATTAAGCGTCTGCCGGTTCGCTTTGTCTATGATAACAATTATTTTAATGATTTATATCAGGGAATTCCGGTGGGCGGCTACACAAAGCTGATTTCCAACATGCTGGAAGGCGTGGAAGTGCGCTTAAATACGGATTTCTTTGCAAGTAAAGAGGAACTGCTTGCCCAGGCAGAAAAAGTGGTTTTCACCGGTATGATTGATGAATATTTTGATTACTGCTTCGGGGAACTGGAATACCGCAGCCTCCGCTTTGAAACAGAGGAGCTGGACGAAGAAAATTACCAGGGTAATGCAGTAGTTAACTATACCGAATATGAGGTACCGTATACCAGAATTATCGAGCATAAGCACTTTGAGTTTGGCTGCCAGAACGGCAACTATAATCCAAAGACCGTGATTACCCGTGAATATCCGGCAACCTGGAAGAAGGGTGATGAGCCTTACTACCCAATGAACGACGAAAAGAACAACGCTCTGTTTGCCAAGTATAAAGAACTGGCAGAGAAACAGGATAAAGTGATTTTCGGTGGAAGACTTGGAATGTATAAGTACTTTGACATGCACCAGGTGATTGAAGTGGCACTGGAGTGCGTGGAGAAAGAATTAAATAATTAGTGTTTAACATAAAAAGAGAGTATTTCTGAAACAGTTTAAAGTATAAATTGTTTCAGAAATACTCCTTTTTTATTTTCCTTCCATATCTTGTGAAGTGGCTTCTATAAATAGCTCCAGCATTCGTAAGACATAAGTTATTTGGCGGGACTCGCATTGATCTAGAAGCCGGTTTATTTCTGTACGTTCCAGAGATAAAACAGGTTCTGGGAATTCTTTTATCTTTATTTCACCACAATCCGGTTCTATACCGTACATCATATAATCAAGACTCATCTTAAGATATTCTGCAAAAGCAAGCATGGTTTCCACAGACATACCGCATATTCCTCGTTCAATATCCGAGCAATATTTCGTTGCACGGTCTATTTTTTCAGCAAGCGCTTCTTGAGAAATACCAAGGCTTTGTCGTTGTTTTTGAATGCGTTCCCCAACGGCATAACGGTCATAAGTTTCCTTTTTTCGATTCATACTGATTCTCCTTATTATAATCTGTGTGGTTTATAAGATAAATATTCCACGCTTTACTATAAAAAGTATCTGTGTTAGGAAAAACATTTTAAACACGTTTAAAACTTGACACCGTCCTTGAAATGTAATATGATTATCCTGTTTAGAACACGACTACGAGTTTTAAACAGGAATAGATGAGTTGTAAATAAAGGTTTTGGTATGTATGAGTGACGAAAACAAAAGACAAACAGGTCATTCCATTTTAAGGTATCGGGTACGTTTATATGACAGGCATTTTGCATGGTTGAAAGAAACAAGAGAACTGTATACAAAGGTGGTAGGGCATTTCTTCCAGGTGCTTAAGAAGGAATCTGAATTACTGGAACAGTCTGATTTTCTCCTGCTTCGTGTATTGGAGACAAAATGTATCGGGACGAAGGAGATGAAAGCCAAAGGACAATTGCCGGAATTTCCTTTGACCGGATTTCCGAAAATTCCTTTGTATTTCCGGCGCTCAGCAATCAACGCTGCCATTGACCTTGTCAGGAAAGATGCAGGTAGTATGGAGCCTAACATGGTGCTTTATAAGGGCATGTACCAAAACTTTACAGACCACACTATCGATTTAAAGCTTTTTAATGGTGAAAAGTGGGTATGGGTTACCTATCCTTTTACCGGCAGAGAATTTCCAACGGAAGCAATCAGATTGTCACCACTGCTGGTGATAGAAAAAAAGAATGCCTGGCTGGAGGTGCCGTTATCCTTTGAAGTGACGGATGTACGCACGGTAAAGGAGAGGATGAAGACGGAAGAACGTATTTGTGCAGTATCCTTTCCGGATAATGATGTTTTGGCGGTAGCGGTTATTCTTTCCGAAGACGGAAAAGAAGAACAGCACAGGTTCTTCCGCGGAGGAAAAGCACGAGAACATCGTCGCAGAATCCTTATGGAACGACTTCGTGTCAGTGAAGAAAGCAGAGGACTGGCAGCCGGAAAAGCGGAACAGAAGGCAGAGGCACAGTTTCGGAATGAAAAAGAGGATGCGGCAACCTATCGGGCGCTTCGCGACTTAAATCACCATTATGCTCACAGCATCAGCCGACAGATACTTAACTTTTGCCTGGAGCAGAACATTAAGGTTATCGTGGTGCCTAATTACGAAACCAGCATCGATTTCCGGGATAAAAAGTACTTAAAAACCGATGCCTACCGATGGCTGGGGCGGTCCATTATCAGCAATTTAAAGTATAAGGCTTTTGGACAGGGAATTGTGGTAACTTCGGTGCGGCCGTACCACATCACCGACTGCTGCAGTGAATGCGGGGCAAAAATCCGCAGATATAACGAAGGCCATTCAGCGGGGCAAAACTATTACGGTGGCAAACTGTTTCTGTGCCCAAACGGACATAGCGGTAACGTGGCACGGAACACGGCAATCAATGTAGGAAAGAGTTTTCTGACCTATTATCAAAAATAAGGTAGTTAGACAGGGCTTACGGCACTGTTAACACATAAACGTGTGGCAACGCACAAAATGAGTTGGTTTCCGCAAGGAAAAAAGCTTATTCGGTACATCACCGCCGGTTTATAGCATTTGCTATGGACGAAGAAAAGCCTCAGAGGCTTAGTTGTGATGAGAGTTGTATTTATACAAGTCGAAAAAAATGAAAGAAATAATGAGATGAAAAAAGCACTTATTGTCACTCATGTCAGTGGCTTTGTACCACAATTTGAATTAAATAATGTCCGAATTTTACAGGAGCTGGGATACGAGGTACATTATGCCTCGAACTTCCATAATATCAGTTACGGAACGGACAACCACCGTTTGGAGGGTACGGGTATTGTGTGCCATCAGGTGGACTTTGCACGGTCGCCCTTTGATTTTAAAACAAATTCTAGAGCATACCGACAGTTAAAGCAAGTAATGAAGGAGCAGCACTTTAAGTTGGTGCACTGTCATACACCGGTGGGAGCCGTTTACGCCAGATTGGCGGCAAGAAAACATCGAAAGAAGGGAATCCGGGTGATTTATACCGCCCACGGTTTTCATTTTTATAAGGGGGCACCATTGAAATTTTGGCTGGTGTCTTATCCGATGGAATGGCTGCTGGCACATATGACAGATGTGCTGATTACCATCAATGAAGAAGACCTGCAAAATGCAAAAAAGCTTCCGTTGGCAAAACGTAACGGAGTGGCCGGGAGAGTATACAAAATTGATAGTGTAGGTATTGATTTAAAGAAGTACCAAAAAGATGAGTTGTATATTTCAAGTCGTATGAAATTGCGACAGGAGTTTGGCATCCCGGAAAACGCTTTTGTAGTAGTTTCAGTTGGTGAGCTGAACTGGAATAAAAATCATGCGGTTGTAGTGGAGGCTCTTGGAAAGCTAAAGGAGCTGAAACTTCACTATATTATCTGCGGCGAGGGAATCGAGAAGGTTCCGCTGGCAGAACGGGCAGAGCGTCTGGGAATAGAAGCCAGAGTACATCTTCTCGGTTTTAGGGAGGATATTCCGGATATCTTAAAGGCGTCAGATGCCATGGTGTTTCCTTCGTTAAGAGAAGGTCTGGGATTGGTGGCAGTGGAAGCGATGGCTTCCGGCCTGCCGGTCATTGCTTCTGATAACCGGGGCACCAGAGAATACATGCAGGACGGCGTTAACGGTTATGTTGTTTGGAAAAATGATGTAGATGGTACGGCAGAGTCAATTAAGAAGTTGTATCACATGTGGACCAAAGATAAAGCAAGCTATCATCAGATGCAGCAAAACTGCCTAAAGACAGCAGAACGCTTTAGCAGTGAAAATGTCAGTAGAACAATGAGACAAATTTATGAAGAACAATAACAGTAGCAAAACCAAACTTTCCGTCATTATGGGCATCTATAATCAGAAGGACAAAGTTGCACTGGAACAAGCGGTGGACTCGGTGTTAAACCAAACCTTCCGGAAATTTGAATTCCTGATTTATGATGACGGATCTTGCGCAGAAGATGCGGAATTTCTGAAACAGCTGGCGGCAAAGGATAACAGAATCCTTTTACTGCGTGGTGAAATCAATCTTGGTTTGGCCCACGCCTTAAACGAATGCCTTAAGGTGGCAAAGGGTGAGTATATTGCCCGCATGGACGGAGATGACATTTCCGCACCGGAGCGGTTTTGGAACCAGTTAGATTTTTTGGAAAAACATGCGGAATGTGCCTTTGTGGGTTGTTCAGCAGAGTTGTTTGATCGTGATGGAGTGTGGGGCTACCGTCAAATGGCAGCACAGCCGGGAGAAAAAGAATTTCTGAAGTTTTCGCCCTATGTGCATCCGTCGGTGATGTTTCGCCGGAGTGTGTTAAAGAATGCCGGGGGCTATTTAGAAACCAAGGATACCCGTCGCTGTGAAGACTATGAGTTGTTCATGCGCTTATATTGCATGGAATATCATGGACAGAATCTGGGTGGCAGGCTGTTTTGCTACCGGGAAGACAGGGAATGGTACGATAAACGAACCTTTTCCCAAAGAATTGCAGAAATGAAAATACGGTACCGTGGCTTTAAAGCTATGGGAATTTTGAGCATACGAAACTTAATTTATGTGGGTAAACCGGTGGTGATGGTGGTTCTGCCAAGGTCACTGCGAAGGATACTCCGGAGGAAATGAAGCAAGGAAGAGAAACTGTGACACAAAAGCGTATAGGGCAGAA
This sequence comes from Lachnospiraceae bacterium, assembly GCA_017622795.1. Classification (GTDB taxonomy): domain Bacteria; phylum Bacillota; class Clostridia; order Lachnospirales; family Lachnospiraceae; genus SIG299. The sequence goes on from JAGAQI010000059.1 coordinate 37,796, forward strand.
AATAGCTGCTCGGGAAATCTATAATAACATATTTGCGCCGGCACTGCTTGGTTTTGTGGAGTGGGTATTACAAGAAGCCAAGCAGCGGGGTATAAAGCGCTTGTACTTTTTGGCAAGAGATGGATATCAGATGTATCTGGCTGCGGACTTTCTTTGTAAAAAACGTGACCTTGCCATAGACTGCCGCTATTTATACGGTTCCCGTTATGCCTGGAGACTGCCACAGTTTGCCCTTATGGGAAAAGATTGTCTCGACATGATTTGCCGCGGCGGCATCGATGTAACCTTTGAAAAGGTGATGAAGCGCGGCGGACTAACCAACGAAGAAGCCAAAGCTGTGGCAGAGGAGTTGGGCTATGCAAATGACTACAAAAGAATCCTTTCCTACAGCGAGGTGGTGCAGCTAAAGAAACCACTGGCAGAAAGCAACAGGTTCCTGCCTTTTGTGTACGCACATTCCAAGGGTACCTATGAAACTACCATAGAATATTTGTGCCGGGAAGGCTTGTTTGATGATGTAAAGTACGCATTAGTGGACAGCGGATGGACGGGCTCTTTGCAACAAACACTGACGCAATTGTTACACTATGCCGGCTATGAAAAAAAGTTAGAAGGCTTCTACTTTGGCTTGTATGAATTACCGGTCGGTATCAATGAAGAAAGCTACCACACCTATTATTTTGGCCCGAATTACGGACTGAAACGAAAGGTCTATTTTAGCAACTGCCTTTATGAGGCGGTGTATAGCGCGCCACATGGAATGACGGTGGGATATGAGGCAGGTTGCCCGGTGTTTTTCAACGAGCACAACTTAAATCAGACACGCATGGAGCAGGAAGCAGAGTGGCTTAAAGAGTATTTGGAAAGCTATTCTTTGAATGGCTTGCAAAATAAGCGAGTTGATGCAGACCAAACTTATCAGCTTCTGAAACGATTCATGGGGAACCCAACACCAGAAGAAGCAGAAATTTACGGAAGTCTGTTGTTCTCGGATGATGTAACCGAAGAGCATACCCAACGGGTAGCAGCCGGATTAACAAAAACAGAAATTAAGAGCCAGTATGTATGGAACCGAATCCTCATCATGCTGGGCAAGAAAAAACAGGTGCTTAAGGACAGCGCCTGGATAGAAGGAAGTGTCGCCCTGACAGAGGGCAGGCACGCATGGCAGATGGTAAATGTGAGATGGTACAAGTACCTGATTTACCTGAGAAAGTGGTTAAAGAGAGGAAAAAAACGTTGAAAAAGGAACAGTTAAAACAGTATTGGTTTGTGATAAAGGAACTGACGGGAAGGGAACTGAAAAGAAAGTATTCCAGATCGTATTTGGGCGTGCTTTGGAGTGTGCTAAATCCATTGCTTTCCATGGCGGTAATGTCGGCGATATTCTCGATGATGTTTCAGCGGAGTATTGAGAACTTCCCGATTTATTATCTTACGGGAAGCATTATTTGGTCTTTGTTTACCGGAGCTACCAACGCGGCAATGACCTCACTGGTAGATAATAAGCAGCTGTTGATTAAGGTGAAATTACCAATGCAGGTATTTACTTTATCAAGAGTTTATACCTCACTTGCGAATTTCGGCTATTCTTTTGTGGCGTATGTCGTATTTTTATTTATTTTTAAAATTCCGTTGAACTGGACCATGCTGGTATTAATTCCGATAGTGGCACTGACCTTATTATTCGCAACAGGACTCAGTTTGTTTTTAGCTTCTGCTTACGTATTTTTTGGAGATATTAAGCATTTATACGGTATTCTTCTGACTCTTTGGATGTATATATCAGCTTTGTTTTACCCAGTCACTGCCTTGTCTGAAACAATGCAGGCAGTAGTGCGCGAAAACCCAATGTATTGCTACATTGCTGCAGCAAGAGAATGCATGATGTATGGAAAACTGCCGGACGCTGGACTTTGGATAAGAATGATTGTTTGGGCTGTTGTTATATTTACATTTGGACAACTTTTTTTTCAAAGCAAGAAAAATAATATTATGCAGAAGGTCTGATAGACAGAGAGGTATAGGACAATGAGTACGGGACAAAATATTGAGAATACGGTAGTGCAACAGACAGAACCGGTGATTTCCATAAAAAACGTGACAATGAAATTTAAGATTGCTACCGGTAATGTTTCCAGTTTAAAGGAATATATCATCGGCAGAATAAAAAAGCAAATTACCCACCGTGAATTGGTGGCTCTAAATGACATTACCTTTGATGTCATGAAAGGCGAAGTAGTTGGAATTATTGGTACCAATGGCTCCGGTAAGAGTACGCTGTTAAAGATTGTTTCCGGTGCATTAAAGCCTACCAGTGGAACGGTCAAAGTAGATAGAAATAAAGTACAGCTGTTAACTCTTGGAACCGGTTTTGATTATGAATTAACGGCAAAAGAGAATGTATATCTGAATGGAGCAATTATTGGTTTTACCAAGGAATATATTGATGAAAAATATGAGGATATTGTAAAGTTTGCGGAATTAGAAGGTTTCATGGAAGAGAAGATGAAGAATTTTTCTTCCGGTATGGTATCCCGTTTGGGATTTGCCATAGCAACTATGCGAGAAACCCCGGAGATTTTAATTCTGGATGAAGTATTGAGTGTTGGCGATGAGTTTTTTAGAAAAAAGAGTATGGAGAGAATTCAGCAGATGATTCATGGCGGTTCTACCGTGCTGATTGTGTCTCACTCTATTAGTACAATTCAGCAGAATTGCACCAAAGCTGTATGGATTGAAAAGGGAATTCAAAGGATGACAGGCGAACCGAAGGCAGTGTGTGAAGCATACCAGAATATGCGGAACTAAAGGGAGAAAGCATAGGTTATGAAAAAGAAAATATTGCTGGCTTCTCATGAAATGACATATACCGGAGCACCGCAAAGTTTGCTGCGGATTACGGATGTACTGCTGAATAATGGTTACGAAGTGGATGTATGGGCGCTTTGTGATGGACCGTTAAAAAAAGAATATATAAGCAAAGGTGTAAAGGTAACAGTAGTAGCATTTCCGGAGAAACAAGAACAGTATATTTCCAAAATAAAAGAATATGACCTGGTGATAGCAAATACGCTTTTTTGCGCAAAATTTGCTTGGTTTGCACAGCAACACGTGCGCACAGTGCTTTATATCAGAGAAGCTCAAAATATACCATGGCTGATGGAGAAAAATGCTATTGACCCAAACTGGTTGGTGGATGCAAAAAATATCGTCTGTGTCAGTGAGTATGCCAAGGAGTTTATAGAAGTAACCTATGGACTTCAGAATATTACGGTGATTCACAATTTCATAGATGATTATTCTGCCCAAGAGGCTGCTAGTTCAGACGATATCATCGATTTCATTGTTTCAGGAACCATTGAGCCGAGAAAAGGGCAGGATGTCGCAATAAAAGCATTTTTATGTCTACCGGAGGAACTGAGAAAAAAAGCAAAACTGCATATTGTAGGAAATATGCCAGTCTGGGCGGAGGATTATCATAAAAGGTTACAACTGGGTACACATGAAAGCGTAATCTATCACGGAGAATACAGGGACCGTGAAAAATTATATGAACTGTATCGCAATATGGATGTCTTTATGGTTACATCCACAGACGAGTCCTGTTCTTTGGTGGCACTGGAAGCAGCGATGCTTGGTAAGCCACTGTTGGTAACGGAAAATACCGGGGCAAAGTATATGGTTCCGGAAGAATGTGTTCTGCCTACCGGCGATGAGAAAACACTAAGCAGTAGTATGGAGGATTGCATCAGACATCCGGAAAAATGGAGTAAATTTGGAAAAGGAAACAGAGAGCGATATTTGCTTTATGCCAATAGAAAATCTTATGAAAAGGCACTACTTTCCTATATAGGTGAGGTTATGGAAAAAGAAGAAATAATTTCGGAAAACAAAATAAAGGTTTCTGTTGTGGTACCGGTCTATAACGTGGAGCAGTATCTGGTGCAGTGCATGGAAAGCCTGGTGAACCAAACGCTACAAGAAATAGAAATTATCTGCGTTAATGATGGTTCAAAAGACGGCAGTTTGGATATTCTTCGGGAATATGAGCAGAAGGATCACAGAGTGCGGGTCATTAGTGGAGAAAATCATGGTTATGGACATGCCATGAATACCGGTATTGATGCAGCAAAAGGTGAGTTCCTTGGTATTGTGGAACCGGATGATTATGCGGATTTACATATGTTCGAAACCCTGTATCAAAGAGCAACAGCTACTGGGGTAGATATTGTAAAAGCGGATTTCTATCGTTTCTTTGGTGAAGGTGACGAACAGCGAAATGTTTACAATAGCACGGCGCGTGTGCCGGAAAATTATAATCATATAATAAATCCAAAGAAGGACAAAGAATGCTTTCGGTTTATTATGAATACCTGGTCCGGAATCTATCGGATGGATTTCTTAAACCAATATCGCATTCGACATAACGAAACACCGGGAGCATCTTTTCAGGATAATGGCTTTTGGTTTCAGGGCTTTTGCCGAACGGAGAAAATCACGTTTATAAACAAGCCGTTGTTATATAACCGCAGAGATAACCCAAACTCTTCGGTAAATAACCGGGAAAAAATATACTGCGCCAATGAGGAATATGCATATATACGACAGTTCCTTAGAGATAATCCGGAATTGGAAAAAGACTTTTTACCGCAATTTTTGATGAAAAAGTACCATACCTACATGTTTACGCTGAATCGTGTGGGCTGGCAATATAAGCAGGAATTTTTGCAAAGATTTGCAGAGGAATTTAAACAGGCAGAGGAGCAGGGAGAACTTTGCAAAGCGGCGTTTACTCCTCAGGAATGGACGAACCTTCACTGGATTATGAACAATCCGGAAGAGTATTACGAGAAGGTTGTAAAAAAGGAAATCGAAATATCGGTAATCATACCGGTTTACAACACAGAGAAGTACCTTCGGCAGTGTTTGGAAAGTCTGGAAACACAGAGCTTTACACGATTTGAAGTTATTTGTGTTGATGATGGCTCAACAGATGGTTCCAAGCAGATTATAGAGGGTCTGATGAATCGGGATAAACGTTTTTCGTTAGTTACCCAGCAGAATCAGGGCGCAGGTGCGGCCAGAAATAGAGGGATGGAACTGGCAAAGGGCGAGTACCTTCTGTTTCTGGATGCGGATGACTATTTTGCTCCGGATATGCTGTTGCATGCGTGGCAGAAAATCAGGGAGACGGAAGCGGACATTTGTGTGATGAATTCCTGGCAGCATGATGAAGAAACGGGAATGATTCAGCCGTGTAATTATGCACTGCGAATCGATGCTTATCCGGGCTGGCGACCGTTTAGAGTGCAGGATATGGGAAAAAATCCATTCCGCAATTTTATGGGCTGGGCATGGGACAAGCTGTATCTGAAACGGTTTATTATGAACAACAATTTGAAGTTTCAGGAGCAACGGACCTCTAATGATATGTACTTTACCTACATGTCACTGTTTAAAGCGGATAGGATTACAACACTGGATGAAAGGCTCATTTACCAGAGGAGAAATATTCCGGGCTCCTTGTCTAAAACCAGAGAAAAGTCTTGGGAGTGCTTTTACAATGCCTTAATGGCTATGAAGCAGGAACTGGTGGATATGGGGCTTTATGAGCGCAACAGTATATACTTTGTCAATTATGCATTGCACAGCTGTTTGTGGAATTTAAAAACACTACCGGAAGAAACAGCCCAAAAGCTTTGGGTAAAGATTGAGGACGAATGGGCAGATTCGCTTAGAATTCGACGAATGAAAGAATCCGAGGCAGAATTTTCTGCGGAATATGAGGACTATCAACTGATTGTACAAAAGGGTAATAAGGGACTGAAAGCAGTTCGTGAGAAGTACCGGACAGAGCAGGAACAGGCAAAAAAGAATGCCAAGAAGCAAAGCTTTTCTCCGCCGGAAGCGGTTTCTGCCAATGAAGCGGCGGAGTATCAGGTTTACGTGAATAAAATCAGAAATTCCAAGCTGTTTCAGGTGGCATTAAAAGTGTTTAAGTGGCTGATTAAGGTACGAAGAAAAATAAAAGGAATGTGGAGAAACGGAAAATGAAGATAGCAGTAGCGGGAATAGGATACGTGGGTTTGTCCAACGCCATTTTACTGGCGCAGCACAACGAAGTGACAGCGGTGGACATCTCAGAAGAGCGAGTGGAGATGATTAACAACAGAATCTCTCCGCTGGTAGATAAGGAAATTCAAGAATTTCTTTCGGAAAAGGAATTACATTTGACAGCGATAACAGATGGTGCTGCAGCTTACAAAGATGCAGAGTATATTATTATTGCCACACCAACCAATTATGACCCGGATAAGGACTTTTTTGATACCAGCTCCATTGAAACGGTGTTAGCCATTATCAAAGAAGTAAATTCTAATGCGGTAGTTGTGATTAAGTCCACGATTCCGGTGGGTTATACAAAGAAGACCAGAGAAAAGTTTGGAATGGACAATATTATTTTCTCACCGGAGTTTTTGCGGGAAGGCCGGGCATTATATGATAACTTGTATCCTTCCAGGATTATTGTGGGAGAAAAGTCGGAGCGGGCAGAAGTATTTGCAAGCTTGCTAAAGCAGGGGGCCATCAAAGAGGATATTCCAACGCTGTTTACTGATTCCACCGAGGCAGAGGCAGTAAAACTGTTTGCAAACACCTATCTTGCTCTGCGAGTAGCATACTTTAATGAATTAGATACCTTTGCGGAAATGAAGGGTCTAAATACAAAGCAGATTATTGAGGGTGTGTGTCTTGACCCGAGAATTGGCAATCACTATAATAACCCGTCCTTTGGATATGGCGGTTATTGTCTGCCAAAGGATACCAAGCAGCTGCGTGCCAATTATCAGGATGTGCCGGAAAATCTGATTTCCGCCATTGTGGAATCAAACCGGACCCGAAAGGACCATGTAACACAGGCGATTCTTGATAGAAAGCCGAAGTGTGTTGGTATTTACCGCCTGACTATGAAGATGAACTCGGACAACTTCCGGCAGTCCGCTATTCAGGGCATTATGAAACGCTTAAAGGGTGAGGACATTGAGGTGGTTATCTATGAACCGACACTGAAGGAAGAAAACTTTAATAAGTTCCGTGTAATACATAATTTTGATGAATTTAAAACGATGGCAGATGTTATTGTTGCAAACCGGTTGGCAGATGAGTTGATGGATGTGAGTGAAAAGGTTTATACGAGAGATTTGTACGGTAGGGATTAAGGGAGCGAAAGTACAGTAATGGCAAAGAAGAAAATAAAAAAAGAAGTATTAGTAAGTGTTATCATTCCGGTTTATAACGTAGAGAAGTATATAGAGCAATGTTTGGATAGCGTATTGAATCAAAAAATGAAAAATATTGAAGTAATCTGTATTGATGATTGTTCTACAGATAATTCATTCGCTATTTTAAAAAAGTATGAAGAAAGAGATAGTCGAGTAAAAGTTATAAGAAACTCAATTAATAGAAGTGCCGGTGCGTCAAGAAACACCGGTATTGAAATGGCATCTGGAAAATATATTCATTTTCTTGATTCAGATGACTGGGTGGAAGAGGAAATTTATCAGAAGGCATATGGATGTATTGAGGAATCCGGTGCGGATGTATGTATCTTTTTGTGCAATAAATATGATAATGTGTCAGACGAATTAGCTTCTCCTGTGTGGTTCCCTTATATGACAGGGACAACGATGAAATTTGAGGAAAATTACAGACATTTTTTTAATACAGCTGTTGTTCCATGGAATAAATTATTTAGAGCTGAGTTTATAAAACAAAAAAACATTAGATTCGATGAAATTACTTGTGCAAATGATAGAACATTTTATTTTTCCTCGATAACTCAGGCAGAGAAAATTACTTTTTTGAAAGAGCATTTAATTAATTACAGAGTAAATAATGCAGAATCATTAGTTGGTCAAGCAAGAAGGAAGCATTATGATTGTCATTTTGAATCCTTCTATAATTCACGTTCTTTATTCAATGACGTTGCACCTGAAATTAAGAACATGTTCTTAAACATTAGTGCAATTGATATCTTATCATTTTATCACAAAATTGATTTGGATGAAAAAGTAAGAAAAGATGTCAGTGAATTTGTATGTCAGATTTGTAATGGAATAGAATCAAATGGAGGAAATCTAGCACAGTATGCATGGAGCGCCGAAGCAGAGATATTAAGAATAACTTATGAGAAAGATTTAGAAAAAGTTGTTCCTATTGTATTTGCTACAAACAATAATTATGCGCCATACATGGCGGTTGCCATTGATTCGTTAATAGAGAATATAAAAGAAGCAGACAAGGAATATTGCATATTTGTTTTGTATTCAGAACTTGAAGACAGATATATTAGTACAATCAGTAAAATAGCTCGGGATAATGCTAAAATTTATTTTGTCAATGTTGATGCAAAGATTGACTCTGAAACAAAATCTTTGTATTCCAGAGCGCATTATTCTAAGGAAATGTATTACAGAATATTGATTCCTGATTTGTTTCGAATGTTTAAAACGGTACTCTATTTAGACTGCGATATTATTTTAAAAGAAGATGCCTATAGATTATACAAAATGGAAATTGGCGACAATATTTTGGGTGGTGTTGTAAATGCATCATCAGAAAAAATGGGTAGATATATTCAGAATCAGTTACATATTCCGGTTGAACAATATATTAACTCAGGTATTTTGTTGTTCAATTGTGAAGAATTTAGAAACCAGTATATAAAGGAAAGATGCTTTGGACTTGTTAATGGTAAGAAGGATTACGTTTGTCCTGATCAGGATATATTAAATATCGCATGTAAAGGTAATATTTATTATCTCAGCCCAGCATGGAATTTCCAATGGTATAAAAGTATTTTAATGAGTGGCAGAGATGAAATGATTGAATTGGTTCCGGAAGTTGTTCAGGAGTATGAAGCGGCAGAAAAAACACATTATATTTTGCATTTCACCAGCGGAATAAAAGCATGGAATAGCCCGGATAGAAAAAATGCGTATTTATTCTGGGAATACGCAGAGAGAAGTTCGTTCTATACTGAAATAAAGTGTAAAAACTTTTCTAAGTTACTTAATAATGCTATGGATTCCAAAGCAATTGGAGACCTTAGAAAAAAGAACAGAGAACTGGAAGATAAACTGCGGTGGAATCGTGACGAAAGAGAAAGATTAGCGGAGGAAAATAAGAGCTTATTAGTGCTACTTTCATCAAAATTAAATCAAAATGAGCAAGAGAATAAAAAAATATCTGGTGGCGAAAGAAAAAGACTGATAGATGAAATTGAGGATTATAAATATCAGATTGAGGAGATACGGAAGTCTTGGTCATTTAAGTTGGGAAGGTTTTTTACTTTTATTCCGAGAAAAATTAGAGGTCTTATGGGAGGTGCTGTTTGATGCACAAAATAGATGCATACACTCATTTGAGTGATGTAAAATATGAAAACTATGAGAAGTATATTTCAGAGATTGATAAAATAAGAGAAACATATTTTGAAGGCGACAGCAATCTTTTAAAAGATAATGGTATAAAGATTAACATGGATGAGATTACTGAGTTGCCTAATGGAAGATTTTCTATTCTGCATCCTAAAGTTGAATTTGAATGTATGTATCACTATAAAGCATCAGAGAAATTATACGTTATTCTAAATGGGGCAAGAGACCATTTACAAAGTAGATTACCTATATTTAAACGTTGGTCATTTTACAAGCATTTTGATGGTACAGTGTTAAATATTGCAGATCCAATGTATAGAAAATATGCTGATTTAGCAATTGGTTGGTACTATGGAACTGCAGAAGAAAATTATTTGGAATATTTGATTGATGTGGTTAGAAGAGTAGCTTTAAGCCAGAATATTTTACCACATAATATTATATTTTATTCTAGTTCTGCGGGGGGGTATGCAGCTTTATATTGTGCTACACGCATAAAGGGTAGCACTGCAATCGCAATCAATCCGCAAATTAAACTGAATCTTTGGCCATGGACAAAAAATTTTCAGGAAGTTATTGGAGTGGATTTTTCTGAAGATGATTTATATGGACGCAATAATCTTCCGGAATTGATTCGACAAGCAAAGGAATCTAAATTTGTTATTTGTATTAATTGCAGAAGTCAAGAAGATATGAAGCAATTGCACAATTTATGTAATACAGTGGGTTCAGATATTGCTTATGGAATTTGCAAATTACAAAGCAATATTATTACGTGGGTGTATGATGCAGAAGGAGAACATCCACATAATATGTGTGAATATCCGGCATTAGTAAATTCTATTTTACAATTATGTGATGAAAAAACAGATATTGAGAAAGAGGTATCATACTTCCAAACGATACAAGAGCATTGGCACGAAAGGTTTGAGGTGTTCTATCAAATGGAATTAGTAAAAGAAAAAAATAAAAGAGAGATAATTGAGGTCTTATATGGAGAGAACGCTGAGGAACAGAAAAAGGAAACTATAGTACGATTGAAGGAATTTTTAGTTGAAGCAAAAGACTATATATGGAATCATGCTGTCATTTGTAGAAGTTTAGAAGCAAATACATTATATGAATTCGAATGTGAATCATCTAGTCTTTTAAGTGGAAATTGTGATGGATTTACAATATTAGTACGTGATACAAAACTTAATTTTATTGCATATAAAAGATATTGTAAATTTAATAAAAAGATTATTTTGCAAATAAAAACATCTCAAGATGCATCGGATTTAGAGTTGAGGATTTATCCAGGCAATGCGGGAGAATCTGCGAATATATCTATACGTTTAGAGTATGTAAAACTTAATAAATATGTATCAAGACAAAATGAAATAACAATTCCAAAAACTGTATTTGGTGAGAAAGTACAAGACGTTGTTAATGGATACAATATTGCGAATGCAGTTTGTAATGAACCGGATGTTTCGTATGTAATTATTAATAGGCATATAGGAGACGCAGCAAGGAATTTGACGATTATACGTCCATTTAAATTATACTATTCAGAGAAAGAAAAGTATCATTTTATGAATAGTAATCAGGATGGAATTAATTGTTATGCGTTCCCTAAAAAAATGGTAGTAAAAAAAGTTTGTGTATTAACTACAAGGGTACTGAGCGGAGTAGTAAAGCTTTGTCAAGAAGTTGATGATATTGTGGTTCTTGGAAAGAAAGAATTAGATGAACTTGAATTGTATGTTAATTCAGCAATGTGTTTACATAAAAACATTTTTCCAGATGAAGATTCAGCGGCAAATATGTTGAAGTGGAACTTATATAAAACTGGAACATTTGCATATCGAATGAATTTGCCTAAAGAATTTGTAGCACAAGAGGCAGGGAAACTTAATATTACTGAAAAGATTTTAACAGAATCGAAAAAATATATTCTTAGTAATTCTATGGATGCTTCCAAATCTATAATTCTTTGTCCTGTTGCGCAATCAAATAGTTTATTAAGCAAGACGTTTTGGGACAAAGTAATTCAAAATCTAAGGGATAAAGGGTATGTTGTTTATACGAATGTTGGTACTAATGAACAGCCGTTAGAAGGTACAAATCCTCTTTGCGTTTCAATTGATGTGCTATGTGGATTAGTATCATATGGATGCAGAGTAATAGGGGTACAGTCTGGCTTGCTGGATTTGCTCATATGGTTAAAACAGGATTTTTCTATCACTGTATTATCTGTAATAAAAACAGAACGTGATTTACAGTTTGCAAAAAATAGGGGTTTGGTTGATGAAGTAACAAAGAGAGAAAAAGTAACATATATCAAAATTGATAACATAGAAGAGAAGGATTATGTTGCTTTGATAATGGAGGCAACGGAGAACGATGAATCAAAATAAAAATCAGATGAACTTCAATACGGTTATAGTACAAGCAGGGGGAAAAGGTACCCGTATGCAGCATTTAACTAAAAATAAGCCGAAAGCCCTTGTGCCAATCAATAATTTGCCAATGATTTTTCATTTGTTTAGAAAATATCCGAACAAAAAGTTTGTTGTTATCGGAGATTACAAATGTGACGTTTTGGAACGATATTTGGCGGCATTTGCAGAAGTTGACTATTGCGTAGTAAATGCAGGCGGAAAAGTTGGAACATGCGGAGGACTTAATAAAGCATTAGAATGTATAAAAGAAAATGAATCATTCATGCTGATTTGGTCCGATTTAATTTTGAATGAGGATTTGGATTTGTCCGATATTCCTGCTGGAAATTATGTGGGTTGTTCCTTAGGTTTCGAATGCCGCTGGAAGTATGAAAACGGTTTGTTTGAAGAAGAACGTTCTTCTACTTGCGGTGTTGCCGGCATGTTTCTTTTTGAAAACAAGGGTGTACTTGCAGAAGTGCCGGAAGAGGGGGAGTTTGTTAGATGGCTTTCTTCGAAAAATATTGATTTTGGAACTGTTACTTTGGACAGAACTAAGGAATATGGTTTACTTTCTGAATACAACAAACTTCAAGCACAGAAGTGCCGCCCTTTTAATCGTATAACAGTGGAAGACGATTGCATTGTGAAAGAAGGTATTGATGCACAGGGCAGGCAATTGGCTAAGAGAGAGGTTGCCTGGTACGAAAAAGTGAAGGAGCTTGGCTTTAAAAATCTTCCGGTAATTCATGAGCTGGAGCCGTTAAAGTTGGAAAAGATAGATGGAAAGAACATCTATGAGTATGCAGAACTGCCATGCGAAAAGAAAAAGGATATCCTTATTCAATTGGTAGATTGTTTGAATGGTTTACATAAACTGGGAGAAGTGCCGTTTGATGCAGCAAGCTACGATGATGCGTACCTTGGAAAAACTTTTGCAAGATTGGAAAAGGTAAAAGAGTTAGTGCCGTTTGCAAAGGATGAGTTTGTTATTGTAAATGGCAAAAGGTGCAGAAATGTATTCGGGTATGAAGAAAAATTACGTGAAATGTTTGAAAAATATAAACCGGACAAGTTTGTATTTTTACATGGTGACTGTACCTTCTCGAATCTGATGTTACGTCACGATTTGGAACCTGTACTGATTGATCCAAGAGGGTATTTCGGTAAAACAGAATTGTATGGGGATGCAGCATATGACTGGGCAAAGCTATATTACTCTATCGTAGGAAATTATGATCAGTTCAATTTAAAACGTTTCTCACTTGAAATTGGTGAAAATGAGGTGACAATTAACACGGAGTCTTCTGGATGGGAAGAGTTAAAAGAATTCTTTTTTGAATTATTAAAGGACGAAATTGTACCGGAACAAATTAAACTGATTCATGCCATTATATGGTTATCATTAACTACTTATGCTTGGGAGGATTATGATTCCATTTGCGGTGCATTTTACTTAGGATTGTTTTATTTGGAGGATGTACTATGAAAGAAGATATGAAAAACTTAATTCGGGTACTGAATGACTCTCTGATGTCAATTGACGAAACCGTGTTTGAAGAATTGGTAGAGGATAGTGCTGGTGTATTACATAATGGTTCAAAAATAATTGTTTCCGGCTTGGGTAAGAATGTTCCTGTATGTGAAAAATTTGTTGGAACTATGAATTCTCTTGGACTAGAAGCTTATTACATGAACACCAATAATGCAGTGCATGGAGATATTGGTCTTGTTCAAAAGGGTGACTTGGTTATTATTTTGACGAAGAGTGGTGAAACAGTAGAGTCGGTATATTTGAATTCATTGTTAAAGAATAGAGAGTGTATTGTATGGCTTTTGACTTTTGAGAAAGAGAGTACATTGACGAGAGAAATTCCTAAATCACTTGTAATCAGCTTGGAGCATGAGGGTGATGCATGGAATATCGTTCCGAATAATTCCACAACGCTTAATTTAATTGTTCTTCAGCGGCTTGCTATGAGACTCTGCCAGGAAATGAATATTTCTCTAGAGCAGTTTAAGAAAAACCATCCTGGTGGACATATCGGAGAGGTGTTGAAAAATGTCTAAGGATAAGTACATTGTATCACCATTAGGAAAAACCTGGATATTGGATATTGATGGAACTATTGTAAAACATAACGGCTATAAACTGGACGGTAAAGATACTTTTTTAATCGGAGCAAAGGAATTTTTGTTAAATATTCCGGAAACCGATAAAATTGTTTTTATAACTTCCAGAACAGAAGAGTGTCGAGAGCAAACAGAGCGTTTCTTTACGGAAAATGGTATTACATATCATGCGATTGTTTACGGTGTACCATATGGAGAACGCATATTAGTGAACGATAAGAAGCCTTCTGGATTGAAAATGTCAATTGCGGTTAACACTACCCGGGATATTTTTATGAATGCAGAATTTGAAGTGAATGAAAAACTATAGGAAAAGTAAGAGCTGGTTCCAAGGAACCAGCTCTGTTAAAAACTCTTACCGTAAAACCTAATTCTCCTCAACAGAGATACCAGGTTCAGCAAATAGCTTTTAATAATATGCTAATTGCTTTGTCCTGCTCTGTGCCGAGAGCGATACGGAATAAGTTTAGCACACAACTGCTGTATTCTATCAGGTTAGTTTGCTTTATTTTTTAGTGCAGCAATTTCAGCGCGAAGGAGGTTGATTTCTGCGTTTTGTTCAGAAAGCTTTTGCTCTTGCGCAATAATAGTATCGGCCTGCTCATTGATAGTGTCGGCCTGCTCATTAATAGTGTCGGCCTGCTCATTGATAATATTATCTCTTTTCTGCAGTTCCCGCTTGCGGTCAGCCTCGCGGATTCTTTCCCAGTAGGCGTAGTCTTCACGGGCCTGGCATTGCTGACGGATTTTTTCTTCCTCTGTTAGTTGCTGGACACCGGAAACAACCTCTTGAAGATATATAT
>JAGAQI010000060.1 GCA_017622795.1 Lachnospiraceae bacterium
ATGGCGGCGACTATGATGACCGTCCATCCGATTATGAATTTTCCGCGAATGGTATTTTGTTTGCAGACCGTAAAGAAAAACCGGCGATGCAGGAAGTGAGGTACTACTATGGCTTGTACAAATAAGGAGTCTTTACTGCGCGTAGTGTATGGTGACTATACACTGGGTGTACACGGACAGGACGTTCATTATATCTTCTCCTATGCAACCGGCGGGTTAGAGTCTTTGGTGAAAAACGATATGGAGTGGTTGTATCGTACACCAAAGCCTACCTTCTGGCGGGCACTGACAGACAATGACAGAGGAAGTAAGTTTCACATCTCCAGCGGACGGTGGCTGGCAGCTGATATGTTTATCCAGTGTAAAGAGATTTCTGTTTGTGTAGACGGTAAGAATCTGGGGTATCCATGTGCCCCGGCAAATAATGTGTTTTCTGCAGAGGAATGTGCGAACGAGGTTAAGATAACCTTTACCTATGAGACGGTTGTTCCTCCGGTAAATACAGTGGATGTGACATATACCGTGAAAGAAGGCGGTGTGCTTGGCGTTTCGGTACATTATCACGGGGTGGACGGACTTCCGCAGCTTCCGGCATTCGGTTTACGTTTGATTATGCCGACAAAGGCTGACAAATACTGTTATGAAGGATTATCCGGAGAAACGTATCCGGACAGAATGGCCGGTGGAATAAAGGGCATTTGGGAGGAAGATAGTATTGATCCGACACCGTACCTTGTGCCGCAGGACTGCGGGATGCATATGGATACAGAGTGGTTGGAGATTTATCGTCGCACCAGTCTGGATAACAGCAGAAAGGACGAATCGACACAGTGCTTGAAGATTTGTTCCACCGATAAGAACTTTGCATTTTCGTGTCTGCCTTATACAGCATGCGAGCTGGAAAATGCAACCCATCAGGAAGAACTGCCACCTGCAAGAAGAACTGTGCTTTGCATTTACGGTGCAGTCAGAGGTGTGGGCGGTATTGACAGCTGGGGAAGCGACGTAGAGAGTGCATACCAGATTGATGCAACAAAGGATATTGAGTTTTCCTTTGAGATAGAATAGAGTAAATTACAAAATATGATTGTTTGCCCGATAGTCTAACGGTAGGGCATGAATTGCAGCAATACATGGAAAAAGTTACAAAGTCCATTCGCTCAGTTCTTCCTGTAGAAGGCGATGCACAGCCCTAAAATGAGCGATTTAGCAGATGGCAGAGACTATTTGGTCTCTGCCGTTTTTTTTGAAGAAAGGTAGGTATATGAACAGCAGAATCATAAATCGACAGATGGGGAGGTTACCCATCATTTTAAGTAAATTTGCACCGTATGGAGCATAATGGAAAAACAGGAAGCGAGATGATTGGTTTGAAAAACACATTTGACCTTTCAAGATTTGATGAGTACAGAGAAGACAACAGAAGAGAAGTCAAAAAAGCAAACGGTGGGTTGCCAATCTCTCTATGGAATACTATCAACAATTCCAAAAAAGTAAATATCAATTTGCTATCAGAGGATGTTGTGCAGACTTACGAAGTGGGTGACAATAAAGATGTCATTATGGTTATTTACGTTCCTATGGCAAAGCGGGAACAGAAGCCGGTGTATATAAATAATGATATTTTTAACGGTACTTTCCGGCGTAATTTTGAGGGTGATTATCATTGTACCAGATTGCAGGTTAAGACCATGTTTCGCGACCAGACGGAACGCACTATGGATATGGAAGTGCTGGATAAGGCACCGATGGAAAATTTAAATTATGATACGGTTCATGGATACCGTAACAGTCATCGCTCGTTGAAAGAGGGTCATCCTTTTGAACGTTTGAGTGACCACGAATATTTAAGGAGCATAGGAGCGGCTCGATTTCGGATGAAGACGGTAAACTGCATCCTACGGCAGCAGGCATGCTGATGTTTGGCAATGAATACAACTTTGTCCGTCATTTTCCGGAGTATTTCTTGGATTACAGAGAAGAATTGGACCCAACAATTAAGGATGTCAAGGTGCCGTTTAAAATGTCCGGCGGTGAGCGTATTGATGACACTCCGGTGCACAAGGCGCTTCGTGAGGCGTTGGCAAACTGCCTGATTAATGCAGATTATCATGGCCTTCGAGGTATTGTTATTCGTAAAGAACCGGACAAGCTGATTTTGGCAAATCCCGGCTATGTCAGAACCGGTAAAAAGCAGATGCGTATTGGTGGCGAATCCGATCCACGCAACAAGGCTCTCATGAAAATGTTTAATCTCATCAATATCGGTGAACGTGCCGGAAGCGGTGTGCCGAATATCTTTAATGTCTGGGCAGACGAGGGCTGGGAAGAACCGGTAATTGAGGAACGATTTGATCCGGATAGAACGGTGTTGACGCTTCCTTTTAAGAAAAAAGTGCCGGTAAAAAGTGTCAGTAAAAAGTGCAGGTAAAAAAGTGTCAGAAAAAACACAGATACATTATGATATGATTCTATCATTTATGGAAGATGATATATGGTATAAAGCAAGCGAATTAGTAGATGTACTGGGAGTTAGAGAAACCAGAACAAAAGTATTGCTGAGAGCACTAGTCGAAGGAGGAGCGCTTGTGGATAATGGTGCTATTAAGGGAAGACGATATAAAAAGAAACTTAACGTTGGCAATACCTCTGTAAAATAGTATATGTTAAGTAGTAAATATAATTATTTTACTTCTATTTTTATGGAGGCTACATGATACAAACATTAGAAGAGGCACTTAACTACATATCCGAACTGGAAGCAGAAAACAAGGCATTACGCGCTGAACTGGAGCATTTCCGTTCCAGAAAACCTTCCGGTCGTAAAAAGCACGATGATTCCTGGATGGCTTCCTACAATGATTTTGCTGTTAAATATGAGGGCGGCATGTCTATTATGGAAATTGTAAACCAGGGTGAAATCAGCAGAAGAACGGCATATCGGTATAAGGCGTATTATGATGAAATGAAAAAAAGAATTGACGAAAATGAGTGATAAAAGGCAGAGACTATTTGGGTCTATGCCTTTTTGACTACATAATTCTCATTATTGTAAGATGAGCAGAAACCGGTCTGGTTTCGCCTGCATTTTGATGACATCTGTTGCAAGAATTATCTATATTATCAAAAAAATTATTTTTGTTCATAGCACTTTTACTTTCTAAAGAAATTGCACTATATCATATGTAAATTGCGCGGGAAATGCTACTTCGACAAAATTGTGGATGCTTGAAAAAAATCTTGATTAATCCTATGTAATCCGCTATAATGGAATTAAATAAGAACATAAGTTCGAACAAAAGAGGTGCCGGCTATGCAAAATGTATACGAATACTGTCCAAGTTTTGAAAGTGATAAATTTTTATTACGCTTAATTTCATCCGCAGATACCGCTGATTTATTAAAAGTCTATTCTGACCCTTTGGCAGTGCCTTTTTTTAACGGTGATAATTGTAACGGAGATGACTTCTGTTACAAGACCTTAGAACGCATGAAGCAGGCGGTTGACTTCTGGTCTTTCTCATATAAAGAACGTTATTTTGTCAGGTGGACCATTATCGATAAAGCAACCATGGAAGCTGTAGGTACCATCGAATTATTTCACCGGGAGGCGGACGAATACTTTTATGAGTGTGGTTTGTTGCGTCTGGATTTGCGCAGTGATTACGAAACTGCAGATTTTATTGTAAATATCATTTCGCTTATCCAAGAGGCTACATACGATTTGTTTTATTGTAACATCATTGCAACCAAGGCAGTACCGCAGGCAACAGAAAGACTCAAAGCGTTGCGTGAACTTGGATTTGTGGCAGCTGATAAAATGATTGTCGGTCATGACGGAACCAAGTATGGAGATTATTATATTTTAAAAAACAAGTAGAATCGGAGCAGGTATGAAACCAAGAACAGAACTAAGCATGCAGCTGTATGATATGCTCTTAGAGCGTGGCTATCAGGAAGAACTGTGCGACATCATTACAAAAAACTTAAATACAGACTATACAGCAGCCCGTATGATAGGCTACTTATCCCATTATTCCATCCTGCCGGAGGCAGAAGTGGTAGATGAAATGCTTACCATTTTAAGCGACCGCAATGCCCTCATCAAAAAGAAGGAAATGGAACAGGCCCAAGCAAAAATTAACGAGATTTATGAATTTGGTTTGGGAGTAGAGGAAGAATAAGACAAAGTATTTTGTGGAAAGATACCCCGGGCGATATGGTGTTGAAAATATTCATAAAATTTACTATAATGTAATTAAAGTTTATAGTTTTTTTATTTTTGATACGTAATTCCCCCCAAGGAGGTAGAGTATATGAAAATTGCCACAAAAAAGATGTCTTATGATGAGGTCTTAAAGTTACCGAGATTACAACATAAAAATCCGTTAAAGCCGCAGCTGTGGCTTGCAACTATCGTCCATATTGTATGTGCTTCTACCTTACGGAAGATAAAGTTTTCTTACACCACAGAACGCATGGAGATGGTTGGCGACCAGCCATGTCTGATTCTCATGAATCATTCCAGCTTTACCGACATGAAGCTGGCCTATGGCATCTTTTATCCAAAGAGACTTGGAATAGTTACTTCTGTAGACGCTATGACCGGAATTTTAGGAAAACTGATGCGTCTGCTTGGATGTACTCCTACCCATAAGTACATTACAGATTTAACGCTGTTTAAGGATATGGAATATATGCTTAAGACGAACAAGTCCAGTGTTTTGATGTATCCGGAGGCCGGCTATTCCTTTGATGGCTGTGCTACGGCTCTGCCTAGAAAAATGGGTGTTTTGTTAAAGCGTCTTGGTGTTCCGGTGGTAACCGTTATTACCGAGGGTGCATTCCACAGAGACCCACTGTACAATATGTTACAGATTCGTGATGTTAAGGTCAGCGCCCATGTGAAATGTATTGCCACAGCAGAAGAGATAAAGGAAAAATCGGTGGATGAGTTAGATGCCTTAATTGCTGAAGCTTTTTCCTTCGATAACTTTGCATGGCAAAGAGATAACAAGGTTTCCATTGACGTGCCGTTCCGTGCGGACGGACTTCACAGAATTCTCTATAAGTGTCCTCATTGCGGAGCAGAAAACCAAATGGAAGGTAAAGGAATCCATTTGACTTGTCATGCTTGTAATACACAGTGGACCATGGATGAATACGGACAGTTGTCTGCAAAGAATGCAGATACAGTATATTCTCACATTCCGGACTGGTACCGTTGGCAGAGAGATTGTGTCCGCAAAGAGTTAGAAGAAGGTACCTATTTGTTGGACACTGATGTAGACATTGCTGTCCAAGTAAATTTAGACGGCGTATGCATGATTGGAGAAGGACATCTGACCCATGATCTAAACGGCTTCCATTTAACCGGAGGAGACGGTAAACTGGATTATTCCCAGTCTCCGGTACACTCCCATACGCTATATTCCGATTACTATTGGTATGAAATCGGTGATGTCATTGGTATTGGCGACAATGAATTTTCCTACTTCTGTTTCCCTAAGAAAAATGTATCGGTAACAAAAGCCCGTCTGGCAACAGAAGAACTTTACAAAATGAAAAAGCAAAGAAAAAGAATATAGTTTATAAAGCATAGTCTTACAATATCAAAAACGTTCTCTTGCGTATAAATATAATGAAGTAGGAAAGCATATCAATATAGTATAAATTTATATGCATGAGAGGGGTTATGGTATGAAGTATTTTGTATGTGAAAATTGCGGAAATATTGTAGAGTATGTAAAAGAATCCGGCGTTCCGGTAGTGTGCTGTGGTCAGAGGATGACAGAGCTTGTGCCGGGCACTGGTGACGGAGCACACGAAAAGCATGTGCCGGTGGTTACAGTATCCGGTGATAAAGTGCTTGTGGAAATAGGTGAGGTAGAGCATCCAATGGTAGAGGAGCATTATATCCAGTGGATTGCTATTGAGACAACAAGAGGCTACCAGAGAGTAAAATTAAGCCCTGCAGATAAGCCAAGAGCAGAATTTTGTCTTGCAGGCGGAGAAGAATTTGTGGCAGCCTATGAATACTGCAATATTCATGGATTGTGGAAAAAGAACAACAAATAAAGTCGGGAAGGACTTCCAAAATGCCCATCAGACCAAAGTGGTTCCGGTGGGCATTTTATTGTCTGGTAAATTTCCGCACATTATGATATAATTAAAGCGTTAGAAAGGTATATGGAGGTAAATCTTATGGGAAAGTTTGTAACATTGAATCCGGGCAATTTAAAGGAACTCCGTCAGGTAGATGAACGTTTAGTTTCCTACAACGTGGAAATGACGGAAGTAACCGGCGGTACATTCTGGAAGGCCTATACAGAGGCTCAGGTGGATGGTACCGAAGAATTTCCGGTTATCAAAGACTGGTCTAATATGGGTAATTTACAGCAGTGGTATGACCCAATCGACACAACAAATCCAAGACTGATCAAGCTGGCAAAAGAGCTTGGTACCGCCTGGGTACGTGTGTCCGGCACATGGGCAAATAAGACATATTATGATTTCGACGGTCATACAAATGGACAGGTTCCGGAGGGCTATCAGAATCTTCTTACTAAGCAGCAGTGGACAAACCTGCTTGATTTTGTAAGGGCAATTGACGGAAAACTCTTGGTTTCTTTTGCAAACTGCCCGGGCAATCACAGTAAGGACGAGCCATGGGATACCACACAGGCAAAAATGCTCATGGATTACAGCATTGAATACGGTGTTCCGGTTTCCGCAGCAGAATTTACCAACGAACCAAACTTGATTCAGCTTTCCGGTTTACCGGTAGGCTACACCGCAGCAGACCATGCAAGAGACCATGATGCCTTTGGTGCATGGTTAAGAGAAAATTATCCGGACTGCTTATTTGTAGGTCCTTGTACTGTAGGCGATATCGACATGTTCGGTGTCGGAATGGAAGGCGCCGGCGGCGGTATGGCAGCAGGCTTTAAAATGGTAACAACAGAAGAATTACTTGGCGAATACAAGTCCAAAATGGACGTGTTCAGCTATCATTATTATAACGGTGTTTCCGAACGTGGTGCGGCTATGGGCGGGCACTGGCCATATGAGGCAATTCTTACCGAGCAGTATTTAGGAACTGCCGGTCACTGCGCAAGACAGTATGTTCCAAAGCGTGACAAATATGTTCCGGGCGGCCAGATGTGGGTAACCGAATCCGGCGATGCGGGCTGTGGCGGTAATACCTGGGCTTCCACCTATGCGGATGTTCCTCGTACTTTGAATGAGCTGGGTGACTTTACTACCGTTACCGATGGTATCATTTTCCATAATACCCTGGCTTCTTCCGACTACGGCTATTTAAAGCATGGTACCTTTGTTCCGAGACCAAACTATTTTGCAGTACTTCTTTGGAACAGAATCATGGGTTCTGCTGTGTATGACTGCGGTCCGGTTTCCGAAGGAGCCCATGTATATGCACACTCCCGCAAAGACGGCAAGGAAGGTGTGGCATACCTTATCATCAACAACTCCAAGGAAACAACCACCGTGGAACTTCCAAAGGAAGCGGATGTTTATCTCCTTTCCGGTGAAAAGGGTCTCCGTTCCCGCAACATGACCTTAAACGGCAAGGTATTAGCCCTTGGTGAGAATGACGAGCTTCCTGCACTGGAGCCTGTAAAGGCATCCGGTAAATTGGAAATTCCGGCAACAAACTGTGCGTTTATTGTACTGTAATATTGTTTTGAACCGTTGTTTGATTTTTTTAGCAGGAGAAGATTTATATTTTGTAAAACGTTTTAGCAAATATATATCGTATTGACAGGTGACCGCTTGGTCACTTATAATAAAGGTGTCCACTTGGACACCTTTTTATGTTGGAGGTTATTATGGAAAGTACAACAAAAAGTAAAATCTTAGACGAAGCCCTTGTGATGTTTGCAGAAAATGGCTATAAAGGCACGAATTTGCGCGACCTGGCCGCAAGACTGAGTTTAAGTAAATCGGCGCTGTATAAGCATTATACGAGCAAAGAAGCAATATGGAATGCATTGCTCGATAAAATGGAGGCGTATTATGCAGAACGGTTCGGATCGGCAGAACACATGCCGCCCCAGCCTAAGTCAGGAGAAGAA
>JAGAQI010000061.1 GCA_017622795.1 Lachnospiraceae bacterium
AAAATTTCAAAAAATTTCAAAAAAAACGTAACAATTCAGTTACAAAAAAACCATGGAATTTTATTTTTTTAAAATTCCATGGCTAATATTTCATCCATATCTCATACTCTTATGCTGCCTTCTTACTTTTTAACAGCAAGTTTACTACCACTAACAGCACCGGAAACACAATCGCACTCAGCACGCCAATCTTTAAGTCATCCCCGAACCGCTCTGCCACCGCACCAACAATGGTCGGACCGGAGCCACAGCCAAGGTCACCCGCCAACGCTAAGAAAGCAAACATGGCAGTGCCACCGGCCGGAAGGGAGTTAGAGGCAAGGCTAAAGGTGCCCGGCCACATAATACCTACAGAGAAGCCACAAACTGCACAGCCAATCAGGCCCACTACCGGATGTGGTGCAAACGCTGCCAGAAGATAGCATACCATGCACAAACAACCGGAGCCTACCATTGCTGCCTTTAAACTGATTTTGTCGCTTAATTTGGCGTACAGCGCGCGAGAGGTACCCATCAGCACTGCAAACAGGCACGGACCTGCCAAATCGCCCACGGTTTTTGACACCTTTAACCCGGATTCCGCAAAAGCAGAAGCCCACTGGCTCATGCCCTGCTCGGAAGCTCCGGAGCAAATCATCAGTAAAAACAAAATCCAAAAGGTCTTGTTTTTAAACAGTTCTGTTATTGTCATGCCCTTGCCCTCTTCTACCGGTGATGCCAAAGGAACAAGACTGAAATACACTGCATTTGCAAAAGGTACAATAGCCCAGAGAATTGCCATCCACTTCCAATTTCCGATACCTGCCAACGTAAAAAACAGCGTACTTGCAAGAACTACAAACACATGGCCCCAGCAGTAGAAAGAATGAAGCAAACTCATGGCCGCCTCTTTCTTGGTGGTAGGACAGGCTTCCACAATCGGGCTTACCAGCACTTCCAAAATGCCACCTCCGATGGCATAGAAAATGATTGCCAGTACAATGCCTGCATACGGTGGCAACAGTTCCGGAAACACCGCCAGACCGATAAGACCTGCTCCTGCAAAAATATGCGCCGCCACAATTGCAATGCGGTAACCGATTTTATCAATAAATTTGGCCGCAATGAAGTCCACAAATAACTGCACACCAAAGTTGATGGTTACCAAAAGCCCCAGCATTTCCAAAGAAATATCATACTGTGACTGGAAGGTCAAAAATAATAACGGTACAAAATTATTTACAATCGCCTGTGTTATATACCCTACATAACTGGCATAAATCGTGTGACCGTAGTCTGTTTTGATTTTACGAATAACACCTGACATGTTCTTGTCTCCTGTTTATTTTTTAGTGACATATAGCATCCGATATAAAGTAATTATACCACTTGCCATTGTCAGCAATTTGATATTTTAGGTTTCTTCAACTTTACATAACTCCGGGCGCATGTTTATCGGCGTCAGACCCTGGAGAAACGTCCTCACTTGGTGAGGTATTTTCGAACCTAGTGAGGCTACGTTTCGATGGTAGCGAGAGCGTGTCTGACAAAGATAAAAATACGCCCGGAGTTACTAGAAAATTAAAAGAAAACCTAAGGTATCCTTTTACTCTAATGGCAGAAACTTTTGAATTCCGTTACAAATTCCCTCAGCAACCTTTTTCTGGTACTCCGGATCAAAAAGCTTTGCACGTTCTGTTTCGGAAGTAATAAATCCACATTCCACCAAACATGCGGGAACATCGCTGTGACGTAACACAGTTAATTTGTTACTAAGCTTGATTCCGCGATTTCTGGTATCTACTACTTTAGTCAACTCATCTGCAATATACTGGGCTAAGGCTTCACTTCCGTCATCCCGCATATCAGCATACCAGACCTCAGCACCCTGAGTGGCGTCATTATCACCCTCTATGGAATTTAAATGGATACTGACATATAAAGAGGCTCCATTCTGTGACGCCAGAACCGGACGTTCCTCATTTTCCACATAGAAATCGCCGTCACGTACCATAAATACTGCATATCCGGCCTCTTCCAATTCCTTTTCCAAAAATAACGCAATTGCCAAATTAGCATCCTTTTCATACAGCCCCTGTCTTGTACTTCCTAAATCTTCACCACCGTGTCCCGCATCCAAAGCAATTACTGTCTTCGGTACCGATGTCGGACTTGGAGTAGCAGTAGGAATTGCAGTAGTATTTACCGCCGGGACTGCCGTAGGCACAGGTTCATTTTCTGCTGTTTCCCCTCCTCCGTTAACAAAACTGCTTTCGTTGTTTCCTGTTACTATATTGTTATCCGGTACATTGTCAGAAGCTTCCGGAGACACAGTCGCCGTCACACCCGGAATTGTATCTTCCGCGTTTTTTTCCTTCTTTTCATCCATAATTACCTTTATCAGTCCAACGATAATTAATATCAGCAAAAGTACGCTCAATGCAATGGTAATTGCCACCTTCCTGCGATATTTCTTTCGTGCATTAATCCGCCTCTGGACAAGATAATTCATATCCATTGTGAATCCTCCTTGTTTTGCGGAGCAAACTATCCGCCGCTTGTCTCTATTTGTATTCCTTGATTTCTTCCATCAGCAGGTCAAACGGCGCAGGACCAAGAGACAACACAACTTCGTGGAATTTCTTTAATGTAAAGTTGTCACCCCAGTATACTTTTGCCACATCACGCAAATTGATAAATTCCCTATAACCAATGAAATAACTTAAGTAATTTGCAGGTTCCTCCACAACATATTCAAAGATATCCTGTGCTGCTCCCTGCAGGCCGTAAAAGCTTAAATACTGGCTTACTTCATTTACACCCCAGCCTTTGTAATGAACACCCATATCCACATACGCAGAAATACCAAGGCTGGCAGAACCGTTTAGCATCAGTACTTTTGCCAAATCATTGTTCAAGCCGCCGAGATTATATGCATAATATTCCACATAGGTTGCCCAGCCTTCGGAATAACCCTGACAGGAAAACAAGTTACGGACAATCGGCAAATTCTTTGATGTTGTATATACATTTTGGTACAAATGTCCCGGATATCCTTCATGAGCCATTGTAGTATACAAATCCCGGCTTACCTGAGACTTATTAATATAAATGGTATTATTTACCGTATCATCAATCGGAGGTGTTAAATAGAACGCCGGACTCATATGCTCTTCCATGGACGGATGTACATATTTTATTGTATATTTTGCTTCCGGCAATTCCGGGAAGTCCTCTTGGATTTTTACAATTAAGTCTTCCAGAATTTTGTCCGGTTCTGTTTCACAAAAAGTATATGTATCCCACTCATTAATTACATTAGGATTTTTCATCATAATCTGCTGCATGGAAAGCAAAGAATTATAAACGTAACGGTCCGTATCTTCCATCAGTGCATCTACTGTTTTTGCAGAACCGGTCATGCTTCGTACCAGATATTCATAATACCGGATACCATCTTCAAAATAGTAGAGACCCTTTTCATTTTTTCCCGTTCCCTTTAATGCCTCTAAACCATCAATCAGTATCTGATATGCATTCACCAGCTCTGTAGTAATCAATTCCTTATTTCTCGCAATATACGTCTGCTTTTCTGCATCTGATAACCCTTCAACCGCATTGATTTCCGTTTCAAAAACATCCAGCATATAGTTATCTTCCGGTGTTTCGATGAACTGACGGCACTGGTCAATAATTTCCTCTGCCGCGTAATCAGACATAAACAGTCCGGCTTCTGACTTCGCCTGCTCAAATTCCACCAGTTCCGCAAACATCTCATCCACCAACGCCACCAGGGCAAGATAGTCTTCTACGTCCTGTACCGTCCGGAATTTATACTCCGCTAAAAGTACCGGCAACTGTGCCTGATAACCGGTTACCGGTCCAAGCACCTCCGTATACAGAATTAAGTCCTGTACCGAAAGTTCTGTATCGATATAATCCATCATAATGTCGTAGGTAAACTGCTGCTCTTTCGTTAATTCTTCATAATTGAAAGCTTCTATCTCTTCCTTTAATTTTTGCATTTCCCCATAGGACTGCTTCATTTCCTCAATATCGAAGGAACCCAAACTAGGCTCATACTCCGTAATGCCGAAATTTTCCGGATGTGCCAGAGTATAATGCAAATTAATGGTGTTCAGTTTAATTTCATCTAAAAACAGCTGCTCGGTAAAAGCATCAAATAACTCTTCCGTGGTTGGAGCCGGTGTCGGGGTTGGTGTAGAGGTTGCGGTTGGCGCAACCGTTGCTGTAACCGCATTTGGCACTGCGTTTTCCGTGTTCTGCTGTTTTCCGCAGGCTGCCAGCATTAATACGCCAAAGGTTACCAATAAAATTTGAATCTTTTTATACTTCATTATTCTCCTCTTTTCTGTCGATTTTTCTGAACGTATTCTACGCCTCTCGTATTCGACATTTTTTGCTATGTTTATACTTCAAAATCCATGCAGGATCTTGTTTTTGTAAATGGACGGACCTGATTATCTGCCACTTTCACATGCGCCGGATGAGTTGCATAGGTCTTGAGCGCACCCTCGTCTACAAATGTAGAATCAAGCATTATGTCTACATTGGAACTTGCCAGACCTTCTGTTTGTACTTTGATGTCGATTAGTCCCGGAATTCGTCCTGCCAAGCCTTCCAAACCTGCTTTAATTCCTGCTTTCACCGCTTCTTTTTCAGCACCCTGAAGCTCCTCTTTTAATTGCCACAAAATAATATGTTTAACCATAAAAAAGCCTCCCACTATAATAGAATCAAATTTACCCAATTTACTCTATTATAATAGGAGACTTCAAGAAAAACAAGTCTTATAACACTATAAAAATCTTACATTTATATCACCGGAAATGGTTTTTGCTTCAATTGTTTTCGTAGGTACCGTACTCTCAGACTTTGTCTGCCCATAAGTAGTACTATCGCCGGATACACTGTGCATCGATACCTGATAGGTTTCCAGGGCTTCTATGATGCGGATTTCCACATCACCGGAGGTGCTGTTTGCAACCACATCCGCGTCATGACGGCTTTCTACGGAAACCTCACCACTCTGGGACTTCACCGCATACTTTCTGTAATCTGCCTTTACACTGATGTCTCCACTGGCGGTATTTGCTTCCAAAGAATCTCCGTGGCAATCGTTGACATCAATATCACCACTGGCAGTACCGAGCTTCGCATGGACTCCCTGAATAGCATCTGCAGAAATGTCACCACTGGCTGTGCCGATTTCCACAGTTGCGGCCTGTACACACTTTATATCTGCATCACCGCTGGCGGTTCTTACTACCAGGGCACCTACGCCATCCACGCCTTCCAGCCGGTCTACCCGGCAGTCTCCGCTCTTTGTGGCCACCGTAACATTTTTGGAAATGGTTTTCACTAAATGCACATCTCCGCTCATAGATTCTGCGCTTATACGGTCACACACCAGATAATTGGCGTTAATATCGCCACTCTTGGTATGTAGTACCAATTCTACCGGTGTTATTTCATTTAATTCCATATCGCCGCTGCTACTGCCGGCTTCCACCAGTACTACACCTGCCGGGAGAAATATTTCAATTTCAATCGACGGGGACATGCTGAACTGGAAGAATCCGCTTTTCTTTTCTGTTTCCTGGTTGCGGCGTACTCCTACATAGAAGGTATCTCCCTCCTGCTTTGCATAAAACGGATACAGCATCGCTGTTTTGTGGGAATAATAGTGGCAGACTGCTCGTGGCTGGGCATCCTGGGTGGAACGGAACGTCACATCTGCAAAATCAGCATCCAAAACGACTCTGCGACAACCTTCCACGCCCTCTCCGGACTGCTCCACATTCGGTTCTCCTTCCGCATCCTTTTCGCTACCCTCATAAGTGTAGGAACCATCCCCATTATAAGTATAATAATGGTTCTTCTTCGCCTCTTCAAAGTGATACTCCATCTTTTCCGCTGCATCTTCAATTACTTTTCCTGCTTCCCGCATAACGGTGTCAAAAACCTTACCGAATTTTTTCATGGCAGCATCAAAAGTCTCTGCAAAAGATTTTTCCTGGTAGTATGTACCTGACTGGCTGCCGGAATAAGAGCTTCCCGCTTCACCATTCTGTGTATTGCCATCTGTATGATTATCCGCACGGTTAAATTCTGTTTTTGCATTCTCTCCCGTGCCCTGCTGAAGCTCTCCAAGTTCATCCACCAAATCTTTGATACTTCCAAGCTCAGCAATTACCTGCTCCTCTGTTTTCCCTTTTTCTAAACCGATGCGGAAACGCTCTTCATAATCACTGACAATTTCCTGTACCAGTTCCTCATCAAAACTACTTAATGCACTTTGTAAAGCGCCCATATATTCCTCTTTTTTCATTATTCTTTCTCCCTTCTACTCTGCATTCACCAAGCGGCCTACCGCTGCTACAAATTCGTTCCATTCCTGCACCAGCAACTGCTGACGGTTTCTTCCTTCTTCTGTTAAATGATAATATTTTCTTGCCGGTCCTTCGTCGGATTCTACCAAATAGGTTTCCACCAAAGCCTCTTCTTTCAGACGCTTTAACACTAAATAAAGCGTTCCCGGTGCAATTGCCATTTCCTGGGACACTGCGTCTGTCAGCTGATAACCGTAACGGTCCGCATTTTTCAGTTGGGACAATACGCAAAGTTCCAGCGCGCCTTTTTTAAATTGTGCGTTCACAATAATTACCTCCTTTTCATGAATATTTTGTTTTGATGGGTATATCTTACCACAAGCTATTCTATAATGCAATATAGTTTTCATTAAAAAATAATTAGAAAATCTTCTGTTGGCACATTTCACAAAACCCGCAAAAAAACATTGATAATTTTTTCACATTTAACACTTGAAAACGCTTACACTTGGGTGTATAATGAGCAGGATGTTTATTTACTTATACTTTTTATATTTCTAAATAAGAAAGTGAGAGAGAAAAATGAAAAACTTAAAGAATAACAAGTGGTTCAGAGCAGCCATTCCGGCGCTTTTACTCCACTGCAGTATCGGTACCGTATACTGCTGGTCCATCTTCAGTCAGGAAATTGCTGACTACATCGGACACACTAAGGGTGCCACCGAATGGGCATTTAGCTTCGCAATCTTTTTCCTGGGTATGTCCGCAGCATTTTTAGGTAATGTAGTAGAAAAGGACATCCACAAGTCCTCTTTAATCGCAACCCTCTGCTTTGCAGGCGGTATGGCCGGTACCGGTTTCTTCATCTGGTACGGCGGTAAAAATCCGGGCAGCATTGTAGCTTTGCTTGGTATTTACTTATGTTACGGTCTTATCATGGGTATCGGTCTTGGTACCGGTTATCTTTCCCCGGTTAAGACTCTCATGCTTTAGTTCTCCGATCGTAAGGGGCTTGCTACCGGCCTTGCCGTAGCAGGTTTCGGTGCTGCAAAGGCTATCGCAAGCCCAATCATGCAGTCCATGCTTGCAAATCTCGGAGAAGGCGGTATCTTCAAGATGTTCTACATCTTAGCAGGTGCTTACTTTGTACTTATGTTCCTTGGCCACTTACTCTTAAAGAAGCCGGAAGGCTGGCACGAGCCACAGGGTAAGGATGCTAAGCCAAGCATCATGCAGGTACTTAAAACAAGACCAATCAGCAACTACGTTGGTATCTGGTTAATGTTCTTCTTAAATATTACCTGCGGTCTTGCTCTTATTTCCCAGGAAAAGATGATTATCAAGTGCCTCGGTCTTGCAGGCGCTGTTGGTATCATTTCCACTGTTTCCGCTATCTTCAATGCAGGCGGACGTCTTGGTTTCTCTGCCTGGGCAGACAAGATGAAGGACAGAAACACTGTTTACAAAATGATTTTCATCATTTCCATCGCCCTTACTGCACTGGTTGTAGTTACCGGCGGTATCTCCAACGGTAATGGTAACATTCTTGCCATCGTACTTGTGCTTGCTCTTATCTTCATGGTAAACGCAGGCTACGGCGGCGGTTTCTCCAACGTACCAACATTACTTTCCGACCACTACGGAATGGGCAGCATCAGTGCTATCCACGGTATTACCTTATCCGCATGGGGCTTTGCAGGTCTGGTTGGTAACCAGATGGCAGCCTGGATTGTAAAGACTTTCGGTGAGGAAGTTGTGATTGACGGCAACACTGTAAACCCAACCGGTTACCAGTATGTATTATATGCAACTTTAGCACTGTATGTTATTTCTTTACTTGTAAGCCTCTTCCTGGTTAAGCCATCCGAAGCAGGAGAAGCTTGTCACGATCATTAAACTTTAAAAATAGAAAATCGATAATTCCGCGTGCTCCCCGGCTACCGCTTAGCGGTCCCGAGGTCGCTACTTAGGAATTATCGATTTTTTATTTTACGTTGCACATTTAAAATTGTGAGGAGCTAATATATCACATCCCTGTAAATCTTGTAGCAAAACTCTACTTCTTCTTCCGTAAACTCTCTTAAGGAAAATTCTGCCGCCTTTACAATATCCATATACTTGTTCCATTCTTCCGGCCATACCACGGAGAAATTTTCTTTCAAGGCTTTCTCCAATTCCGCATCGGTACAGCCTTTCTTTACCATGTTGCTAAAGCACAGTTTCCGGTAAATCGCCCGGTTTAACATTTTTATTGCTCTTGCATTTCCCCTGCGCTTCCTCTCTTTTACGATGCGTCGGTGGAAAATCTTTTCCAGACGGAAGAAATGATCAACCAATGTGGCCGGAGATAACAAAACCAACACAATAACAATAATTGCAGCGATAATCAGCAAACTTCTGAATATCGTTTTTTTCCAACTGTTTTGCTCCATTCCCGATGGAAGTTCCGGCTCCGGCAGGATTTCTTCCGCTTCTCCCTCTCCTTTTACCCCTTCAATACCGGACTCGTTTATCTGATTACCAAGCTCCGATATATCCACCATCGGTGTTGGTGTCGGCGTCGGCGTTGGGGTATTTCCTCCCGGAATAATCGTTGGTGATATCAACGGGGACTCATCTCCACCGGTCATATCCGAAGTTTCTCCTTCTCCTCCTGTCGGTACAGGAGTTAACGTTATACCCGGTTGCAGCGTCGGCGCGTTTGTCAAAGTCGGAACCGGTGTCGGTGTGTTGGTTGGCGTAGGTGTTGGAGTATTGGTCGGCGTTGGTGTCGGGGTAGGTGTGTTGGTTGGAGCCGGTGTCGGAGTAGGTGTTGGAAGTAACGTACTATAACCGGAGGTTACTTCCACCGGAACCCAACCGATGCCGTCCAAATACACCTCTGCCCAGGCATGAGCCTGATTATCCAAAATTTCTGCCGTAAAGTTCTTACCGTCTTCCTCAAAAGAGTTTCTTGAAACCACATAACCGGAGGCATACCTTGCCGGCACACCAAGTTCTCTTAAAATCATTACGGAAGCACTGGCATAGTGCATACAATAACCAATTCTCCCTTTCCCGAGGAAAAATTCAATCGGATCTTCGCCCCAAGGAAGTCTTGGCGGTTCCTGACTATAGATAGTATTTCTTCCCAGCCAGTCCGCTACTAAAAACGCCTTGGCCAGACGCTTTTCGTTCTCTGATTCCACCTTGCCGAGGCTTGTACGGTTCAAATCCTCAGCAGCAAGCTCTGCTGCCACCTGTTTCACCGTATCCATATTTTCCGGAACCGTCAGATACTGCTCTACCACATAAGCCTCATACCCCGGTTCCCAGTCATAAGGAATACCCTGGGCAAAGTTTCTTAAACGGGTGTCATAGGTTCCTCCGTAAATCCACAGTGTTCCTGAGATTTTCTCTGTGCTTAAGCGCTTCTTATAATTACCCTCTTCCTCCGCATATACACCTTCCAGGGATTCCTCCATGAAATACGGAAGATAGGCCTTTACCGTATCCGGATTACAATACTCTATGTTAAAAATTGCACCGGTATGGTGTAACGACAAGTGTTTTACGTTATATCTCTTTTTGATTTTTCCGATACCCAGCGTCCCCAGCTGTTCTGCAAAATCTTCCGGGGCAATGTCCTCTGCCCGGCAAAATTTTTCCAAGCCGGCTGTGTTCCGTTCCCAAATGCCGTTCTCGTACACATCTGCATAAAAACCCTTGAGATACATCGTCGTTAAAGGCTTTTCATCCATCGTAACCAGAAGGACCGGAATATCTTCAAATACCGGACTGCGGTTACTCAGCTGCTCATAATTATAATCCGTGATGCCAAGCATACCTTCTATCTTTTTTTCCACGCCGCCCGGATCTTCTACCATACGCCAAATTTTCCAGTCCGCCACGGAATTTGCTGTGGCCAGAACAACGTCCTCCGCTTTTCCGGCATATTCCGTTACTGCTTTTTCTGCAGATACTTTTCCTGCTGCAGAAATCACAAGGCAAACCAAAACAGACAACAGAACCGGAATTCCCCAGCCAAACCGCGCAAACCATCCGCGCTTTCTCTTTTTATCCTCCGAAGATTTAAAATCCGGATGGTTTTCTCCTTGATTTAGAGAAACCAGAATTCCTATTGCCATCCACATGACTCCTTGTTCCGAAGGATTGATTCCCAGCAGAAGTCCTGCTGAAAGCAACAGCAGCGGAACCACCGTCATAACTATATTTTTTCCGGCAAGCTTAGCCATCCAAAAGAAAAGAAGCACTGCTGTTAAAAGCACAGTTTCAAGAAAAAAGCCTGCATACTCCGGGCTTCCTTCCGGGCAAAACCAGTTGCTTTCAAAATACACATTCCAGGCTTCCAGGTAAGCATATGCCACGTTCCAAAAGCCGGACACCAGCCGTTCTAATATTTCTTCCCTGAATACATAGCGGACGGTGAACCAGATACTTATGCAAAATACTCCCAAACGGATTAGTTTAGCCGGTACCTTTTTCAGATAAGCCGTCACTTCAAACATTACGCTATACAGAAGCACCAATCCTGCTGCCCGCAAAATAAAAGCAGGGCTTAGTTCCGGCAGTTCATATACCATTCCCACCATATGCCGGGAGGAATATAAAAACAGCAATGCACAGAGCAGGTCAAAAACAACTGCTGCCCCCACTGCCACCAGTATTTCCGCGAAGTTTTCCCTATTCCATTGCAAATATGCGGTATTTTTCCACCGCAGTCCTCTCCGCAATTTCATTCTATTTCTCCCATTTACCAAAATTTACAGCAACAACTCTATCTGTCCCAAGGAAGAGCCAAGCTTTCTTCCAGAATACTTCACCAATAATTCCTTTTCCTTATAGAGCTGCAATTTTTCATCCACCGTCAGTGCCCACACATAAGGCTCCTGCCGGTACTTGTCCTTATATCTTTGTTTGATGTCTTCCCTGCAGCGCATCCAATGCACTCTCATCAGCACACCAATCATATAAAACAGACTTTCCTCATCATCCACCCGGATGCGTACTACATCCGAAGAAGCATGGTCATACCAGGCCACATAATGAGGACATCCGGCATCCATAATAGAAAAGGAAAGACTTGCCACGGTTTCCAGAAAATATAACTGCTGCTTTTTCTTTCCCGGACGATAGGACAAAAATAAAATGACCGGGCATGCCTTCGGAAGAGAATATTCTTTTACAATCAGCTCATCCTGCTTTGCGGTAAGTTTCCAGTGCACATTCTGTAAACGGTCTCCGGCACGGTATTCCCTTACCTGGAACAACTCACTTTTATCATAGCCCGGCTGGTTTTCGTCATACACATCTGCTTCCCCGTAAAAGTTTTTGGTCGCCTGGGTAAGCCGTACCGGCACGTCATGCAGCTCCGGCATAACCTGCACAAGCCCCTGTTTTTTTACACGGATATTCCAGGACAGAACACCGGTAATATCATAAATTCTCAGTTTCCGCAAATAAATCTCGTAATTTCCCGTATCGTAAAAGGAAATGGCACGGATATATTCACTTTCGCCTCTTGGCACTGCCGGCAACGTCATACGGTACCGTTTTTTTCTTCCCCGCATCACATCATTCACTACTACCAACGCCCGCAAACGGTTTAACGGAAGCAGACAACGGTTCGTAATCACCAGCTTTACCAGACTTTCCCTGCCCCGCTCCGCAATACCTACCGGCACTTCAATATAGCCGCGGATTTTAAAACACCGGAATATCATACTAAAAAAAGCCACCACAAATAATACTGCTTCCATAAAGAAAAGCAGCATCATTGCAGTGCTTTGATACATAAACGCAATATATACAGTTATGCCCATTATCAGCAGATAATTCCAAATACTTATCACGGTTTTTCTTTCCTCATATATGATGTCGGTTGCTTCACTTTTGCCAGAATTTCCTGCAACACACCTGCTGCAGATACCCTTGCCACTCTCGCTTTTGTATTCAATACAATACGATGCTTTGCCACATCCAGGAACACTTCTGCCACATCCTCCGGAAGCACATAGTCCCTGCCCTTTAAATATGCCCATGCTTTCATCATACGCACACAGGCAATGGAGCCGCGGGGACTAAGTCCCAGCTCAATATACTGATGTTCTCTGGTCGCCTGCGCAAGGCTTGCCACATAAGAATACAGACGGTCACTGACATAAACCTCTTCTACCCTTTCTTTCATGGCAGTCAGTTGTTCCAGAGAGAGCGCCGCATTTACCTGCTTTAAATCAGAGGTACTCTTTCCCTTTAAAATCTCCACCTCATCCTTTAATTCCGGATAACCCATGCTCATACAAATCATAAAACGGTCCAGCTGGGATTCCGGCAGTAACTGGGTTCCGGAGCTTCCCTTTGGATTTTGGGTTGCCATTACAATAAAGGGATCCGGTACTTTTTTTGTTTCACTGTCGATGGTAACACAGCCTTCTTCCATAACTTCCAAAAGGGCTGACTGTGTCTTTGGAGAAGTACGGTTGATTTCATCCGCCAAAAACAGATTACACATAATCGCGCCCGGATAATATACAAAATCTCCGGTTTCTTTCCGGAACATGTTAAAACCTAAAATATCAGCCGGCATAACATCCGGAGTAAACTGCATACGGTGGTTTTCCAAAGAAAGAGCCTTGGAAAACGCCGTAGCAAGCGTGGTTTTACCAACTCCCGGCACGTCCTCAATTAAAATATGTCCGCCTGCTAAAATTGCGGCAAATACTTTATATATGCAGTCATCCTTACCTGTTACTGCTTTTTTCACTTCATTTACTACCAGTTGTATCGGTTCATTAATATTCATTTTTCCGCCCCTCTCCTGTATTTTTATACATTTTTTATTCATTATAACATACTATTTTCGAAAATGAAAGCGTTTTCATAAATTTGTACTTACTTTCCTCCTCCCCGCAATAAAAAAGCCATACCTGAAATTTTCAGGTACGGCTTTTCTTTCTATCTCTTTTCTATCTCTTTTCTATCTCTCCTTATAAACAAAATTGCTGAAACCTGCCTGACCGCCGGATTCCTTGGTGGAATACATGAATAATCCAAAGCGGCAACCGGTGAAGTGGTCTAACTTAAAGTACATCTTATGGTCGGTACCAATCTTGTTATAGCCCCAGCCTTTCTTGTACAGGAACTTCGCTGTGTCCTTCATATTTGTGAAATCTGCAATCGCCTTTAAGGTTACTGTTTCGCCTTCCAGTTCTACTGCTTCCCATTCCTTTACCAAATCATCCGGATTGTAGTCTGTCATACCCGGCTTTACGGCATCGTTATTCTGCATTACCAGATACGCCTTGCCGGCTCTCTTGGTTACCGCTGCAAAAGCATAACAACTCTGCAAAATACAAAGACCTGCATAGTCTCCATTCTTCATCTTACTGAAATCCAAGGTTACTTCTGCCGCACAACCCGGATACAGCATTCTCTGGGTCAGGGTATTTCTTGCTTTCACCAGACTATCGCAAAGAGAGTCTGTTTCTAACCAGAGCACACCCTGTTCTTCATCGCAATGTACCAGGTTAAGCTCCGGCTCATGGTTAAACTGCCAGGAACTCTTAAAGCCAAAGGAACCGTACTTTCTTGCCTCTTCCTCGGCAGAAAGTCCTGCTTCAAACTTAAAATCATCACTGCCTACCAGCGGCTCATATGTATAATCCGGGCGGGTGGAGGTTACCTCAAAATCAAGCGGCACTCTGCCACGTACCCCGAGTACCGGATAATCATTTTCCCAGGTCATCGGAACAAGCACCGGAATTCTTCCCACGGCGCCTCTGTCCTGGAATAAAACCGCATACCATTTTCCGTCCGGTGTATCTACGATACCACCCTGGGCAACCCCCTGGTTGCAATAGCCCATGTCATCATTTAACACATCACCGCCGACAAATTCTCCCTCTAACGAATCTGCCACGAAGCAGGCTTCCGTGCGTTTCCATTCATTCTGCAGGGAATGAATAAAGAACAGATAATACTTGCCGTTAATCTTGTACATATGGGTGCCTTCATAGCCAAGGAACGGACCGTCCGCATCCTTCACCACAATCCGGTCAAGTCCCCCCGGCTTCGGACCGCTTAAATCCTCCTTAAGCTCCGTTAAATGAATGTGACGGTTGCCGTATACAATATAATTTCTGCCATCGTCGTCAAAGAGCAGAGAACAATCGTGATAGAATCCTTCCATGATATGCTTCTCCCAAGGCCCTTCCACCTTATCAGCAGTATATAAATAGGTTTTATGGGTATCATTTGCTACGAAACATACATAAAATTTTCCATTGTGATAACGTAAGCTTGCTGCCCACATACCCTTACCGTAGGCGTTACCTTCCTTCAGGCGCTGTGCCGGTGTACTGTCCAGACGGTCATACACAAACGCCGCATGCTCCCAGTGAACCAGGTCATAAGAACGTAAAATTTCACAGCCCGGCATGAAGTACATGGTGGTACTTACCATGTAGTAGGTGTCCTCCACGCGGATAACATCCACATCCGGATAATCCAGTCTGGTTAACGGATTCTTCGCAGGAAACTGCATGGTACGGTCATAAGAATAGCCACGGTCCACCGTTTCCTTCCTTGGTGCCAGTTCAAAGTAAACTACTGCATTTTCTTCCAAGGTAAAGCTTACATCCAGCTTTCCGTAGGAAGCAAATTTCAGTTCGGAGCTTACTCTTGGCTGGGCCACCATCTGAAGAAGCTTCGTCTGCTCTGCGCTTAAATTCGCCGGCTCGCCCAGGTCATGCCATACCTTTAACGGATTAGTTCCCTTTTCATCTACGCTCTTGGTAAGCAGGAAGTAGTTCTTTGTTTCCGCATCAAAATTGAAGTTTAATTCTACGCTGCATCCGCTTCTTTGCAGGGTCATGTTCCAGCAAATACCACGGTATTCCCCGTCTTCTGTTTTCATAATTACACAGTTGTCATCACGGTAAACGCAAACTGCTGCCTTGTCCTTTAACTGCTTGTAAAAAGCAAAGGTCCAGAAAGTAGGCTTTGGAATACAACCGTTTGCCACTAAACCGAAGCCGCCGTGGAACGGTGTAAACGGAACGCCACGCTCTTCAAAAATATCTCCAAAGGTCCAATAGGAATAGGACTCATTATCGTCGCCGAGGCGGGATAGCTGATGGGCAATATAGGCCGCATTCTGGTTGGTGTCATGCAGCGGGCAATTCGGGATATAGGACGTATTAAACTCTGTGATATGTATTTCTAATCCCTTGTATTCCGGGAAGCTGTCAATGATTTCCCTGGTGGAATGCAGGTCGGCAAAACCGTCCTCCGGATTTTCCGGATCTAAAAGCTCCGCATATCCGTAATGGCCAATATTGTCCGGGAACTTGGTTGCATAATGATGACGTGTCACAAAATCCACCGGAATTTTATTCTCCTGACAAAACTCCATAAAAGCCTTAATCCAGATACGGTCGCTGCCGCCGCAAACTGCAGGACCACCGACACGGAACCGGCTGTCCACCTCTTTTACTGCCTCAAAGGATTCCTTGAACAGGCGGAAATATTCCTGCATGTCCGCCTTTTCCCAGAAACCGCCCAGGTTCGGCTCATTCCAAACCTCCACCGGCCAGGTAACTACTTCTTCCGCACCATAGCGGTCCATCAAATGACGGAGGGTTGCCTGCACCAGTGCTCTCCAATCGGCATAAGACTTTGGCGGTGTGGTGTTTCCCTTCCAATAAAAGATAGTCTGAGTACCGCTTGCCATCTTGTACGGCATAAAGCCCAGCTCAAGAAACGGTTTTAAACCAAGACTTCTGTAACTGTCCATTACCATATCCAGATAAGTGAAATTGTATTCTACGACTTTTTCCCCATCCACCATGGATTCCTGATAAATTGTCATGTCATCACAAAACAGACCATGCCCTCTGATATGCTGAAATCCGATGGTATCCTGCACCAGCTTTAACTGCTCCTGATATTCCTTCTGCAAAGCCAGCCCCATACGGCCGGTACCGATACAGAAGTCTACACCGTTATGGAATTTCACCCGGTTCTCCGGGCAAATATTAATTGTTCTTTTCATAGCGGAAACCTCCTCACTAAATTTAGGTGAAACCTCTTCTTTTCTATAGTAACGCATTGACTTACCTCTTCCAATGATTTATACTCGTAATAAATTGATATATCCTTTTATTGTTATTTTTTTAACATCAGATATTCAGGAGACCACTTATGAACGAAATTGATTTTATTGGTTATAGTGCCGTTCATCCTGCGGAATTTTGCTATGATATTCCGTCCGGTTTTGACTGCTATTTATTGCTCTTAATCACTTCACCCGCAGAGCTCTTGGTGGAACATGAGATGCAACCCGTAGCCGCAAATACCGCCATACTTTATGCCCCGGGCAGTCGCATTTATTACCGGGCCAAGGGCGAAGAATACCGCAACGACTGGATCCGGTTCCGTTCGGACGAATCCTTTGTGGAACAGTTCCCAATCAAAAATACTCCGTTTCCTGTCCGGGACCCGGAATACTGCCATAACCTGTTTAAGCTTTTAACCTGGGAGTCTTCCTTTTCCTCCGCCAACAGCGAAACCACCATTTCCCACTTGTTGTGGGTTCTGTTTTCCAAGCTGCACGAAACAGCCGCAGAAGAAGTGTTGGGAGCGCATACACAGGCCCTGGTTCAATTACATAAAGATATTTGCAACCGCCCTCAGGCACCATGGAATATTGCCCAAATGGCAGAAGAGCTACACCTTAGTACCAGCCGGTTGCAAACCCTGTATAAGCAGATGTTCGGCATCTCCTGCATGGATGACGTCATCCGGCGCCGCCTGTACCGCGCCAAAGACCGTTTAAAATATACCACCACTCCTATCCGTGAAATTGCGGAGGACTGCGGCTACAACAACGTAGAGCACTTCTGCCGTCAATTCCGCCAATACAACGGATGTACCCCGGGTCAGTTCCGGAAGGTATCCGCAAATCAAAAAGAAGCAGACCTCCCAACCCACCTGACCTTAGGCGGCAAGGAAGCTGCTTCCCTTATGACGGAATCATAACTTATTCGTCTTATTCCTGATACCATGCGCTTTACAGCATCGCTTCAAACTTACGCACAGCTGCTGCCGCGCGGTCATATTCCTCCTCTGTTTCCAGATGTTCTAACATGGCAGGAATATCCGCCGGCAGTTTTTTGATTTCTGCCAGCAAAGTAAAGTAATCGATATTTCCCTCACCAATCAACACTTCCTCAAACTCTGCCACACCGGAATTCGGCTTCAGACGGATATCCTTCAAATGAAGAGTAACAATCCGGTCCCGCAGCAGTTCAAAGGTATGACGGATAAACTCCGTGTTATTATAAAGCCTGCGTGGACTGTTCATGGTGTTGCAAATGTCTAAATGCACTCCGGTGGCAGGCCGGTCAATGGCTTTCAAAAAACGCAAGTACTCTTCCGGACCATCCAGGAAATAGAACGGCATCATTTCAAAAGAAAGTCTGGTATGGATCGGATTTACCGCGTCGATCACACGCTGCATCACTGCAACCGCTTCGTTGAAAAATTCTTCGCTGTAGCCTTCCTTACAAGGGCCGTCCCAATGCACTCCGCTCTTGGAACCTAAAATATTAACGCAGGTATCTGCCTCTAATGCTTCCGCCAGACGCAGACGCTCTATCATGTACTGAATATTTTTTTCCGCAAGCTCCGGGTTTGGGTCCAACGGATTGCACCAGGCACCCACCTCCGCAATGCGGATGTCATGCTTTTTCATTGCCGATTTAAAGGCTTCAATTTTTTCCGGCTTATCTGCAGGTAACCACCACGGACATACGGCCGCTTTAAACCCCTTTGCCACATGGGCTAAGGCATATTCTTCCGGGTCTTTCCCATTATAAAATACTGCTCCGCCTAAACGCATTGTTTTACTTCTCCTTTTCTTACACGATATATGTTGCAATCCATATTATCTGTATTCCATCGGGTCAACGGTTTTCACCCACTGTATCTGCGCAATCGGCACATGGCAATACCCACCCGGATTTTTATCCAGATACTTTTGATGATATTCCTCCGCATCGTAAAAGTGTTCCAGCGGACAGGCTTCAATAGCAAGTTTCACCTGCGTACCGTCTGCACTTTCCTGATTCAGTTTTTCTTCCAACTGCTGCAGAGAAGCGCGGATTACCGCTTCATCTTCCCTCTCTGTAAAATATATGCCGGTGCGGTACTGATGACCTTCGTCCTCGCCCTGCTTGTCCACGGAAGTCGGATCGATAATCAAATAAAACAGGTTTAACAACGCAGACAAAAGCAGTTGTGCTTCGTCATAGACAACCTTGACCGTTTCCGCATGCCCCGTGTTGTGATAACGTACCTGCTCATAAGTAGGATGCTCGGTATCTCCGTTGGCAAAACCAACCGTAGTTTCCAAAACACCTTTGATGTTACCGATATAC
The DNA here is from genome assembly GCA_017622795.1 of Lachnospiraceae bacterium. GTDB lineage: Bacteria > Bacillota > Clostridia > Lachnospirales > Lachnospiraceae > SIG299. The sequence goes on from JAGAQI010000061.1 coordinate 18,770, forward strand.
TTTTCTACGCCCCAGTAGCAGCCCCCTGCCAAGTAAATTTCCCGCATAAAACACGTTCTCCTTTTTGTTCATAAAGAATCTGTTTACAGTTTACCTTCTTCTTTCAAAAATTGCAAGAACCCTTCGCAGCCCGCTATCACATCCTGATAGGTTGCCTCAAAATCACCGGTATACCACGGGTCCGCCACGTCCCGTCCTGCTGCCAGTTGATGATTGTTCTCATATCCCGCAAAGCACAATAACTTATAAATTTTTCCTTCCGGGTCACCCTCGGCAATGCGGTTCATATTGCGGATATTGGCAGAATCCATGCCGATGAGGTAGTCATAATAGTCATAGTCCGCCTTTGTCATCTGCACTGCCCGGTGAGGCACCACAGGGATGTTTTTCTGACGCAGCTTGCTTACTGTACCGTAATGCAGCCCGTTGCCGATTTCTTCCCGACTGGTGGCCGCAGAGTAGATTTCAAATAAGTGGTCGATGTGACGCTGCTTTACCATATGGGTAAGAACAGATTCGGCCATTGTGCTGCGGCAGATATTGCCGTGGCAGATGAATAATACTTTTATTTTATTTCGCATAACTTGGTATACCTCCGCATATCTTGGTTTTTCCTAGGTTTTATCACTATTTCCAAACATTTATACTTTTAACCTATCTTAGCATATCTTGGCATAAATTACTATAACTTGGACGTAAAAATAGGTACAAATGTAGGTAAATTCCACACTTGTACCTATCGCCCTTTTTAACTCTACTCTACTGAAATAGCTGTTGTATTTCTTTAGCACTGAGCATCAATGTAAATCATCATATCAGTTTTCAACTCTTCTTTCAATTCATAATAGTGATCATTTGTCATATGAAGCTTGTCCATAATATATTTGTCCTCTTCACCTTGTGACATGTATTTCATCATTTGATACTTCTTTTTACCTAAGCTCTTTGCATACTGCCAAAGTATTACTCCATTTGTAAAGTCACCTTGCACAGGAAAAAGAATGCTCCTTATATCCTCTTTGGAATCGCCGATATTTTGGTCAAGAGACAACCGGCTCTCTACTGAAATTTTTCTATTTCTGGTTCTTCGCATTTCTGCAAAGCGTTCTATGATTTCATTTGCAATCAATTGCCAAAACTGCTTACAAGACACCGAAATAATTTGTCTTGCTTCAATGTACGTTACCCACCCCTCTGCCAAACACTCTTCATACTCCAAGCCGCTTCCACATTGAACATATATTTCATCAATCAGAAGTAACACTTCTTTCCTTTCATATTCAGACATTCTACTTCCTCTTCTGGGCAGTTTTCTTCACCGCCACATCCTTGACCAATGCTTTTGGATTCTTTAGTTCCGGAACCTCTTCCAACGATCCCACCCAGCAATCCTGTTCTTCATCTCGTTCTACAACGTACTTTGCAGGCAAATTATATCCACATTCCAGTAAGCCTGATGCGAATTCTGCATGCTTCAACTTTCCATCTCGATGAAAGCGAAATTTACTGTTTTCTTGAACTAAATTAAGCATGATAATCTTTTTATAATCTTCAGAGCGATAAAATGTTACTTGCATATCAGCTGTTTTTTCTTTCATTTCTTTAAGTAAAACACTATTCATTCCCATTTTACCATCACTTGCAACGCAAAGCGTTCTAATCGGATTGCGATTACTCACCGGCATCTTCACCAATATCATTCCTGACAGATTAATAGTTTTCTTTTGTACATCCATTTTCTCATCCCTCCATATGATATGTGATACTTAAATTCTATAACATCTGCCTCAAAAAACAAGATTTGTAATGTGTCTACAATTTTCACATAATGAAAGGTTAGGGCTATTCTGCCATTGTGCAGAATATAGCAAAAAACTTCGGCCGAAGTGCTACAACTCTGCCGAAGTTCTTTTAGATTCTATTCTTAATATAATTCTATTTCCCAATTTTGCTATTTTTTCGTTTTTGGGAAATAGGAAGTTCTTCTGATATTCTCCAACTTTCATTCTCAGCAAGCCTACGGATAACAGCCACTGTATCTTCATATGGAACATAATCTGCCGCAAAGTAACTTGTAATTGCCTGATAATCTTCTTTGTAAAAATCATTATCGCAAAACTCTAATAATATCGCAGCAACGTCTACTCCATCCCAAGCAGACGGACAAATCGGCATCTTAGAACGATGCTCTCTAACCTCTCGCACCAATTGACCAAATACTTCATCAAAAGTCAGCATAGGCGTCAACTTATAAATATCGTACAAATGGCGAGAATATCTCTTCGATTTGCCTTCTAAATAATAATCACACAAAGCAAATACCTTATCGATGTACGTCCGTTCCAGCGCCTGAAGTTTCATTGAAAACACATTTAAACTAAACTGTTCTGCCAGGTCAGACTTTCCTCTTGCTTCTAAGTAATCACCTATATAATTTTTTATTTCCACCACTTGTGTCGGAAAAGAATAAGACCCTAGCGCCGTTTCCAGTTTTACGAACTGAAGCAGTCGATCATCTTCCATACCAAATACGGATTCATACGCAAAATGGTATGCATTGTAATCCCTATCGCTCTGTATGCTGTCCCAGTTAATAATAGGCATCCCCAATTCTTCACTTATCCCCTTTAGCACAACATTTTTAAGTTTCTTTCTCCGACTCTCGCCAATATGTTCATCAAAGGTTATATCAATATCTTCCGAAAAGCGGTCGATTGCTCGGAACCCTTTTGATAATGACGTTCCGCCTTTAAAGACACAGTTGTCCAATTGTTCCGACAGTAGTTTCAATATCAAAGTCACATAATAATCTTTTTCAACCACTATTGGCGTTCTTCCGTTTTCATTGGACACCTGCTCAATAATTTCTCTAAAGTTCACTCGGTTTTCATGCAGATACATATGCTACCCCCGTTTCGTAAATCGCCTTGTAAATTTTAATCGGATAATTTGCAATGAACATATCTACCTTCTCTTTAGTTATGCCGTGCTCAATTGCATACTTGGTCAAAATTCGTCCGCATACTTCCGGTTCTTCCTCTGCACACTTATCTACATCTTTAAGGCAATCAAGGAACTGCAATACCTTTACATTTTCCTCGGTAACTTCAACCGTCGGTCTTCGAACAATATACTTTCTGTTTTTGATTGTTAATTCACGAACTTGTGCCGGTGCATAGTTACTGGTTATTTCTTCTGTAAAAGGAACCTGTGTGGATAACCCCATTCTATTCGCCAACGTATATCCTGAATAATATCCGATACGTTTTCCTTTACGTATAATATATTTGTGGAGCGCCACTGTATCCGCCGACAATTGCATTTTATCACCAAAGATGCTGATCTTTGGAAAATAGTATACTCCCGGTTCGAATCTGCATATAATACCATCATCAGTTAACTTTTTTAAATGATACCTGAGATTTTCCTCTGTCATTCCCGGAATCTCAATATCATTCGCAAAGATAGGTTCTCCTAAAATGTAGTTCTCTTTCAGATATTCGTATAGCATGGTTGTCACTTCCTTTCGGTTTGTAAATACATCATTTACTTATTGTTAGTATATACTGAAATTTTATGTATGTCAACGGAAGATTATTGTTACTTCTATCTCTTACGCTATCAATCACATACGGGTTGTGCTTTTGAAAAAATTCTCCAGTAATTCTTCATTTGCTCTCCTTCTACATAAAAAAACTGCGGAAGATCCGAAGACCTTCCGCAGCATGTGCTTAAAACCGAACCTCCGCACGCTTCAATGAAGCAGGTTTTCTACAAGGCAAGAAATTTTCATCTGCAATTAGTCTTACATTGAACATAAACCGATAATAAATAACCGATAACAGATATACCTTAACCTTGAACAGTAACTTCCTGATCCCATAATCATTGGAAGCCTTGTACGGAAAAACGCTTTAGATATCTACTTCAAACTGTACCGTTTGATTGTACTTATCCAGCGCCATTTGCATTTCCATAATTTTCGTAGAAACGCTCTCATACTCCTTCTTTATCAATTCCAGGTCATAATTGATGTATCTATATTCCGGAACTGAATTTCTGGACATGTAGGCGTTTTGCTCCACTCTTGCCTTTGGGAGCTGCTTGCGCATCATATCGAGCACTGATTTTCTCTTATTCAGCTGCGCCATTTTGATGAGGATGGTATCAATGCTCATTTCCACATCTCCTACCGGAACCTTGGCAGTAGCATTTGCTACATTAAGCGCATGCTTGATAATTGCGATTTTTTCATCAAGTTCTGCAATTGTGGCTGCAACTTCTGCATAGTCATATTCCGGAACAACCGCTTCCTCATTAATCGCTACCACATATGTGCTGGATGTTTCTTCTTTATTCGCCCAAAAGGCCTTATCTTCCTCTAAGCTCCTAAGCAGCTTATTCGCATATGCCGATGTCATTGTCTTCATTCTGAATTTCCTCCGTTTCTTTTGTTTTTTCTAAGTTCTGCTATTATCTTACTACCTCGCAAATGATTTGTCATTGAACCGGTAGTTTAAAAATTTTCCTATGGAACGAACAATATCCCCGGCAACGACGAGGATATCTTCAATACTTGTATGTAGTAATCTGCTTAAGATTACAAAATTGTCTAAGCTCGGTAAGGACCTGCCTGAAATCCATTTGTAGATTGCCTGCGGATTTTCAAATCCCATGGCGCTCTGCACATCCTTTACGGTATAACCATTTTCCGTGAGCAGCTTTTTAATCTGCTTACCTGTTTCCTTTTGCTGAATTGACAAATACATTGGTTCCATAAGTTTGTACCTCCTGTAAATATCTCTTCCATCCCAAACACGATTGTACCTAGACATTTATTATAACACAACTTTTTCAAAAAGTCATTAAACTTTTAGTTTAAAAATTCCGTTTATTAAAACCTTTCCCAATGCACTTTCTCCATCTTCAAATCTACCTCAGCATACCCGCTTGGACGCTCCGTCGGCACACCTACGGAAAGAATGGCTTCCAGTGCATAATTTTCCGGCACCCCAAGCAGCTCCCGGCAAAAGCTTTCTGTGGACTGCCCGTTCTCTGCTTCACGGCACCGTCCCTGAATCCAACAACTGCCAAGGCCCAGGGCATCCGCCATCAGATGCATGTTGCTCATGGCGATGGAACAGTCCTCCACCCACACGTCCGAGGTGACGGAAGTATCCCCAAACACTACAATGGCACAGCCCGCATTTTCTAACATCTTTGCAGCGCCCGCGCGGCACTTTGCAAGAGCCTTCAGCGTTTCTTTTTCCTGCACTACCACAAACTCCCATGGCTTACGATTTTTACTGGTGGCAGAGGCAAGCCCCGCCTGCAGGATGAGTTTAATTTTATCCACCGGAATGGATTCTCCGGTAAATTTGCGGATGCTGCGACGTTTAAGCATGAGTTGTAATAAGTCGTTCATTTGATATTTACTCCTTCAAGTTCTAAAAGCTTCTGTTTCACCTCCACGCCGCATCCAAAGCCCCCGATGGTACCGTTCTTGTTGATGACCCGGTGACACGGCACAAGAAGCAGAATCGGATTTCTTGTGTTAGCCTGACCGATGGCACGGACCGCTTTGGGGTTACCGATGGCAACGGCGATGTCCTCGTAACTTCTGGTTTCGCCGTAAGGGATGTCCCGCAGGGCGTTCCAAACAGAGTGCTGAAAGGGCGTGCCGAAAGGATATTTGATTGGCAGGGTAAAACCGGTGCGTTCTCCCGCGAAGTATTCGGTAAGCTGGGCGTGAGCCTGCTGTAACAGCGAAGTTGCAGGTGGTTGAAGGTCTGCCTTTGCAATCTCCTCCTGTTCCGTTAGCAGACGCACCCCGGTAATATACCCATTTTCTTCTTTGATTTCCAAAATGCCGACGGGGCTGTTGTAATGGTAGATGATAGGCATAACAGAACCTCGTTTTTCCTGTAATTTACTGCTTCTATTTTAGCATAAAGGAACGGAATTGTCATTTATATTTCAGCACCCACTTTTCCTCTGTCAGAAAGTGGATGAGCATTGCCGGAAACTGTTTGCCCAACAACGTAATGAGGCAGTCATATTCCACCGACGGAATGCCTGCGTAGTTTTTCTTTTCCTGGGACAACACCTGGATTTGGCGGATGGTGTGGATTTCCGCATCTTCGTCTTTTACCTTAAACATGAGGGGCGTGGTCTTGCCGGAACAGGTAGACCAGCTCTGCACCGCAATTTCAATTTGTTCGCCCGTTACAGCGCCGGAATTTGGCGGTTGATTGTTTGTTCCTATGCCGAAGGTTCCCATGACCTGCACCCCTTTCTGCCAATACTAATGTGTTATTCTATCTTTATTTTACTGTAATCCACTTCCCGTTTTTCCCGGGAGATTCCGCCGCTCATGTGGTCCAACGCAGGCCTTGCGGGACTGCTTTGGGAGTGGTGCTGACCGGGCTTTGGCGCAAATACCGCCCGCATGACGGAATCGTTGCCGAACCGGTCGCGGATGGCATCCACCGTGCGGTCCACCGCGATTAGTTTTTCATAGTCAATTTCATCAAATATGGTAAGCTGCCGCATCAGGTCGTTCTCCTGTACACGACTGGTGTGAATGCCCAAATGCCGGATGGGCCTGCCGTTCCAAAGCTCGTCAAACAGTTCGCTTGCCGCCATGTGGATTTCCCCGGTGATGTTGGTTGGTGTGGCTATCACCTTTTGATGAGAGCAGTAGGTAAGGTCCGTAAAGCGGATGCCCACCGCTATAGCCGTGACGCGTACATCGTCCTTTCGGAGGCGGTTTCCCAAGGTTTCTGCCAGAGATAAAAGCACCGTTTTTGCGGTATCTGCATCCACCACGTCAAAGGGAGTGGTGGTACTGTTGCCATACCCTTTATTGGCCGGCGGTGTGGACAGGACCGGACTTACATCGATTCCGTTGGCAAAGCCCCAGATGACTTCACCCTGCTTTTTCAAAATGGTGCGCAGCCACGCCGGATCACTGCCTGCCAGCTCTCCGATAGTGCGGATGCCCATGGTAAATAACTTCTTTGCGGTGGCACGGCCGATGAAGAACAAGTCCGACACTGCCAGCGGCCACATTTTTCTTTCCATCTCATGGGGATATAAGGTGTGGACCCGGTCCGGCTTCTTAAAATCGCTTGCCATTTTTGCCAGCAGCTTGTTGGTGGAAATGCCGATGTTGACCGTAAAACCAAGCTCCTCCCGGATGCGGTTTTTGATGATATGGGCCGTTTCTTCCGGAGTACCGAACAAATGGCAGGTGGCCGTCATATCCACAAAGGCTTCGTCAATGCTGTACTGCTCCACCACGTCCGAATATTCCCGCAGTATACCCATAAACGCCGCCGAGCACTGCTCATACAAATTGTAATTGGGCGGCACAATAATGAGGTCCGGACACTTTTGCTTTGCCTCCGCCAAAGATTCCCCGGTTTTGATATTGTACTGCTTGGCCGGGATGGACTTAGCCAGAATAATGCCGTGCCGCATGGTGACGTCGCCACCCACGGCGGACACCTGCTCCCGAAGGTCCACCCTGCCCCCTTTGTGATGCAGCCGGTAGACCGCCTCCCAGGAAAGGAAAGCGCTGTTAACATCTATGTGGTATATGATTCTATCGAACATTTGTTTGCCTCCTGTGAGGCTAATTATAGCAAACAATTCCCCGAAGCGCAACCCCGAACATTCCAATTTCCACAAAATACAAAAAGGAGATGATTTTTCATCTCCTCCCACTGTTAAAATAACGTTAATTGTTCAAATTCGGTTGTGCGGCTTAACTGACACGGCACTTTGCCAAGAAACTCCCCGGTTTTACTGCCTTCCGTCAGCCAGGGCAGAATTTCCTCTTTTTCCAGAATCAGCGGCATCCGGTCATGTACCGGTTCCATGGATTCATTGGCCGCCGTGGTGAGAATCACAAACCGGTCCCCGTCCTCATACTTGCTGTAGATACCGGCCATGTAAAGAACCGGGCTGTCTTTTCTGGTAAAGGTACTCTTTTCTTTCTGCCTGTTCCACTCGTAGAAGCCTGCCGCAGGAATCACCAGCCGCCTGTGCTCTACCGCCTCGCAAAACATCTTCTTGTCCATGGCGGATTCGCTTCTGGCGTTGATTACCAGCTGCTTGTCCATAAAGCCCGGCATGCCCCAGCGTTTTACCTCACAGCGCAAATCCCCCCCGGATGCCACCAGCACCGGCGCACACTCCGTGGGATGGATGTCCCTTGCCGCTTCTTTTTTCAGCTGTTCATCCACACTGCGGACGATTTTTTCGATTTCCTTTGCCGTTTCATCATCTACATAATATCTGCCACACATAGCGCCACCCTTGAATTGATTACATAATTTCCTGTATTTTTTAATTAGTTCAATGCCTGCCGGAAGCCAAGTCATTATATCTGCAAACTCTCCGCATACTGAAACGGAATCACATCTCTTGGCGCAGTTTTCAGATACGCTTGCTCCTTGTGCATGAAATCTACAATTTCATTTTTACTCATTTTACCGAGTTTTTCAATAACAATATCAAGAATTTCCTTATCATCCTCTGAAAGAGCAGGGAATGAAGTTTCCTCCTCTAATGCAAAATGATACGCCATGGTTTCCCCGATATCCAGTTCCTCACACGGGACGTCCTTCAAATCAATAATTGAATTATGCCCTATCGGCACGGCGCCCATTGGCAATGCCTGATATACCAGACCGGTAATTGCGAACCCTCTTTTTTTAAACGAGAGGGCATCTGCATACCACAGCAATTTCATAAGCTTCACCTTGTAAAGGGCACTTACCTTTTTTGAAGCCGCAAAGTAACGGATTACATCAACAACTTTGTCTAAAGAAAGGTTTGTATTTCCATGGAATGCAGGATTTCCATCAAAGCGAACATAGCTTGCCTCAATTGCCTTTCGCAGATAGGAATCCTGATTCTGCTCATATAAAACTTTGCCCATCTCCCAATATTTTAAATAAGCCTCTACCGGAAAGCTTTCTCTTGCCTCATTCAACAAATACAAAAACCACTCCGAATCCCTGTCCAGCTTTTTCAATATGGTGTCATGCGCTTTATCCTGCACCTGATGACCCTCATATCTTGTAATTGTCTTTCCGCCCCAGCCAAGAAGCGTGCACATATCCGTTTGGCTAATACCATACTTTGCACGAATACCGGAAATCTCCGAAGACGTCAATAAGCCCTCTGCTTTTCGATAAGCATCCTTCAGGCGGATATCATTTTCCTGCATTTGCTGTTCATCTGCGTAGTATTCCTCCGCCGTATCACAATACAAATAGTAAGCCTCATAATTTACTTTTACATTTTTAAATGTGGCTTGTTCCGAAACGAGAACTGTCTTCACTTCATGCTCTTCCATGCAGCATGTGCATAAACGATTTTCACTCTTTATTATCTTCATGAAAACACCTCCTGATTCTTTTTATACGGAAACATTTCCGGTGTAAATGCCCGCTCCGCAAAATGAAACGACATGACAAAGGTTGTAGCATGACCATACATTCCTAAAAGCTCTACTCTTATTTTAATATACACATCATCTTTCCCATTATATACCTTGCCAAATTCACGCATTTCACTTCTTTTCGGAAAACGAAGATCTTTTACCGTCTGCATGTAATCTTCTACACTCAGCGTCAGTAATTCACGCTTTAACGCATCCACCGGATTTTCGTTTGGAAACAGTGTGTTCACTGTATAGAGATTGGTGTACTTTTCATCCTTGCCATCATCTACTAGCCTTTTGATTTGAAATTCGATTTTTGCACCATTATTCAGGGCATATTTCAAATTCTGTATATAAGACTTAACTTCTAGTTCACTTTCAATTCGTGCGTATAATTCTTGTGCCAAATTTATCCCTCCGTACAAAGGTATCAATTGATACTTTTATGATATATCGTATAGGAAGTTTTGTCAAGATGCTATAAGCATTGTAAAAAGCACAAAAGACACCCCAACGGGTGCCTTTGCTATTATATTTTGTCTTAATAAAACCCTTTCCCCTTCAAAAACTCATAACTGGTCTTCATGCACTCAAACGGGTCGGTGCGGCAGGTATCCTGCTCTACAAAGGCCCACTTGGCTCCGGACTCCTCGCAGGCTGCAATGATGGCATCCCAGTTTAAATTTCCGACACCGATTTCCGCCATTTCCGTGGTATTGTTCGGATTCACTCTTAAATCCTTGAAATGGATGGCCATAATGCGGTTGCCGTGCTTTTTGATAAACTCTTCCGGAATCACTCCGCCTACCCAAAGCCAGTACACATCCACAATCAGCTTAAATTCCTCCGGGTCGGTTTCCTCCACCAGACGGTCCATGACATACTTGCCGTCAAGCTTGGAAAACTCAAAGGCGTGATTATGATATCCAAAATACAGGCCTTCCTCGCGGAGTCTCTTTGCAATGGCATTTGCCTCCCGGATAAACCCGGTTACACTCTCGCTTGTTTCCGCAATTTCAAA
>JAGAQI010000062.1 GCA_017622795.1 Lachnospiraceae bacterium
CAGGCACTGATTGCCTCTTCTACTTCACCAACAAAATCAAAGTAACCCGGAGTGTCTAAGAAATTGATTTTTGTATCTTCCCAAATCACAGGTACTACCGATGTGCTGATAGAGAAGCCCCGCTTGATTTCTTCACGATCGTAATCGGAAATGGTGTTACCTTCTTCTACCTTACCCTGACGGTTTGTCAACCCTGTTGTATAAGCACATGCTTCAACAAAGGTGGTCTTACCTGCGCCACCGTGCCCCAAAACGGCAACATTCCTGATTTTCTCATACTTGTAAACGTCCATAAGTCTATACCCTCCAGTACATTATTTCTTGTCGTTTTGCTACGTTCAAAACCACTAAACATATTGTACTAAATTTTCTGCCATTTTGCAATTATTTTTTGTAAATTTTTCGTATTTTTCATCAATTAGCTGAAACATGTTGAAAAGATAACAAAAGAGAAAGGCACTTATCTTATTTATAAGTTAAGATAATGTGCCCATTAAAAATTCTAATTTAATATTTTCTCGTACGCCACTCTTTTATTCTCCGCACTGCCTTCGTTAGACAAATAAATGATGCCGCATTCCTCAAATCCTTGCTTGTTTAAGAATGAACGCATCGGGATATTTCCCTCGTGGGTGTCAATACGAACACTGCCGTAGCCTGCCTGTTTTGTCAGTTCCACAGCGTATTCTATCATTTTAGCGGCATATCCGGCACGCTTGACTTCTTTTTTCACTGCGATACGGTGAACCACGCCATAGTTACCGTTTGTTTTCCATTCTCCCTCGTAAATCTTTGCATAGTCCGGTTCCGGCGCAGTAAAAATTGCCGCTGTCGCCACAATTTCTCCGTCCTCCACATACACATGGCTGATCCCCTCTGCAATGTCCTTTGCAAAGGAAGTTTCATTGGGATAACCGTTCTGCCACTGGGAAATGCCAAGCAGCTTCATGCTGGCCTGGGCATCACGGATAATATTCATAATTTCCGGGATGTCTTCTGTTTTGGTTTTGCGAATCATAAATACTTACTTCCCTTCTTTTTCATCCTTTATATAATCATCACACATTTTTTCAAGTGCTTTATAATCTAAAGCCATCTTTACATAGCCTGCAGACCGGTCACCTTCTGTCTTTTGCTTATAAAGCAATTTCGCATTATTAAGTATTCTTTCTTTGTTTTTACGTATAAACAAAATCTCATTAGATACTAAATCTTTATAAGCGTCACCCGGTTCATTTTCTAAATCATACAATTGAAGTTCCGATTCCGGCACAGGAATCATGTGACTGATTCTTAACGTACCCTTTAATTCCTTTTCGCCTTTGGAATTCTTGACGACAATCCTCACAATCGGAACAATACTCTTTTTTATAACTTTACCGTCTCCAGCCACCTGATAATCTGTTTCTTTAGGGGAAGATAATGGAAGATAATAATTATAATTCTCAACTTTTATTACGACACCAACATAATTTCTGGTATGCACTCTGGTATCCTGCTTATTTGAATACACATTTGGATAGGATGTTCTTAAATAATTAATATACTCATCTGTAACACTATATATTTTTAATGTTTCCATTACATCCTCCTTCGTAAATAAATAGGGAGCTGAAAACAGCTCCCTTGAGTTTAAAATCTCCCACTATCTGGCAGGGACTCTCCCGAGTTTAAAATCTCCCACTATCTGGCAGGGACTCTCCCGAAGACGGTTTCCCATCTACCTATATTATAAACTTAATAATTAAAAATATCAACTACAAATATTTATTTTTACTGTTAAAACAACCTCATCTGCTCAAATGTCTCTTTTTCCTCAAACAAGTGCATATATTCAAAGCACTTTTCCACATCAAACACAATGCCGTTTTCCTGGCAGAATTTCTTTGCCATGCGCATAAGTTTCGCATTATTGGGACTGCTTACCTCGTACTCATTACCGTACACCCGCTGATACTCCCATTTGAGGCGTGGAAACTGTTCGTCCAGTTTTTTATAAAAGTACTCCCGATTGCCTTCTCTAAGGGTCAATCCCATTCCAAAGCAGATAATGCCCCACACCTTGGCTTCTTTGCAGTAATTCAAGATACCCCTGATATTTTCCTCCGTATCATTGATGAATGGGAGGATTGGCGACATCCAAACCACCGTAGGAATACCGTTATCCCGCATGATATTTAAGACTTCTGCCCGCTCCTTTGTAGTGGAAACATTTGGTTCTACCTTACGGCACAAATCCTCATCGTAAGTGGTCAGTGTCATCTGCACTACTACCTTCGTCTTTTCGTTAATGCGCTTTAAAATATCCAAATCATGCAAAATTCTTGCAGATTTGGTTTGGATGGCAACGCCGAAGCCATAGCGTTCGATCAGTTCCAAACACTTTCTGGTATGTAACAATTCTTCTTCAACGTGCATGTACGGGTCACACATGGAACCGGTGCCGATCATACACTTTTTCCGCTTATTTTTGAGCGTCTGCTCTAGTAAATCCACGGCATTTACTTTAACTTCGATATCTTCAAAGTCGTGGTTCATCTGGTAACAAGTACTTCTGGAGTCACAATAAATGCAGCCGTGGGTACAGCCACGGTATAAATTCATGCCGTTTTGAGCGGATAAAATTCCTTTTGCAGTAACGTAATGCATGGTGTGACTCCTTTCTCCTGTTATTTCACACTTAATTTAAAGTATCCAGCAATTCTTTCAGTGCCTTCCAAGTTTCTATGGTCAATATTTCTTCGTGCGGCTCATACATCATATCAATGGCACCGATGTACCACACAGGAAACAGCCCTGCATTTGTTGCGCCAACAATGTCACACTGGTACTGGTCTCCTACATACCACACATCCTCCGCCGGCAACCCGGCCTTTTCCAATGCCAGCTCAAAAATCCGTTTATTAGGCTTCCGGTACATATATTCGCTGGTTGCCATAATGAATTCAAAGTCATTTTCCGGGAGGCACCGGCGGATTCGTTCTTCCACCACGGCTCCACAATAGGAAATGTTGCTGATAACGCCGGTGCGGATGCCTTTTCCCTTTAAATACTCAAGGAACTCTGCCATCCCTTCCGTAGCGGTTCCCGGCGCAGCCGCATTCCAGAACACCCGGTCAATTTCTTCCGAAGTGAGGGACAACTCAATCCCCTGGGATTCGTAAAGATATCTGGTAAACATATAGTTTGGGACTTCAATCTGAAACAAATGCTTTTTTTCCGGATCAAACCGCCCCATCTCCTGATTTAACATAGTGGCGTATGCCTGAACCTCTTCGGCAGACTTACCGTACTTATTCTTTGTAGCGTACTTTAAAACTGCTTCGGTTCCCCGCACACCGTTAAACCGTTGTTCATTTACCAGTGTCTGACCGTAATCAAACAAAATCATCTTTGGTTTTTTCATAGTATTTGTCTCCCGAAAAACAGTATTTCACATAGTTTCATTATACCAAACTTTCCTCGTTTTACAATCTCTTTGTGTAGAGAATGAGGGCATCCATCAAGTCATTATTTCATGACTTTGGGGACACCCTCGACTCTAAATATAAAACCTCGTATTTCCAACATGCGTTTTATCAAACGCTTTTTTATTTTTCTTTCTTCTTGGAAGTGCCGCCTGTATTTTGCACAGTAAATCCAGTTGTTTGTAAGTCATTTTTTTGTAGATCCAACGCTCTTTACATGGTGCATCTTCATATATTTTCCTCACTATTTTACCTCCTTAATAATAACATTAAATTGCTGTTGCAATTCTTCCATTATCGACAATAAAACATCCTCTTTATTTCCAAACCGTTTATAACACTTTCTTGCAATACTGTCATAACGTTCTTCAGGAATCTCTTCATTTGCAATGTAAGTATAAACCTTTCCACTGTGGCCACACACAATTCCTAAACTATATCCCCGAATATAATTTGAGAGCAAATCGGCATAGCTTGGTGGAGAACTACTTGGATGAGTGTGAATCGTAATTAGCCCTCGTCTTTTGCATATTTTGGACAAAGTATTTTCCGAGTAAATTATCTCACTTTTTACATTACACTCAGTTTCCTTCGCAACCACGGTTGCTGTTTCCGCATCAATCCAATACATATCCTCATATAAGGTTCCGGAACGATGCTCCAACATGGTCTTCGCCAGTTGGTACAAAAGCTTATTCAGCTTCTTGTTGTCAGAGATTTGGTCAAATTTCTTCCGGTACTCACCACTGCAAATATAAGCATGATTAATAACGGTATCCTTATTTCTACCATATCTCTGCTCCTCCTTTGAATAATATAACATTAATATCCTTTCTCATCTCTCCCAAAATGAAAAGGCTTATCTATATTATATCTTTTATTTCATTCTCTTTCAAGAAATTGAATCCGAACTTCGTGTAGAAAATTCCATCTGTTTTTTGTGAGTGTTGCACAAGTGAAATTGGGATAGGAATGTAAAAATATAGACTTGTAAAGCATCGGCATATCGCTTCGCGACTTGCCGATGTAGGCGGGCGGACTCACATTGTTCCGCCACCACTCTTTAAGCCCTGCAGATTGTCATTAAAAACATACAGGCCCATGCCGCAAGACTTCGGATTGCACAGGTTTTACATAAGGCAGGAATAAGAGAGCGCGAAGCCGACTGTTTGAGGTGGTCGGGTATAATAAATCACATACGAATATTGTGATACTGTGCGAAGCACTTTTATAAAAAGATAAGGCGCACTCTCGGAAAACTGCTTTTCCAGAGATGCACCTCATCTTTTTATAAAGCCGCGTCCTACGGACGCTATCACAATATTCTTTTAAACTTTCCACCCCGACCACCGAGTTTCGGGCCGCACTCTCTTGTTAATGACTGCCGGTAAAGGATGTGCAATCCGGCAAGTCTTTCGAGCATGGGAGCTGTGTTTTTTATGACAACTGCAGGGCGATTAGTGGTGGAACAATCTGAGTCCTGTGAAGCACATGGTCATTCCGTACTTATTACATGTCTCGATTACGTTGTCGTCTCTTACAGAGCCACCCGGCTGTGCAATGTACTTAACGCCGGACTTCTTAGCCCGTTCGATGTTGTCACCGAATGGGAAGAACGCATCAGAACCAAGAGCAACGTCCTGCATGCCGTCTAACCAAGCTCTCTTTTCTTCTCGGGTGAATACCGGAGGCTTCTCTGCAAAAATGGTCTGCCACTTGCCTTCTTCTAAAACGTCCATGTACTCGTCACCGATGTATAAGTCGATGGAGTTGTCTCTGTCTGCACGGCCGATAGTATCAAGGAACTTAAGGTTAAGAACCTGTGGAGCCTGACGCAGATACCAGTTGTCTGCCTTCTGGCCTGCAAGACGTGTACAGTGGATTCTGGACTGCTGTCCCGCACCGATACCGATAGCCTGACCGCCCTTTGCATAGCAAACGGAGTTGGACTGTGTATACTTTAATGTGATAAGCGCAATGATAAGGTCAATCTTTGCGGATTCCGGAAGATCCTTTGTTTCTGTAACAATGTTTCCAAGGAAATCATCATCAATTACAAGTTCGTTTCTTCCCTGCTCGAAGGTAATACCGAATACTTCCTTGCGTTCTACAGGGTTTGGCTTGTAGGATGGGTCAATCTGGATAACTGCGTATCCGCCCTTCTTCTTTGCCTTTAAGATTTCTAATGCTTCCGGCTCATAGCCAGGAGCGATAACACCGTCGGAAACCTCTCTCTTGATGAGCTTTGCGGTTGCTACGTCACAAACGTCGGAAAGGGAAATGAAATCACCAAAGGAGGACATTCTGTCTGCGCCTCTTGCTCTTGCATAAGCGCTTGCCAGTGGTGTTAATTCGCCCATATCTGCTACCCAGTAAATCTGCTTTTCCACTTCAGTTAAAGGAAGACCTACTGCTGCACCTGCAGGGGAAACATGCTTGAAGGATGTTGCAGCCGGAAGACCGGTTGCCTTCTTTAATTCGCTAACTAACTGCCAGCCGTTGAATGCATCTAAAAAGTTGATGTAGCCAGGCTTACCGTTTAATACGGTGATTGGCAGGTCGCCGTTTTCCATGTAAATTCTACTTGGCTTCTGATTCGGATTACAGCCGTACTTTAATTCTAATTCGTTCATAGTGAAATCCTCTTTCTTTTCAATTTTTACCTATGTAACTGATTTTACTTGTTCTTGTTGTAAATCTTGGAAGTTGCTTCGCCTGTTGCGATATCGATGTAGCGAACAAACAGGGAAACCTTGTTGTCCTCGTTTAAGCTGTTCCAGATCATGTCACCAAAGGTGTCCATGTCGCCGGAAATAGCAACTGCCTTAGGTTCGCCTTCAAAGCTTGGAAGCGGATTGCCGTCACACTTATAAGTGTGAATGAAACGGCCTTCGCCAGCCTTAGGATTTGTATATGCAAATGTGAAACGGTTACAGCAGGACGGATCACCATTGTTGCTCTTTAAAATGGACATTGCATAGTTATAGGAACCGTTTTCTACATGCATGATACCGGAAATTCTTGGGGTATAGTTTGGAGCATCCGGCTCAAACTCTCTGGTACGCAGAGCCTGTTCGAATGTCATCTGCTTATCCATAAGTTCGAAAATGGTATCGGTCTGGTCGCCGTTGGTTACGATGGTCTTGTTTCCAAGCACACGAACCGGTGCATAAATAATGAGACTTGGGTCAACCAGCTTGGATGGGTCAAATGCCTGGGTACGAATACCTGCGCCGTCTTCTACAAACACGCGGTTACGGCTGTTTTCGCTTCTTCCCATGATGAAATAAGCGGTCACTGCGTACTTTCCGTCTTCCGACTTACCGATAACAATACCTCTGCCCGGGTATGCATTCTGCTTTAATTCCTGTTCTAATGATAATAACATGCAGTCCTCCTTGTTTTCCGAAGGAAAATGCCCGCCCGCTAATGCGGGCAGAGGATTTATCCTCCCTATGTTTCGTAAATTTCTAGTGCTACCTTTTAATGGTAGCATTTTCGCACGTTTTTGGCAATCGTTTTCTCGTAAAAAATAAAGAGGCAATTCATAAGCAAAACTTATAAATTACCTCTTTTCTGTTTTAATAAAACATGTCCTCAATAGTTAAATCCTTACGGACGGATAAATCAATAAATGCTCCGCCATCCAGCATAATCAATGGTCTTGCCGGCTCTTTTTTGCTTGGCATAACGATTTTACCGCGCTGACCGTCACTCAGTAATACTTCATACTGGATAAAGTTCTGCACCACATGTTCGATAAAGCATACCAGCAGTTCTGTATCGTACTTAATATAGCCGGTGTCAAACATATGACACATAGCCTGTAACGGTTTCATTCCGTCAAGCCCGTCTTCCTTCATGGTAAGTGTGGCAAAAGCATCTGCAATAGCTACCACTCTGGAAACATAATTCAGGCTCTTATAAGACAGCTGATTTGGAAATCCGCTTAAATCCATTCTTTCATGATGTGTTAAAATTGCCTGCTTTAAGCGCACATCCACATCCATGTCTTTTACCAGATTATAGCTGTGTACCATGTGGTTAAAGCCACATTTATTTTCAAATTCACCATGCAGGGAGATATTCTTTTCTCCCTCCTTGAAGCAGACAATTAAGCCAATATCATGTAAGGCTCCGGCAATTCCTGCCATTTCCACCTCATCTGCAGTTAAATCTGCCCATTTTGCCAACAATTGCGCATACAGGGACACATTAATGCAGTGTTCATAAATATCCTCCGAAGCACGGTTCATCTTCTTATACAGCATTTGGAATAAATTCACATTATTATCCGCTTTTTCCACCACGGTAGCAACAATTTCAAGCAACTGGTAAATATCTACCTCCTGATGGGCAAGTAACTGATCGAAAAAAATCTTTATTTTCTCTACCGCAGCCTGAAATACATCCTCAAAGGTATCCTGTTTGCGTTCTCTTTCCTCTAAGTAATCAATCATGCCGAGAGCATCATCGAGAATTCCGAAATCTTCCAACGAGAGCTCCGGTTCATCGGATTCTTCTCCTACCATAACCTCCATAACGGAATGTCTGGCCAACAAATTTAACACATCGTTTGTAACGGTTGTTTTTGCAGGCACAATAACTACACCAATACTGTTATGTACATCTGCGGAAATCAACATGCCTTCATCCAGTTGTTCAATTGTTACTTTTCTCTCTATCATGGTACCCTCCTGCATATGTTAGAATAGCTTAAGGATTATCTGACACTTCACACCTATTATGTCTATTATATCTTATATTCAGACAAAATAAAAGTATTTTCTTTGTTTTTCGAGAAAAAAGTTTACATTGCACTATAATTAATATAATTTTGGCAATTTATCCAAGGTGATGGCATAATCTGCCCGGAATTGCTTCCGATATGTTTCCGCTGTATTATAGGTTTCTTCCAGTACAAAACCGCCGCTCCACATCATGAACCAAAGCCAGTCTGCTTCCTCTTTTTCCATTGCTTCCACATCCGGAACAACTCCGATTTCTCCAATGGCAAACATTTTGTTATCGGTAATTCTCTTTAAATTATCCAGCTGCGGTTTCATTGCAGTATGCTGATGTGCCGGCGGATAATGGTCAGAGGTAACAATGTCACAGTAGTCGTCTCCCACATAGCCTTCCTTGCGCGGATTGTTCCACACCCAAATCAGGTTATCCAGATGCTTTTCTTTGGTATAATAGTCAAACATCAGACGGTAAAGCTTTCTGGCAACATCCATACCTTTTACGCCCCACCAGAACCAGTCGCCCTCTGCTTCATGGAACGGACGCCATAAAATCGGGATGTTTTTATCTGCAAAGCCTTTTAAATGCTCCGCCATGACATCCATGTCATGATAAAAGGCCGCACGCTCCGGTGTACCTTCTATAAGTACCTGTGTTGCATCAAACGCGGTATTTCTGGAATAAAATGCTTTATCTACGCCACCGATTGGTGAGTACCAATGCCAGGTAAAGGTAAGAAGTCCTCCTTTTTCTGCCCATTCATAGGCCTGTTGCAAGGTCCCTTCGTTTTCCCGAAGTTCCTTTAAACACACTTCATCGCAGGATTCCCAGTTGATATTCGGGGAATATGCCAACAATTCAAAACCGCAAAGTGCCGGAAGTTTACCGGTAACTTTTTCAATGTATTTTAGTTCCTCCTGATCTCTTGTTAAGGTGTGCATTCCGGTGATAATACCTTTTCCTCGGATAGTTTCGAAATATTCCAATACGGCTCTTGCTTCTTTTGTTGCGTTCGGATTTACCGGCTGAATCATAATTTACTCTCCTTTGTCTGAATATTTTTATGAACTCTTTTTCTTTATGCCAAGCATAGCTTATCTTCCTGCTTCTTGCAAGTAACTAAATGCTTAACTTTTACTTAATTTTACTTTATTGACTTTTTGTTTAAGTGTAGTATGATAATAGTTGTTAACAAAATGAACTATCTGCTATAAAGGAGATACTCTATGACTAATTATAAACATACCATTCAGTACTATGAAACCGATAAAATGGGAATCACCCACCACTCCAACTACATCCGCTTTATGGAAGAAGCCCGCATTCACTTTTTAAAAGAAGTCGGCTGGCCGTATGACAAGCTGGAGGAAGAAGGTGTTATCTCTCCTGTCGTCGCTGTTACCTGCGATTATAAAAAAACCACCACGTTTCCGGATGAACTGGAAATTGCCGTGGCGGTTCTTGATGTTTCTCCTGTAAAATTTAAACTTGGGTATACAATGACAGTTAGTGATAAAGTGGTTTGTACTGCCACCAGCACCCACTGTCTGCTAAGTAAAGAAGGCCGTCCTGTCAGCATTCCGAAGCAGTATCCGGGATTTTACGATATGCTGACACAGGCGAACGTACAATAAATTATTCTTCCTTCTGATACTCTAAAATATCACCGGGCTGGCAGCTCAGTGCTTCGCAAATTGCTTCCAATGTAGAAAATCGAATGGCACTGACCTTGCCGGTCTTTATTTTTGATAAATTCACGTTGGCAATGCCAACCTTTTCGGATAATTCATTTAAGGACATTTTGCGGTCTGCCATGACACGGTCCAGTCTTAAAATAATCGGCATGATTTTTTCATCCTTTCTTATAAAGTTTCGTCAGCCTGCTGCTGTAACTGCTCACCATAGCGGAATACATAAGATAACATGATAACCAGTACACCAACCAATACGTTACCCAGACCGATTTCACCATTAATCATGACTTTTCCGATATTCTCGGATAAAAACAGTTCCGAAATATCGTACATATAAAATGCCAGGTTAGAGCCGATAACCTCTATGAGATCTATAATAATTCCGCTTACAATAATTGTGATACCAAGTTTCTTAATATTAGTACTTACCGTTCCGTCAAACGGCTGGCCGGCAATCATCGGTACCAATACTTTACGAAGCACTTTAATTAAGTAGCAGGTAACCGCAATGGCAAGCAAAGCCATTACCAAGGTGGTTCCCATTTCTATTGTCATAAAGGAATTATCCACAATCTGAGGCTCTGCAAATATCAGCTCCACGTCACCAAACGAAACCGAGGTAAGCTCTGCCGGCGGTAACTGGCCAAGTGCCCCTGCTATCAGGCAGATACCTACACCAACAAAAATAATTATGCCGCCAACCTGCAAAATTTTGTACACTACCTTTAAAATCGTATCTACTGTTTTGGATGTTTTCATAAGCTTTTCCATATGTTTTCCTCCTAAAATTTCTCTCCATTGTTCTGTAACGTAAAAATCCTACTGCAAAGAGCCCGTCGTGCACTACGCTCTCCTTACAGTAGGAATCATATCATCAATATTTATGTTTGTCAACTAGTTTTTAATGTTTATCGTTAAATATTTTACTTTTATAGTTTCTTTACCAGTTTTTTCATCGTAGTGGCATCTGATTTTGTTGCAGTACTTTCACCATAGCGGATACCACGGTACACCTCTGTAATTTGTTCCGCTTCTTCCGGCTTTGCCGTCGTTCTGGTATTATATTTTTCCATGATTTGTGCGGTTGTATCGGATTTTTCCAAAGGATGTTCACCGGTCTCTGCTTTTTTCATAAATTCGCAGTATTGCTGACGGACTTCTTTCTCCGGATCAAAAAAGAAACGTTTTGTCTTTTTCTTTGGTTCTTCTTCCTCCGGTAAATCTTCACGTTCCACATCCAAGGCCACCACCCGGGAATGTTTGGCAGATTTTCCAATCAGTGCAATCAAAATAATGACTCCGATGATGATTCCGACACAAATAAAAACTTCCGTCATATCGGCTTCTTCCACCTCACCGGTCATCTCACTGATCATTTCCTGCCAGGCATTTCCTTCCACGAATTTTTCTGCGGGTTCCTCCTGGCTCATTTCCTCGTAAAAGCCTTCCATCTCTTTTCCCCAGTCAATCTGTACCTGGGGAGTCACTTTTAATATACCGGCGATAAAACTAAACACAGTATTAGTAAAAAACAGCACCACCTTATTTGCTGCCGGAACAATCAAACGAAGCATCAGGGTTTGCAAAAGATTCGTTACTGTTACTAAAATGCACACAGCAAAAAACAACAGCGTCTGTAAGATTTGATACTTTTCAAACTGCTTTTCACTGTCTCCGGTTGCCCGATGTCTTGCCGCCTGCAGTGTCATAACTCCCGCCGCAAGAAAAATCAGCAGATACGGAATGGCAACATTGGCAGCGTCCGTCCCTGCCTCCACGTTAAAGCAGAAAAAAATCACAGGGAGAATCAGAGCGATTACAAAGCCCTTAAATTTCTCCATGAAATGATAATAGTAAATGAGATAGGTTTCCTGCTTTATCATGAAAACAAAGTAAGCCCACAATAAAATCACTTCCGCCCGTCCTACCATAGTATTTTCCATCAGCAGGGTAACTGCCGGAATGACCGCAGCAATAATGGCACATATTTTTCCGTTATACTGCATTCTTCCGGAAATCGCCAACACCAGTGCTGCTATCAAAAACACGCCGTAAGACAGCGGATTTGTTTCATAACCGATGGCATAGCAAAAGAAGAAAGCAGCATAGGCATAAAATACACTGATATCAAATACGGTTTTATAAAATATGCCCATCATACCGTCTGCTCCTCCCTCTGATGTAACGTTTCTTTGTATACTTCTTCAAAATCTTCACCATAAACGCAGTGGATTTCCACTCCGTACCGGCGTTTTAACTGCGCTATCAATTTCTCGTTTTCCTCTTCCCTACGGTGACAAATGTAGACAAAACTCTTCTCCTGGGAAAAGCTTCGAAACGCATAGGATAACAATTCTTCCGTATCACACATGGACGCATTGGATGCCATACCAAGCACCTCTAAAATCTTGGTAATACTGCTGCCACCGGTACCTCCGCTCTGAATCACGTTTACCCCATGCACATCCATTGTGGCGTAGTAAGCATTGGTAATCAGGCGGTAACCGGTTTTTCTTTGCTCAAATTCTTCACAAACCGAACGTGTCAAAGCAAAAAGTGCCTCTTCTTGAAGAAAATAATGGTCAAAATCACCTTTATAGCTTACGTCAAATATCAAATCCACCATCGTTTCCCTGGTGTGGTCAAATTCCCGGACGGTCAGTTGGCTTCTCTTGGCACTCATCGGAAAACTGATGGCACGCAAAGGTTCTTTTCCGGTATAATCCCGGTAGCCCTTAATCAGAATCGGATCCTCGTACAAGAAACTGTTGATAGAAATTTCACCCATAACATCACTCAACACCTGTTCCAAACGCTTGTCCTGCAGACGTATCGGATACACCACCACGCTGTGATTGAAATCAACCCGCTTTGTCAATTCTTTGATTCCAAGAAAATCCCCGATTTTAACTTTAGCATAGGTAAACCGGATGACTCCCCTTTTATGAGCCACCGCCCGAATGTTTCTTCTCAGACGCTGTCTCTTTTTCATAAACAGGACACTCCGATGAAAGTTATACCCTTTTTCGTTCGTCAGTTCCATTTGCGTCCTGTCTAAAAGTTCCACCTCTTCCGGAATCGCCTCTTCTACAAACAAATACGGAATATTAAACCTGGAACGGTTTTCTATTGTTGTTTTCAGAAGAAACATCTCCTCCTGCTCCACGCTTTTTACGGACGGCTCCATGCGGTACTGCACATCATCCACGGAGCGCCGAAGGGATTTTACTTCTGCAATGATTGCAACTAAAATTACAATCAGTAAAAGTGCTATCATACTTTATTTTTCCTCCGTCGGCACCGCTACTTCATTTAAAACCTTCTCAAAGGTAGAACTTCCTTCACTCTGCTTAAACACACCACGATAGGTTAACCGGTGAGCAAGAACAGACGGTGCCAGTTCCTTTACATCTTCCGGAAGCACGTAGTTTCTGCCACGCATTGCCGCCAATACCTGGGATGCTTCGTATAATGCCATGGCACCACGGGTAGATGCACCAATCAGGATATCTCCGTGGTTTCTGGTCTTTTCAATAATATCCATCATGTAGTCTGCTACTGCATCACTGACAATCACTTCATGATATGCCTTCTTTAATTCTGCAATCTCTGCCTCCGTTACGACACATTCCAGTTCCCCGAGCAGTTCTGTAGTGCTCTTTCTTGCCATAACGCTAAGCTCGTCCTTACGGTTCATATAGCCTAAAGAAAGACGCATAAAGAAACGGTCCATCTGCGCCTCCGGCAGCGGAAAAGTCCCCTGGGATTCCAGAGGATTCTGGGTAGCTGCCACCATAAAGGTTTCCGGCAAGGTATGGGTGGTTCCGTCGATGGAAACCTGTCCTTCTGCCATGGCCTCCAACAAGGCCGATTGGGTTCTTGGTGTAGCGCGGTTAATTTCATCTGCCAGCACTACATTAGAAAATACCGGCCCCTTCCGAAGCTCAAACTCTCCGGTTTTCATATTATAAAAATTGATACCGGTGACATCCGACGGCATTACGTCCGGTGTAAACTGCAGTCGCTTAAACTCCCCACCCACGGATTTTGCAAATGCACGAAATAACACGGTTTTACCGGTTCCCGGTACGTCTTCTAAAAGCACGTGACCTCCGCACAGGAAACTCACTGCAATTTTTTCCATGGCATCTTCCTTGCCAAGAATCACCTTGGAACAATTCTCTGTTATTTTTTTCTTAAATTCTACGAATTTTGCTGCTTCCATATGTACCTCTTTCCCTCTAAACGTCTCTTTTTCATATATTTGCACTTTTCTTTGTGCCACATTTGAAATTGTACTATGAAGCCCTGCTTTTGTCCATGAAAAAAGCCTGAATCATACAAAATTCAGGCTTAAATGTCAATATAACCGTTATGCTTTTAAGTGGGGACTACGGAATATAATTATCCAGCCAGGTCTGCATTTCTTCGGTAATCGGGTAATATGCTTTTGATCCGCCGGCATAAAACCAGCCGTCTTCCGGATACCATTTCAGATAAAATTTCAGACCTTCCGCTGTAGTAATGCCAATTACCCGTTCCGATTCTAAAAATGCCTGATATTCTTCCTCTGACATTTCATCAGTTACCAGCTTTTTAAAATCTTCCCGGCCAAAACTAGGGGATTCCATCGTCATGGTAGCATGATAAAAGCTGACCAGCGCTTCCTGATTTACAACTTCCGTAAGGACAGTTCCTTCCTCCGCACTGTTCACCTCGGCCACTGATGTAATGTATTCCTCCGATTTCACGCCATATACCCGGTACAGGTTGGATAACGGGCTATGGTCATTATAATCGCCAACCGTCAGGCCGTTAGAATATAATCCCGCCATATACTCTTCACCGTCCCGGATAACATACACCGCCCGGTTGGATAACGCAGGGGCATATTGATAAAGTTCTATGTCGGTATCTAATACCGTTTCTTCATAACCGTTTTCTGTTTTAATCAGATTACCCATGGAACGACCGCAATCTTCCGAGGTCATAACATTCGGAATTCCGGCTGCATTCAGGTAAGTTAAATCATTGCTGACGTTAAACAGGGCGCCATTATAAGCCAGCACTGTTTTGACCGGTCCGCCCGGGGTTGGGGTAGGTACACCCATACCGTTGTAGCTATCCATAGCTCCTTTTCGGGCAAATGCACCGCTCATTACAAGACTTGCACCAAACACCACCAGGCAGAAGCAGGCTGCCATACTGCCCCATTTTATAAGGCGTGGTACGATGTTTTTCTTAAACTTATAATTATCTGCCTCTTCGATAAATTCCTCCCGGATATCAGAAATGGCATCATACAGCTTTTCGTTTTTCATAAAACCACTCCTTTCTCCTCCAGGAACGACTTCAGCTTTCTTCGAAGACGCAGCATCCGCTGGGTCATCTGGGTTGCACTGACGCCGCATTTCTTCGCCAACTCACGTACTTCCTCCCCGTACCAGTACCGACGTACAAATAAGACTCTGTCCTCCTGTTTTAACCCGGCAAGCCAGGTATTTATGTACCCCGAGAGTTCTTTGGCTTCTATTTCCTGCTCGATGCTCTCTGCCCCCGGAACACACTCTCCAAGCTCCGACAACATCACTTCCAAACCGTTAAACCTCTTCTTGGCATGCAGGGCACGGTATTTACTGATGGCGAAATTGCGGACAATTCTGCCTAAGAATGCCTTGAAGGAATCCGGCTTTGTCGGCGGAATCTGATTCCATGCCGTATGATAAGTGTCGTTGACACACTCCTCTGCGTCCTCCTTCACATTTAACACGTTCATAGCAATGCGAAGACAAAACGTACCGTATTTTTTTGCCGTTTCCGTCAGGGCCGATTCATCCCGCCGGAAATATAATTCGATGATTTGATTATCTTCCATAACTTCTCCCTTTTGTTCCCCCTGCTACTACTTTTCTTCTACGATGTGCTTCTGTACTACACTACAATGGTCGATATAATCCCCCATTTGAGAACTGAACATGCCCCACTCAATTTCGCTCCAGGTCAGGGTTTCATCATGCACAAGGACATAATATTCATACCGGTCAAAAAGAGCTGTTGCAGATTGCGGTTTTCCCTCCAGTTTTACCAGATACGGGTAAGTCCGCACCATTTCTGCCTCTTCCATAGTGCCCGGGCGGTCAGTGATGGTATACTTTTCTCCGTCGAAGCACAGCGTAAGCAGAAAAATCTTTGGATATTCGTCCTTATTTGCCTCATAATATTCCTTTGAGACCCCTACCTCATCCATGGTATAATATTTTGCCAGATGTATGGTAGCAGGAGCGCCATTCTGCACCGTTTCATAAAATTCCTGCCACTTTTCCTCGCCGTTTACATACTGAAATTCATACATTACCACAAAATCTTCCTCAATGGCTTTTTGAAGCATTTCATCGGCAGACATGGTGGTTGGAAAGTTTGTGGTGCCGATAGGACCGAGAGGGTCTTTTGTTTCGCCAGAAGTTTTGGTGTTATCAAATACTTTCAGACCAAACAACTTGACCGTAATTCCTGTTTTCAAGGTTTCCCCTGCTTCTTCTGTGTAACCCATCTGCTTCCAGTTTTTTACCTCGTAAATGCCCACAATACTGCGGTATTCCTTGGAACCGCCGTCTTTTAGGCGGAAAGGAATTGGAAAAAGCAGAAGGATGCCGATGAAAACAGCAATTATAATAAATAGTTTTTTCTTCATAGGATACCTCACTTTCGGGATATGTAGTTTGTGTCTTCATAAAGTAAGACGCAAACAATGAGGAAATGTTGTTTTTATTATGTTAAAGAATATACAGCGGTTAGCTTTTCACGGATACTCTCTCTCAAATTATGCGTGATAATAATGATACCAAGTTCTGCGGTGTTAAGCAAGTTGTTTTCAATATCCAAAGCGTTTGCTTCATCCAATGCGGAAGTTCCCTCATCAAGAATGACATATTGTACTTTTCGTATTAAGGCACGAGCCAGAGCAATTCGCTGACGTTGACCACCGGAAAGATTTTTGCCATTCTCCATGATAACCGTATCCAGTCCCGCCGGCAAAGAACGAACATATTCGTCCAGACAGCATTTTCGAATAACCGCCATAATTTCCTCGTCTGTGTAAGGCATACCCAACGTGATGTTGAAGCGGAGGGTATCCTGAAACAGATAAACCTGCTGATCCACGTAAGCGACATGGTTATACAATTCTTCTGTATTGATTTCCTTTTGCTCCTGCTTACCATACCAAACATTGCCCGTATAACCGTTTAGCAATCCCAAGATAATTTTAGTCAGCGCTGTTTTGCCGCTGCCGCTTTCACCCATAATGGCATATTTCCCATTAGAGCAGAAAGTAAAATTTTTGTTTTTCAGTACAGGGCGATCACCATAGTAGAACGAAACGTTTTCAAGCTTGATTTCGGTAATAGAAGAAATTGCGTCTTTATTTTCGGTGATGTCCGCACTATTATCATCAAATTTCTCCCACAGAGGTTTCGCTGCCTTTACCGTCATAAAGCATTGCACCAATTCTCCTGCGCCATTGAAGAAACTACCCGCAAGATTGCCAACCGACAAAGCTGCACCCGCAGGTGTGACACCAATCGCAGCCGCCAACAAAGTAACGAGAAGAAGAATGACCTGTCCGACCATACTAACCGTTGAAATCAAAACCTGAACGGTCACGTTTGTTTTATTGAATTGATAGCAGACCTTTTCGGCTTTTTCGGATGCCGCCACAATGCGTTCGTAAATTCTGTTACGAAGATTGGTCAAAAAGAAGACCGAGCCACCCATGACTACATCCTTATAGCTTTCGGTGCTGACCTCTAAGGCTTCGGATCTTTCCGCATTTGCTTTTTGGAGCCGTTTATTGGTTAACTGAGGAAGAACAGAAATAATCACCAACAGGACGATTGCGGCAAGACCGATGTAGGGACTGAGCAGACACAGCGCACCCAGCGAGAAAATTGCCGTTGCAAAGTTTTCAATTCCAGAGAACAGAGAAGCAAAGGACTGTCTGTAAATTTCGTTTACATCATTGGTCAGCCAGGAAACGTAGTGTCCGCTGTCCTTCTCCATAAAATCAGAATAAGGTAATGCGCCGATCTTATTACCGACCATGCAGCGCAGCTCGTTCTTGAGCTTTTGCTGAATTTTCGATTTTGCCAGCAAAGAAATATAATACATGAGCATGGCGAACAGCCAGATAAGTACA
>JAGAQI010000063.1 GCA_017622795.1 Lachnospiraceae bacterium
GACTTGTATACAAGTCCTCTTTTTTGTAAAGTTAATAAAAAACCTCGTTTTTTGTGAAAAATAAATAAAAATTATAAAAAAAAATGTCGAATTCCCGTGAAAAATAACAAAAAAGTACTAGCTTTTTTATAAAACATGGAGTATAATGTATACACGCTCTTACGAAATGTGTATGAGAAGGTACATATTAAATTACATTTATGGAGGATTTTGCAATGGCAAAGAAAGAAGTTAAGAGAGACGCTAACGGTTTCCGTAAGTTTGGTATGCGTGACTGTCTTGCATATGCAGCAGGTGACCTTGGCTGTAACATGAGTTTTGCATTAAAGAGTACAATGGCGTTGTTCTGGACACAGGTTATGGGTATGAGCGCATGGTATTCCCTGATGCTGATTGTAGTTCAGGTTTGGGATGCTATCAATGACCCTATCATCGGCTCCATGGTAGACGCTGATCGCCATACATACAAACGTAATAAGTTCTTACAGTATATTTGGTTTGGTTCCATTGGTCTTATTGTAGGTGGTGCCTGCTGTTTCCTTCCGTTCCCACAGGCTCCGGTATGGGCTAAGTTCATTATTTTTATTGCAGGTTATGTAATTTGGGATGCGTTCTACACCGTAGCTAACGTTCCTTATGGTTCTTTGTTATCCTTAATTTCCAAGGAACCGGCTGACCGTGCTTCTCTTTCTGCTTGGCGTTCCATCGGTAGTATTGCAGGTAACATGTTACCAATGGTTCTGTTACCATTCCTTATTTACAATCCTGACCAGTCCTTAAACGGAACTAAGGTTTTCATTACTGCATTTATTATGGGTATTCTGGGATTCATCTGCTTCCAGTTCATGATTAAGAACACAGAAATCCGTGCAGAGCAGGAGATTAAGTTAAATGATGAACAGCCAAAGTTTAACGTAATCGAAGCAATGAAAAACTTCTGCAAGAACCGTCCTGCAGTAGGTGCTACTTTAGCTGCTATGGGTATGTTCATCGGTATGCAGGGTGCTGCTACCGCTATTACCGTAACTTTCCAGATTTACTTCAAAAATACACAGATTTCCGGTATCGTTTCCATGTTTTCCATGATTCCGATTGTTGTATTTACACCACTTGCCCGTAAGATGGTAACAAAGTATGGTAAGAAGGAACTTTCTGTTGTAGGTTCCATCAGCTACATTGTTGGTGCTGCAATCCTTTTATTAGCACCACTTGGTATTATCCCTGTTTCCGCAGGTAATACCGGACTTGACTTAATCATTTATGTTGTAGGTCAGTTGATTTGTTCTCTTGGTATGGGTATTTACTCCACAGTATCCTGGGCAA
Organism: Lachnospiraceae bacterium; assembly: GCA_017622795.1. Taxonomy (GTDB): domain Bacteria; phylum Bacillota; class Clostridia; order Lachnospirales; family Lachnospiraceae; genus SIG299. The sequence goes on from JAGAQI010000063.1 coordinate 1,324, forward strand.
TGATGGGTGATGCTATCGATTACAACGAATGGAAGACCGGTAAGAGAGAAGAAGGTGTTGTTTATTCCTTACATTCTTTCTTCCGTAAGCTGGCTCAGGGTGTTGGTCCTGCAGTTGCTGTAGCTATTATGGGTACTATGGGTTATGTAAACAATGCAATTGATCCTGAAACAGGTGCTGAATTCATCGATGTAACCAAGATTGCTTGGGAGAATGCCGTACAGATTCGTGGCTTAGTAGGTATTCTTTACTTAGTAGCGGGTATCTTCTTATTTGTTGGTTTGGGTCTTGTTTACAACCTTGACAAGAAGACTCTTGCTCAGATGAACGAAGAGTTAGAGGCTAGAAAAACAAATGCTGAATAAATAGTAATTATTAAGTAAGTGTATCCCGTGGGATTTTCGTGTGAAAATCTCACGGGATTTTTTCATACCCTTGTTTTTAATAAAAGAAAATGATAGCATAATGGTAAGAATATAATTATAGTAGAGGAGAATCCGTCATGCAGAATCAGAAAAAAGCACGTTATGCATCATTGGATGGTTTACGGGCAATTGCAGCTCTTGGAGTGGTGGTACTTCATGTAAAGCAGGAATGTGATTATGAAATCGCAGGATTTTGGTATCAGAGATTTGTTTCTTCCCTGACACATCTGCCGTTACTGTTTATGATAATATCCGGTTTTTGTATGTGCTGCGGATATTATGAAAAAATAAAGGAAAACAGAATATCCCTAACAGAGTTTTATACCCGGCGCTATCAAAGAGTTTGGCCGTATTTTGCACTTTTGGTAGTGATGGATTTGTTGCTCGGTTTTAGCAAAGAAGCGTTAATAGAAGCTTTTGCGGATCTGACCCTGACATATGCATTACTTCCGAATTATAAAATGTCCATTCTGGGAGTAGCCTGGACACTGGGTGTAATCTTCTTGTTTTACATATTGTTTCCGTTTTTCTGTTTTTTAATAAAAGACAAACGGACTGCATGGTTTACTCTGGCGGTTACAATCCTGTATCAGGTGGTCTGTGTTCATTACTTTATGGATTCTGCCCATGTGGTGGCGGGTTATAAGGCGAAATTGAATATTTTATATTGCGCGGTCTATTTTGTGGCCGGTGGTATTATCTACTTATACCGGGAAGTAATCAGCACCTGGGTGGCAAAATACCGTTGGGGTGTCTTGGGTATTTTCTTTGTACTGTGGGTTCTCTATTACCGGATACCGTTTCCGGAAGAAATACACGGACTGTGGCTGGCGGCCTTTTTTGCATTGCTTCTTTGTTATGCCATCGGTACTGACGGTAAAGTGCTGAATAACAAAGGGATGCACTTTGTAGGTGATATCAGCATGGAGATTTACTTATGCCATTTTGGTATCCTTCGCATTGCGGAAAAAATCGGATTAAAATATTGGTTTGGAAATGGTGTGACAGCCTATTTATTTACCTGTCTGTTCACCATAGTAGGTGCAGTTACTTTTTCTGCCTGTGCGAAAAAAGTGTTATATGTGATTGGAAAGAGAATAGAAAGGAAACGTGTATGAGTCATTTACTGAAAAACTTTAAGCTGAAAGATAACTTCTTCGGCAAATACGAAAAACTGGTGGTAGAACAGGTGATTCCATATCAGGAAAAAGCCTTGCGGGATGAAATTCCGGAGGCAGAAAAGAGCCATGCTATCGAAAACTTCCGGCAGGCAGCAAAAATGCTGGCAGAAGGAACATGTGATGGGGAATTTTACGGCATGGTGTTTCAGGATTCCGACGTGGCAAAATGGCTGGAGGCAGCAGCGTATTCGCTGGTGAATCATCCGGATAAGGAGCTGGAAACAAGAGCGGATGAAATCATTGCTCTTATCGGCAGTGCCCAGCACAAAGATGGTTATTTAAATACATATTTTACGGTAAAAGAACCGGATAAGAAGTGGACAAATCTGCAGGAAGCCCATGAGCTTTATTGTGCCGGTCATTTGATTGAGGCGGCAGTGGCATATTATGAAGCTACCGGCAAGGACAGTTTACTGAACATTATGAAGAAAAATGCGGACTGCATTTATAAACGGTTTGTGGAAGAAAAAGCAGAAGGTTATCCGGGGCATCCGGAAATTGAGCTTGCCCTGATGCGGCTGTATGAAGCAACAGGAGAAAAGAAGCATCTGGAACTGGCGGCGCATTTTATCAATATCCGGGGTGTGGATGCGGATTTTTATAAAAAAGAGACGGCAAGAAAAGGCTGGCAGGTTTGGGGCATGAATGCAGACGATACGGAGTATGCTCAAAACCAGGCGCCGGTACGGGAGCTAACCAAAGCCACCGGTCATTCGGTACGGGCGGTGTATTTATATACCGGTATGGCTCATCTGGCGGCAGAAACCGGAGATGAAGGTCTGGTTCGCGCATGCGAGGTATTGTGGGACAATATCACAAAACAACGCATGTATGTTACCGGCGGTATCGGGTCCACCAACTTAGGCGAGGCCTTTACCAAGGATTATAACCTGCCGAATGATACAGCCTATGCAGAAACCTGTGCTTCCATCGGTTTGATGTTTTTTGCAAGAAGAATGCTGAACATAAAGAAGGACAGCCGTTACGCAGATGAAATGGAACGTGCTCTATATAATACGGTGTTGGCCGGTATGCAGCTAGACGGTAAAAGGTTCTTTTATGTTAATCCGTTGGAAGTAATTCCTGGAATTTCCGGTGAGGCTGTAACTCACCGCCATACCCTGCCGCAGCGTCCGAAGTGGTTTGGCTGTGCATGCTGTCCTCCGAACGTGGCAAGAACCCTGACCTCCATTGCAGAGTATGCCTGGAGTGAAACCGAAAATACCGTATTTTCCCACCTGTATGTAGGCGGAGAACTGGATTTAATGGATAGTAAAGGGGCAAAGCTTCATGTGGAAACCGGTTATCCTTATGATACTAATGTGGTATATCGGGTAGAAACAAAGGAAGAGCAGACTGTAAACTTTACCTTGGCTATCCGTCTGCCGGGTTGGTGTAAAAAAATCAATGTGAAGGTAAATGATGCGACGGTTTGCATGAAAACGGAAGAGCGCGGCATAGAGGTAACCAAGGAGGTGCGTCTGGAAAACGGATACCTTTATATTTCCAGGGAATTTGCAGACGGTGATACGATCAACTGCTATTTCAGCATGCACGGAGAGCGCATTTACGCGAATCCTGCCATCGCGGCCAATAACGGCAAAGTGGCACTGCGCCGTGGCCCATTGATTTATTGTGTGGAAGGTGTAGATAACGAAGAAGACGTACTGGGACTTTCTGTGTGCGACGGCAAGATTGCTACAGAAGCGTATCAGCCGGAACTGCTTGGCGGTGTCCGGGTATTGAAGGTGCCGGGAGTCCGCGCAAAGCGTACCGATGATTTGTATCTTTCCAAAAAGCCGGAGCAGGAGAGAGTAACTATTACAGCCATTCCTTATTATGCTTGGGGTAACCGGGGACTAAATGAAATGAGGGTATGGTTGCCGGAGGCATAAAAGAACGGAAAATAAGATATTGTGTAAGGTACAGCAATTTGATATAATAAACCAAAATTCTATTTCGATTTCGGAGGAGTAACATGAAAGCATTAACCGCGCCTATGGGCTGGAACAGCTGGGACTGCTACGGTGCAGCAGTTACCGAAGACATTGTAAGACAGAATGCCGATTTTATGGCAAAGCATTTAAAGCAGTATGGATGGGATACCGTTGTGGTAGATATCCAGTGGTATGAGCCAAACGCCATCAATAACGAGTATCGTCCTTTTGCGGATGTGTGTGTGGATGAGTATTCCCGCGTAATTCCCGCAGAAAACCGTTTCCCGTCTGCGGCAGGCGGCAAGGGTTTTGCACCGCTTGCTGAGTATGTGCATTCCCTGGGACTTAAGTTTGGTATTCACATTATGCGTGGTATTCCCCGTCAGGCAGTACATCAGAATTTAAAGATTAAGGGTACTAATAAGACCGCCAGAGAAGTGGCAAAGACCAACAGCATCTGCCACTGGAACATGGATATGTACGGCGTGGACCCTCATAAGGAAGGTGCAAGAGCGTACTATGACAGCATTTTCGAGCTGTACGCTTCCTGGGGCGTAGACTTTATTAAGTGTGACGATATTGCCAGAGAACTGCCTCACGAAGAAGAAGAGCTGGTAATGTTAAGTGAAGCCCTGCACGGCTGTGGCAGAGAAATGATTTTAAGTCTGTCTCCGGGACCTGCGCTCCTTGAAAAGGCTGAGCTTTACAAGCAGGTAGCCAACATGTGGCGTATTACCGACGATTTCTGGGACAAGTGGGAGCTTCTCTATGACATGTTTTCCCGTGCGGAAAAGTGGTGTACCCATACCGGCGCCGGTCACTGGCCGGATGCGGATATGTTGCCGGTTGGTGCAATTTTACAGGTATATAATAAAGATGCCTGGACCAAGTTTACCGAGGACGAGCAGATTACCATGATGAGCCTTTGGTGTATTTTCCGCTCTCCGCTTATGATTGGCGGTGAAATGACGAAGTTTGATAAGTTTACCATGGACTTACTTACCAACGAAGGCATCTTAAAGATGCATCGCAATGCCCGTCATTCCCATCAGGTTTGGAGAAAGAAAGTGGATGGCATCGAGCATATTGTCTGGACAGCTATGGACTGTGACGGCGGTCAGTATGTGGCAGTGTTTAACGCAGGCGACGAAGACAGCAATATTAAGGTAAATCTTGCCGAGTTGGAAATCTACGACGATGTTAAGGGTATCGAGCTTTGGAGCGGGGATGCAGTAGAAGCTTCCGAAGTGCTTCCTGTAGCAGTAAAGTCTCACGGCGCAAAGGTATTTTTCTTCGCATAAGATAATTGTAATTTGATTCAAAATCCGTTATACTATGTACGTTGTATATAGTATGGCGGATTTTTTTTCGTCCACTAATTTTTGAAAGAGAGGTAACGTGTCATGATCAATCCAATGTCCATGATGAAAATGATGCAGGCAAAAAATAAATTTACTGAGAATCATCCGAAGTTTGTGCAGTTCTTAAGCGCGGCTTTTTCCGGCGGAATCGAAGAGGATACCATTATTGAAATATCCGTGGAAAAACCGGGGCAGAATAGAATTACATCCAATATTAAGGTTAAGCAGAGTGATTTGGAGCTTTTGGAAGAACTTAAGAATCTGACAGGGAAATAAGAGCAGGAATTTATACTTGCAGGAGGAGTTTAAGTTATGGAATTAATACACATTTTAGAAACCGCACTGGAGTATCTGGTGCAGTTTGCGATTGTTATTTTCGAGTTTATCGGTGTGGGAATCATTATTTATTCCGGCATCAAAGGATTTATCGGTTATGTGAGCCGTTCGCCGAAAATGAAAATCACACTGGCCCAGGGCCTTGCCATCGGATTAGAATTTAAGCTTGGCAGCGAGATTTTAAAGACGGTTATTGTAAGAGACTGGACAGAAATTGCCACTGTAGCAGGCATTATTGCATTAAGAGCTGCCTTGACCTTTTTGATTCATTGGGAAATCAAAGAAGAAAATAAGGACATGCAGGAGCAGGAGGAACGGCAGAAGGTAGAAGAGGCTGCAGAACAAGAGGAGTAAAATTTTATGGCTGAATTATATAACATGGAGGAAGTGGCGGAACGCTTAATTTTGGTTGGCGTAGCCACTGCTGAAAACGATGATACAAAGGAATCCCTGGAGGAACTTAAGGAACTGGTGAAAACCGCCGGTGCAGAAACGGTGGCCATGGTAATCCAAAACCGGGAAAAGCCGCATCCGGGAACCTATCTTGGTAAAGGAAAAATTGAAGAAGTACTGCTTTTGGTGCAGGAACTTTCCGCAGACGGCATTGTTTGCGATGATGAACTTTCTCCTGCCCAAATGAAAAATTTAGAGGATGCCTTGGGTTGCAAAATCATGGACCGAACCATGGTTATTTTGGATATTTTTGCACAGCATGCGTCCACCAGAGAGGGTAAGATTCAGGTAGAACTGGCACAGTTGAAGTACCGTTCTTCCAGACTTATCGGTATGGGTAATGTGTTATCGCGACTGGGTGGCGGAATTGGTACCAGAGGTCCCGGTGAAAAGAAGCTGGAGATGGACCGTCGTTTAATCCGCGACCGCATTTCACAGCTGGGAAGAGAACTGGACGATGTAGTTAAGGCCCGTGAGGTGGCAAGATCTGCCCGTAGCAAGAACCCGATTCCGGTAGTTTCCATTGTGGGGTACACCAACGCAGGAAAGTCCACGTTGCTGAATTACTTAACCAATGCCGGGGTTATCGAAGAAGACAAGCTCTTTGCAACCCTGGACCCAACTACCAGAAATTTAACCCTGCCAAGCGGTCAGCAGATTCTGCTTACCGATACAGTTGGATTTGTAAGAAAGCTTCCGCACCACTTAATTGATGCGTTCCGCTCCACATTAGAGGAGGCAAAATATGCGGATATTATTCTGCATGTGGTGGATGCTTCCAATCCGGACTGTTACAAACACATGCATGTGGTATATGAGACTCTGCGAAATCTCGGTGTGGAAGATAAAAAGGTAATTACCATTTTTAACAAGCAGGATATTTACAGGGAAAAGATCGCAAACGGTGAAATCGAAGAGGAAGTACGTAAAGACTTAAAGGCAGATGAAACCGTAAAAATGGCGGCAAAACTCGGGGAAGGCACCGAGGAATTGTTGGAAATTTTAGAGAGAATCCTTCGGGAAAGCAAGGTGCTTTTAGAGCATGTGTTTCCATATACGGAAACTTCTAAGATTCAGGTCATCCGCAAATACGGTCAGCTTTTGGAGGAAGAGTATCAGGCAGAGGGTACTTATGTAAAGGCGTATGTGCCGAAGGAAATTTATTTGCAGTTGTTTAAAGGAGAGTAAAGTAACGGGTAGAATGATTCAAGAGTACGAGGAGATTAAATATCATGAAATTCGAATTTAATAAAACATCTTGGACAACTTTAGAAGAGGGCGAAAAAAACTGTTACCTCATAGCAAACGGTCTTGGTGGCTATAACAGCATGAATCTGGTGGGCGGTTTGACCCGCGGCGACCAGGCCTTCTTTATGTCGGCAAAAAAGGCACCGAATGTACGCTGGAACATGGTTACCGGTTTGTTAGAAACTTTAACGGTAGATGGAAAGGAATATGCTCTTACATCCCAGCGTATGCAGGGAAAAGAAGATTTGGAAGGTTTCCGTTATCTGGAAAGCTTTACTTTTGATAATTATCCGCAGTGGGTTTATAAAGTAGCAGGCGTTACCGTAACCAAAACCATTGTGATGGTGCAGGGTGAAAACACCGTGGCAGTAAATTATGAAATTGAAAAAGGCAATGCAAAGGAAGTTTCTCTTTCCGTGAAACCAATGCTTCGTGTGACGGCGAAGAATACCGCCTTTGATGCAGAGGATGCAGTGAAATTTGCAGTTAAGGCAACATCCGATACACAGTATACTGTTTCAAAAGCAGCCGACACTATCTATGCTGCTACCAACGGTACCGTAACAGAAACCAAGCCGGAAGTATTCGGTCCGCTCTACTTTTCCCAGGATGAGAGAGACGGCAGAGACGAAACCGGTTTAGTACTGCTGAACCATGAAATTATGCTGACAGCAGAGCAAGAGAAAACCTTGCTTACTTGTGTATTTGGAACAAAGCCGGTGGCCTGCAGCGAAACATATTTTGCAAAAGCACTTCAAAACCATAAAACATACGTAAACAATCTCATGAACAACTCCAAGGTTACCTCCGAACTTGGCCGCCAGCTGTCGGTCAGTGCCGATGCCTATGTATCGGAGAGAGAATCCACGGGCGGAAAAACCATTTTGGCCGGTTTTCCATTCTTTGAAGACTGGGGAAGGGATACCATGATTGCCCTGCCGGGTATCACCATGGTCACCGGCCGTTTTGAAGAGTGTAAGAGTATTCTTCGTACCTTTGCCAAGTATGTACACAAAGGCTTGCTTCCGAACCTGTTTCCGGAGGGTGACTGCAACCCGATGTACAATTCCGTGGATGCACCGCTGTTGTTCATTAACACAGCCTATGAATATATTAAATTTTCCGGAGACGATGCATTTACAGAAGAAATCTTCCCAGTACTGGAACCGATTGTGGAGAATTATAAAAACGGCACAGATTTCCACATTAAAATGGATACTGACGGCTTAATTTCCGCCGGCGCAGATTTAGAACAGCTTACCTGGATGGATGTGCGGGTGGGCGACCATCTGCCAACCCCAAGACACGGTAAGCCGGCAGAAATCAATGCTTACTGGTACAGCGGTTTAAAGGTAATGGAAGAGTTTGCAACAAAGCTTGGTAAAGAGACACAGGCAAAAGAATATGCTGCACTTGCAGAAAAAGTAAAGGAATCTTTCCTTAAAAAGTTCTGGAACGAAGAAGAAAATTGTTTAAAGGATGTGCTTTCAGGCAACGGAGAAGAGAATCAAATCCGTTGCAACCAGATTTGGGTACTAACCCAGCCGTTTACCATGCTGCCGGCTGAAAAAGAAAAGCAGGTCATTGAAAAGGTAAGGGAAGAACTGTACACCACCATCGGTCTCAGAACCCTGTCGCCAAAGGACCCGGCATTCCACGATATTTACATTGGACCGATGCAGCAGAGAGACCGGGCATATCATCAGGGTACTACCTGGGCCTTCCCGCTGGGGGCTTATTACCGTGCAGCGCTTAGATTTATCCGGGAGCAGGAATTTGCGGAAAAGGCAGAATGGAAGCAGCATGTAACCGATGGCATGAAGGCATTGGAAGGATGGCTGACCGAAGGGTGCGTAGCACAGATTGCAGAAATTTATGACGGCGGTACACCGACTGTTTCCAGAGGCTGCTATGCGCAGGCATGGAGTGTGGGCGAGCTTCTACGTGCTGTGTATGAGTTTGAACGGCTGTAGAACACACACAATATATAGTAGAATTACAAAATAGAACCACAAGGCATTTTAGGCAGTAATTTGGTAAAAACTGCTTGAAATGCCTTTTTTACATGGGCTTACTCGCGTAGAATACATACAATATATAGCGACTGTGAACAAAAATAAAAACAAGATATTGTGGAATTGCTCTTGACGGACTAGATATCCTCTGCTAAAATGGTATATAGGCGAGAATGTCCGAATGACAGAACAAAGAAAACGAAAAATAGAGGGTATATAAGTGAAAGGAGAACGAGGGCATGATTAGTGTAGTAAAAAGAGACGGAGAGGTTGTAGATTTTAATCTGGCGAAAATTTCCGACGCCATTTCCAAGGCCTTTACCGCAACACAAAAGAGTTATAATGAGGAGATTATCAGCCTGTTATCTCTTCGTGTAACTTCCGATTTCCAGGAAAAAATTAAGGGGGAAACCATCAGTGTGGAGGATATTCAGGACAGCGTAGAGCAGGTTCTGACCCAGACCGGATATACTGATGTTGCTAAGGCATATATTTTATACCGTAAGAACCGTGAAAAAATCCGTAACATGAAGTCCACATTCCTTGATTATAAGGAAATCGTAAACAGCTATGTAGACGAACTGGACTGGAGAGTTAAGGAGAATTCCACTGTTACCTATTCCGTAGGTGGTCTTATTTTACATAATTCCGGTTCTGTAACCGCAAATTACTGGCTGTCTGAAATTTATGATGAAGAAATTGCCAATGCACACCGTAATGCAGACATCCATATTCATGACTTATCCATGCTTACCGGTTACTGCGCAGGCTGGTCCTTAAAGCAGTTAATCAAAGAGGGTCTTGGCGGTATCACAGGAAAGATTACCTCTTCTCCTGCAGGTCACCTTTCCACTCTTTGTAACCAGATGGTAAACTTTCTTGGTATCATGCAGAACGAATGGGCCGGTGCTCAGGCTTTCTCCTCCTTTGATACTTATCTGGCTCCGTTTGTAAAGGTTGACAATTTATCCTATAAAGAAGTAAAGCAGTGCATCCAGTCCTTTATTTACGGTGTTAATACTCCAAGCCGTTGGGGTACCCAGGCACCGTTCTCCAACATTACCTTAGACTGGACCGTGCCGGCTGACCTTGCAAACCTGCCATGTATTGTTGGCGGTAAGGAACAGGATTTCTGCTATAAAGATTGTAAAAAAGAAATGGATATGGTCAATAAAGCATTTATCGAGACCATGATTGAAGGCGATGCCAACGGCAGGGGCTTCCAGTATCCGATCCCTACGTATTCCATCACCAGAGATTTTGACTGGTCTGATACAGAAAACAACCGTTTGTTATTCGAAATGACAGCAAAGTACGGTACACCATACTTTTCTAATTATATTAACAGTGATATGGAGCCAAGTGATGTGCGTTCCATGTGCTGCCGTCTCCGTCTTGACCTTCGTGAACTTCGTAAGAAGACCGGCGGTTTCTTCGGTTCCGGCGAAAGCACAGGTTCCGTTGGTGTTGTTACCATTAACATGCCGCGTATTGCATACCTTGCAGAAAATGAGGAAGATTTCTTCAAGCGTTTAGACCGTATGATGGATATTTCCGCACGCTCCTTAAAGGTAAAGAGAACCATTATTTCCAAGCTGTTAGACGAAGGTTTATATCCATATACCAAGAGATACCTCGGTACGTTTAACAACCACTTCTCCACCATCGGTCTTATCGGCATGAACGAAGTTGGCTTAAATGTGAAGTGGATTGGCAAAGATATGACTCACAAGGAAACCCAGGAGTTTTCCAAGAAGGTATTAAATCACATGAGAGAACGTCTCTCCGATTATCAGGAAATGTACGGTGATTTATACAACCTGGAAGCAACTCCGGCAGAGTCTACAACATATCGTCTTGCGAAGCATGACAAGAAGCACTATCCGGATATCATCACCGCAGGTAAGCCTGGTGATACTCCTTACTATACCAACAGTTCCCATCTGCCGGTTGATTTTACCGCAGATATTTTCGAGGCACTGGATATTCAGGATGAGTTACAGACACTTTACACCTCCGGAACCGTATTCCATGCATTCCTCGGTGAAAAGCTTCCTGACTGGCAGGCAGCAGCAAAGCTGGTTCGCACTATTGCAGAAAACTACAAGCTGCCATACTACACCATGTCTCCGGTTTACTCCATCTGTAAGACCCATGGCTACATTGCCGGTGAAGAATACACCTGTCCTCACTGTGGTGAACGTACCGAGGTTTACAGCCGTATCACCGGTTACTACCGTCCGGTTCAGAACTGGAATGCAGGTAAGAGCCAGGAATACAAGAATCGTGTAAACTACGACATGGCAGCATCCAGAGAAATGCCGGTAGGCGGACAGCCGGAAGAAACTATGAACGGTATGACCGAGCTTAAGCCGGAAAGTAAAGAAGCAGGCAAGCTTTTATTATTCACAACAAAGACCTGTCCAAACTGCCGTATTGCCAAGGAACTTTTAAAGGATATGGCATACGAAGTGGTAGACGCGGAAGAGCAGGTAGAGTTAACCAATAAGTACGGCATTATGCAGGCGCCTACACTTGTAGAATTAAAGGATGGCGAAGTACGCAAGTATGTGAATGCTTCCAACATCAAAGCCTTTGTGGAAGGAATGAAATAAACCATGAGCTACGCAGATGATGTTTTTATCAAAATGTGTAAAGATATTATAGAAAACGGTACCAGTACCGAAGGGGAGAAGGTCCGTCCGAAGTGGGAGGACGGCTCCTTCGCCTATACCATCAAGCAGTTTGGCGTGGTAAACCGGTATGACTTATCTAAGGAATTTCCGGCACTCACCTTACGTAAAACAGGTATTAAGTCCTGTACTGATGAAATTCTTTGGATTTGGCAGCAGAAGTCCAATAATATCAAGGACTTAAAGCCAAAGATTTGGGATTCCTGGGCCGACGAAAACGGTTCCATCGGTAAAGCCTACGGTTACCAGCTGGGCGTAAAGCATCAGTACAAAGAAGGCATGATGGATCAGGTAGACCGTGTAATTTATGACTTGAAAAATAATCCGTACAGTCGTAGAATAATGACTAACATCTACGTGCATCAGGATTTGCATGAGATGAATTTGTATCCGTGTGCTTACAGCATGACATTTAACGTGACAAAATCACCAAACAGTGATAAACTTCGTTTAAATGCCATCTTAAACCAGCGCTCCCAGGACATTTTAGCAGCAAACAACTGGAATGTATGTCAGTATGCGGTGCTTATCCATATGCTGGCGCAGGTGTGTGACATGGAAGTGGGCGAATTTGTACATGTCATTGCGGACGCCCATATCTACGACCGTCATATTCCAATCATCAAAGAGCTGATTGAGCGCCCTACCTATCCGGCACCAAAGTTTTGGTTAAATCCGGAGATAAAGGATTTCTATCAGTTTACAAGAGATGATGTGCGTTTGGATGATTACATCACAGGACCGCAGGTAACCGGCATTCCGGTAGCAGTATAATACAACAGAAAACTTTGTTTTCTGATTGTCATAATACAACAGAAAACTTTGTTTTCTGATTGTCGTGAATTATGGATAGGAGATTACTATGAACTTAATTGTAGCAGTAGACAAAAACTGGGCCATTGGCTGCAATAATGATTTGCTGGTTTCCATTCCGGCGGATAAAAAGTTTTTCCGTACCGAAACTACCGGCAAGGTTATCATTATGGGAAGAAAGACATTAGAAAGTTTTCCTAACAGTCAGCCGTTAAAGGACAGAAAAAATATTGTAATTACGAGAAAAAAGGATTATAATGCAAAAGACGTTACTGTGGTTCATAGTATTGAAGAAGTATTAGAAGCAGTAAAAGATTACAAATCCGAAGATGTTTATGTCATCGGCGGAGGAGAAATCTATAAGCAGATGCTGCCGTACTGTGACCTGGCACATGTCACAAAGATTGATTACGCATATGCTGCAGATACCTATTTCCCTAACCTGGATGCAGATCCGGAATGGGAACTTACCGGTATTTCAGACGAACAGACCTATTATGATCTGGTGTATGAATTCTGCAGATACGAGCGCAAGAAATAAATTTTATAGGGAACAGGGAGGATTATTACCATGTTAGACATCAGAATTGAAAAGACAACAACTCCAAAGGCCTTGCCTGCTAAAGACAATCCATTGACCTTCGGAACCATTTTCACAGACCACATGTTTGTGATGAACTATCAAAAGGGAAAGGGTTGGTTCGATCCAAGAGTCGTACCTTATCAGCCAATTTCTTTAGAACCATCCGCAATGGTTTTCCATTACGGCCAGGAAATGTTTGAAGGCTTAAAGGCATACAGAGCTGATGACGGCAGAGCATTATTATTCCGCCCTGACATGAACGCAAAGAGAACCAACAACACCAACAAGCGTCTGTGCATCCCTGAGATTCCTGTAGAGGATTTCATTCAGGCAGTTCAGACAGTAGTTAAAGTAGATGAAGCTTGGATTCCAAACAAGCCGGGCACATCCCTTTACATCCGTCCGTTCATTATTGCAACTGACCCATTCCTTGGTGTTCGTCCATCCGATACATATTTATTTGTTATTATTTTATCTCCGGTTGGCGCTTACTATCCGGAAGGCTTAAATCCGGTTAAAATCTGGATTGAAGATGACTATGTAAGAGCCGTTAAGGGTGGTATCGGTGAAGCTAAGACCGGTGGTAACTATGTTGCTTCCATGGCTGCACAGTTAAAGGCTCATGACGAAGGTTATTCCCAGGTTCTTTGGTTAGACGGCGTAGAACGTAAGTACATCGAAGAAGTAGGTGCCATGAACATCTTCTTCAAGATTAACGGCAAGGTTCTTACACCAATGTTAAACGGCAGTATTCTTCCTGGTATTACAAGAAACTCTGTAATTGCCCTTTGTAAGGAATGGGGCTACGAGGTAGAAGAACGCAGAATCTCCGTAGATGAACTCTACGAAGCAAGCGTAAACGGTACTTTGGAAGAAGTTTGGGGTACCGGTACTGCAGCGGTTATTTCTCCGGTTGGCCACTTGAGATTCCAGGATACCGTAATGCAGATTAAGGACGGCGGTATCGGCGAATTAAGCCAGAAGCTTTATGACACCGTAACCGGCATCCAGCTTGGTAAGATTGAAGACACCAGAGGCTGGGTAGTTGAGGTGAAATAAATTCACATAAGAAATCAAAGGCAGGAACGAACTTTTGTCCCTGCCTTTTAAACGTATTACAGCTACATTACAGAAAAAAGAGAGAGGGTTAAAATATGAGCGAACTTGATTATATTGTGAAGCAGTTGGAAACACTGGTAAATATCCCGAGTCCGTCAGGCTTCACGAAGCAGGCAATTGAATATGTAGAACAGGAAGCAGCAAAGCTTGGTTATGAAACAAAGCGTTTGAGAAAAGGCGGTACCGTAATTTTTGTACCGGGTAAAAATCCAAATCCGGATAAGGTAATCGGCGTGTCGGCCCATGTAGATACTTTGGGTGCCATGGTGCGTTCCGTAAACAGTAACGGAACCCTGCGTCTGACTTCTATCGGTGGTTTTATGATGGAATCTATCGAAAGTACCTACTGTAAAGTGCATACAAGAGAAGGAAAGACATATACTGGTACTGTTCTGACAAAGGCTCCGGCTGTCCATACCTTTGACGATGCCAGAACCATGGAACGTAAGGAAAAGAATATGGAAGTGCGTCTGGATGAGGTGGCGACCAATAAGGAGGACGTGGCTGCTCTTGGAATCGAAACCGGTGACTATATCAGCTTTGATCCATGTTTTGTGGAATGTGAAAGCGGCTACATTAAGTCCAGACATTTGGATGATAAAGCAGCGGTTGCGTTGTTGCTTGGCCTGCTTAAGTATATGAAGGATACAGGAAACCGTCCGGAATGTGATGTACAGATGGTAATTTCCAATTATGAAGAAATCGGTTTTGGTGCTACGTATATTCCGCAGGAAATTACGGAATTTGTAGCGGTAGATATGGGTGCTGTCGGTGATGACCTGGCAGGTGAGGAACGCAAGGTTTCCATTTGTGCTAAGGATGCGGGAGGTACTTATGACTATGACCTTACCGGTAAGCTGATTGCCATTGCAAAAGAAAGAAAATTAGATTATGTAGTTGATATCTTCCCGCATTACAGCTCTGATGTTACTGCTGCGCTCCGGGGTGGAAATAACATCTGCGGTGCTCTGATCGGACCGGGTGTGCAGGCATCCCACAATATCGAAAGAACACACCGCCTGGGGCTGGAAAATACATTAGAACTGTTAAAGGGATATTTGGAGGTATAAATGTTAGCATCTGTTTTTGAATCAAATATGAGCATCATAGCTACGGTAGGTATTTTGTTTGCTTTTTTTACAACCGTACTGCTTCTTTGGAAGTGTAAGGATAAGCTTCCGAGAGACCTTGGACGCGATTTTGCGGTAGACGGTAAGCTTTCCGCAGGAAAACCAAGAGGTGCAGGCTTCTTATTTGTACTGATTTTTGCAGCAGCAGCGTTGCTTTTTGCACCGTTTGAGGTGGAGTGGATTATTTATCTTCTTTTGGTAGCTGCGTCCATGTTAACCGGATTCCTGGATGACTGTTCAAAAAATCCGTGGGGCGAATATAAAAAGGCAATTTTAGATTTACTCATTGCTGTGATGGTAGCAATTACTTATATCAACTATCATGGAACAACCGTGGCGTTTTTGGTTACGGATGCAACATTAGAACTTCCGGCATGGCTGTTTGGCCTGCTTGCAGTGGTGCTTGTCTGGGCATCCATTAACGTAACTAATTGTGCGGATGGTGTGGATGGCTTATCCGGTACACTTACGATGATTACCCTGGCATCCTTTTACATTTTAAACGCTATTTTGGGGCAGGAAAGTACATTTAATTACTTATTATTGTTGTTTATGGCATGTCTTCTTGGCTATCTTTGGCATAATGCTACTCCGAGCACGATGTTAATGGGTGATGCCGGCTCCCGTGCCATGGGTACTTTAATTGCCATTGCAGCGCTGGTTTCCGGCAGACCGTTTGTATACCTTGCCTTTGCACTGGTACTTATGGTAGATGGCGGTATCGGTCTGGTAAAGGTTTCTTTACTGCGCTTTTTAAAAATTCATATTTTAAAGAATGTGAGAACACCGCTTCATGATCAGGCAAGAAAGGTCAACGGCTGGTCTAATACACAGACGGTATACCGTTTTGGAATTATTCAGCTGGTGGTTTCGGCTGCAGTGATTTATATGGTGTTGATGAAATAAAAATCTATTTTTAAATGCACAACAGATAGCAAAATATACATTGATTATGCAGAACAAATCGTGTAAAATAAAGAAAAATAAATCCTCAGGGAAGGTAGGGTAACTATTATGAAAATTACAAAGACAAGCTTTGGCACTACCAAGAATGGCGAAAAAGCAACCCTTTACACCATGGAAAATTCCAATGGTATGAAGGTTTCCGTAACCGACTACGGCGCAACTATTGTACATATCATTGTTCCGGACCGCGATGGCAACATGGCTGACGTATCCTTAGGTTATGATGATGTTAAGGGTTATGATGAAAACGGCACATATTACGGTGCATTCATCGGAAGAAACGGCAACCGTATCGGTAATGCCTCCTTCACTATTAACGGCGTTAAGTATGAATTAGATAAGAACGACGGTCCTAACAACCTCCACGGCGGTTTCAAGGGCTACAACAACTTCTTCTATGAAACTGAATGCTTCGAAGATGTAGAAGGCGAGGTTTCCGTAGAAATGTCCAGACTTAGTCCTGATATGGAACAGGGCTTCCCTGGCAATTTAGATATTACGGTTACTTATACATTAACAGAAGAAAACGAGCTGGCGATTGAGTACCTTGGTGTTTCCGATAAGGATACCGTAGTGAACTTAACCAATCATACCTTCTTCAACTTAGGAGGTCACGATTCCGGTACAATTTTAGACCACAAGGTATTTATCGATGCGGATTACTTCACACCAACCGATGATAACTTAATTCCATCCGGCGAGCTTCGTCCGGTAGAAGGAACTCCAATGGATTTCCGTACCGAGCAGGCACTGGGCGACAGAATTGATGACGACTATCTGCCACTTACCCAGGCCGGCGGTTATGATCACAACTATGTGCTCAACAATTCCGGTGAGGATGTAGAATACGTAGCAAGCCTGTATGATCCAAAGTCCGGCAGACGTATGGAAGTGTTTACCGACCTTCCTGGTATGCAGCTGTATGCAGGTAACTTTATCGATGGTAAGGCTACCGGTAAGGGAGGCAAGGTTTACACAAAGAGAGAAGGCGTATGCTTCGAAACCCAGCTCTTCCCGGATGCATGTAACGAAAAGGAATTCTTCAAGAGCTCCATTGTTAAGGCATACGAAGAGTACTCCACTATGACAGTTTACAAGTTTAGCGTAGATAAATAAGAAAAAATATGGCGGCACGTAATGTGCCGCCATTGCTATTTTATGGGACCGTAAAGGTTGTTTTCTACATAAATCATCATATTATTCCTGCGAACCATATATACTACAACAGCGAAAACAGGAGCAAGACCGGCTATCAGTGGCATGGAAAGAAGTATACCCGCAACAAGTATTACAAGGAGTAAGACTAACAATACTATGTTAGTAACCAGATGGTCTTTTTGCCATTTTCGCTTCCAAAAGTCGGAGCGCTCTTTAAAAGAAAATGGACTACCGGATAAAATGCCGGTAATGGTTTCTTCTGCCTTTGCCTGATAGTTTTCTTCGGCAATACGCTCGCCACAGAGAATTTCATTTATGCTGACAGCATACAACTTGCTCAGTTCCTGCAGCATCTCCACCGGCGGGAGATAGTTGCCGTTTTCCCAGCGGGAGACGGTTTTGTTGGTAACGCCTAATTTCTCGCCGAGTGCTTCCTGGGTAAGGTTCTGTTCTTTGCGAAGTTCCGCTAAAAAGTTTCCGATTTTGATAGTGTCCATAAATTTTACCTCTCTTTGTGTTTATTCTATCACAAAGCATAGCAGAAGCAAAGAAAAAAGTATTCCCCACAGACAGCGAATGAATGTCCAATCCGCTATTTGTGGGGAATTGTTAAGTAAAAGGACAATTATTTAATTTGTCTTTTCTTGAGCTTTAATGCTTTTAACGCCAGTTTGGTAACATCTTCCTCATCCATGTAGAAAATCATATCATCTACAGGAAATCCTTTTTCTATGGCAAGCATAGCAAGTTCACCAACATCTTCGGAGTCCATGTGGAAAATGGCATCATTAAGAAGTGTTCCTTGTTCCATTGCATGCAGCGCTAACTTACCGATGTCTTCAGAATCCATGTACATAAAGCAATCATCAACGGAGTGCCCTCTGTCGAATGCAAGCATAGCAAATTCACCAACATCTTCAGAATCCATGTAAAATACTGCATCTGACAAATACATGCCATTTTCTAACGCTTTGATAGCGACCTTTCCGACATCTTCGGAATTCATATGGAAAATCAGGTCACTAACATCTTCTCCATTTTCGACTGCGGCCATGGCAAGTTCGCCAATGGATTCTTCGTCCATATAAGGAAGAAAGATAGCGAGGTCTGTGAAAGAGGCTATGTCAGCATTCTCCAAAATTTCTTCCGCCTGCTCAGGCTTAAGCAGTGGGAGGGCATCCGCAATTTCCTGTTCGGTTACGTTGCCATCTTCCATATACTCGTCAATTGTATCATTCAGCACTGCTTCGACTAACGGTGCTTTACCGTTTAGTAATTCATCTACGGAAATATGGAAGATTTCCGCCAGCTCCGGCAACTTTGAAATATCCGGCATGGTGCTGCCGCGCTCCCAGTTGGATACAGCCTGAAAACTGATGCCAAGCTTATCGGCCAGTTCCATCTGAGTCATGTTATGTGCTTTTCTTAAATCAGTAATTTTCTTTCCAATCTGCTTCATATCGAACATGATTTTTTTCTCCTTATCGTGAAAAATTCGGAAAAAGCTTTTTCATGCTTTCATTGTAGCAGATAGGGCGGAAATGTCCATCAATTTGTGATTGAATAAGAATTTTTATTTAAACTCAAGTGTTGCTTGAACAGACGAAATAACTTAATATTCCCGTAATTCTCCGGCCGGTGCCGGTGTCACATTTGCCTGTGGCGGGCAGGTAAGTCCCTCTACATATTGCCGGCCTTCATGGTCCATTTTATAATTTTCCGGATAAATCAGTTCGGAAACCTTCACAAACTCGTAGCCCTGCTCTTTTAAGCAAATGATCATTTTCTCCAGGGCATCCTTGGTGTACTTGGCACCGTTGTGCATGAGGATGATGGAACCGTTGCCAAGATGTTTGTGGTTAGTAACCGTATGAATGATGGAATCACAGCCGTAGTCCTTCCAGTCCAGGGAATCTACGTCCCATTGAATGACGTGGTAGCCCAGTTCGTTGGCAGCCTGAATGACGGTATCGTTGTAGTCGCCAAACGGTGGACGGAAGACGGTCATATCAAGACCGGTTAATTCTTTTACCTTATCATGGACAATTTGAAGCTCCTCTTTGCATTGTTCTTTGGAAAGTTTGGACATCTGCTTGTGATTTTCACTATGGTTACCGACTTCGTGCCCTTTGGCAAGAATGGTCTTTACATCATCTGGATATTTGGAAATCCAGCCTCCGGTAAAGAAAAAGGTAGCGGTGACATCCTGGCGCTCTAAAATGTCGAGAAGAGTGGCTGTGTCTTCGTTGCCCCATGCCCCGTCAAAGGTGAGGGCAATCTGCGGTTTATCGGTTTTTACACAGTAAATGGGAAGCTGCTTTTCACGGAACAGGGAAGTGGTGCTGGTGAAAACGGCATTGGATTCTAAAGCGGTGTTGACAGACCCGCCGGTAACCTGATCTGTGATGACTGCGGTAAGGACCAGGGTGGCTATAACTGCCAGACCGGTTTTAATGAATTTTGGGAGGTTGTTTTTTAGTTTTGTTTTCATGAAAGTTCCTCGTGGGACAGATTGGTATAATATATTGGTAAAAGTCTCGGATTATGCAAAAAAACAGGAGCCATCGGGGGGGATGACTCCTGCGTTTTATTAGAGGACAAATTAAGTTTTAATTTTCTTTCTTCAGTTTCTTCTGTAACCAATCCTTACCATCCACAAACCGTGCAACTATATAACTTACTACATAGTCACCGGCAGCATTTACCATGGTGGCCGGAGGGTCCACCAGATTACCGATGGCCAGGGCAATCGGATAAGCAATGGCCAGCTGGTCAGGGAAGAAGATGGTACACAGGGCAAGCTCGCCGGTGCCTCCGCCTCCCGGAATACCGGACATGGCAACAGAGGAGATAATAGCTACAAAGATGGCTGCAATGGCGCGACCGGTACCAAAGTCCATACCGAAAATGCCAAACAGGAAAGCAACCTTAATGATGGCAGACATGGAGGAACCGTCCATGTGCATGGTAGCCCCGAGAGGAATGACAATGTTGGAAACATCTTCAGAGATTCCGGTTTCTTTGGAGGCTTCCATGTTGGTTGGGATGGTTGCTACGCTGGAGCAGGTACCGAAGGACACCGCTGCAGGTTGAAACAGATGCTGAAACATTACCTTGACAGCGCCCTTACCGCCGCCGATGCGGGCGTAAATCGGGAAGGAAATAAACATGTAGACAAAGCTCACCAGATAGTAAATTACAAGGGTACGTCCGTAGTCGCTGATGAGTCCCGGACCAAAGTCGGCTACCAGTCCTGCAAAGAATCCGAAGAAACCGATTGGTGCGTAGTAGGTAATGATTTTAACAGTTTTCATAATACAACCGGTAATATCGGCAAGGAGCTTTGCGGTCATGGTTTCGGAACCGCCGTTCATCTGGATGCCGAAACCGAAAAGAACAGCAGCTACAATGAGAGGAAGGATGGCTTTGCGGCTGAACAGTTCGGTAAAATCAGGTTTGGTGAAGAAGTTGATAATCATATCAGCGGCACCGAGGGTCTCGCCGACCTCACCAGCGGTAATGTTATATTCACGGGTAACTACCGGAAAGATGCGTACGGTAATATACATAATCAATGCGGCAATGCCTGCGGTGACACAGAAGGTAATAATGGTGGTGCCCATAATTTTTCCGGCACGCTTTGCATTCTGCATATTTGCAATGGCGGAGGAGATGGAACAGAACACCATCGGAACTACCACGCAGAACATCAGGTTTGTAAAAATGGTGCCGAGAGGTTTTAATTTCTGGGAAAAGTCCGGAGCAAAGAAGCCTACCAGACATCCGGCAATAATACCGAGTAACATGCATAGTAAAAATCCGTAGGTTTTTAAGAATTTTTTCATGGCAATCCTCCTAATCTTTAACCATTAAAATATGGTGTTTTATTGCATCATGTTGTTTCTTTAGTTATATTATATTTAGCACAGCTTGCAAAGTAAACGCGATATATGCTATACTTATTGCAAAAAGTGCTATCTGTGCATAATAGAGTTATAATTCATGTAATCAAATCAAGTTATGGGGGATGCAAGCGTAATATGAGCGAAGAAAAGCAAAGGGAAATCGGGAAACGGGGATATTTGTTGGAAGACTTCCGGCTGTTCCATTTAAAAGATGATAAAGGTGCCGAAATGGACTTTCACTATCATGAGTTCTGCAAACTGGTATTGTTGATTTCCGGCCAGGGAGAGTATACGGTGGAGGACCGTCATTATGCCCTGCAGGCAGGAGATATTCTGTTAATCGGTAACGGGCAGATTCATAGGCCGGAATTTGTGAAAGGGATGGAATATGAACGCATCATTTTTTACATTTCTCCGGAGTTTTTGCAAAAGCAGTCAACAGAAGACTGTAATCTGGAGTTATTGTTTGATGGTGTTTACGGTCATGTTCTGCGGTTAAAGGAGCACCGCTATCAAAAGCTGACTGATCTGGCAAAGCGTTTGGAAGAGGAATTGGGCAAAGATTCTTACGGAAAAAATATTATGGCTAACAGCCTGCTGTTGCAGTTTTTGGTCCGGCTCGGAAGATACCGGGAAAAGGGAAAACTGATGCAGGCGGAGCGTCCGGAGGCAGAGGATGAAAGAATCCGGCGAATTCTTCATTTCATAGAAAATCATTTAACGGAAGAACTGTCGGTGGACGATTTGGCGGAAACTGTGTTTATGAGCCGTTACCACATGATGCGGCTGTTTAAAAAAGAGACCGGACAATCCGTATATGATTATCTGACAGAACGTCGTCTTTTTTTTGCCAGGGAACTGATTCGCCAGGGCGTTCCTGCGACAGAAAGCTGTTTTCAGGCAGGATTTGGCAGCTATTCTTCTTTTACCAGAGCTTACGGAAAACGGTTTGGAACGACTCCTACCGGCAGAAACGGAAAATACATTTCTATGGATGAGGAGCTGGACTAAAAATCAGGGATTGAGAAATTATGGGTTTTATGGTAGATTAATAAATTAGTGTGTAATTATATCAAATGTAAATCTGTATAGAAACCGAGGATACTTTTATGCAAAAAAATAGTGTAAAAAATACAGGAATGTTATTTTTGGCAGCCCTGATTTGGGGTTTTGCTTTTGTTGCCCAGAGTGCGGGCATGGAATATGTGGGACCGTTTACGTTTAATGCGGTTCGATGTACCATTGGTGCCGCTGTTCTGGTGCCGGTGGCGCTGCTTTTTAAGCCGGAAAACAGTGATTTGGAAAAGGAAGAAAACAGGAACACCGGGACTACCTGGCTTGCCCGTAACAAAATCTTACTTCTCGGCGGAACCTTATGCGGCATTTTCCTTGGCGTAGCAACGAACCTGCAGCAGATTGGTATTATGACCACCAGCGTCGGGAAAGCAGGTTTTTTAACTGCACTTTATATTGTGCTGGTGCCGATAGCAGGTCTGTTTTTTAAGAAAAAATGCGGTGTTGCCGTTTGGATTGGGGTTGTTTGCTCCTTTGCCGGATTGTATTTGTTGTGCATGACCGAAGGAAGTTTTCAGCTTGCCACGGGCGATTTATTATTGCTTGGCTGTGCAGTGGTATTTACCGGACATATCCTGGTGATTGATTATTTTGCGCCAAAGGTGAACGGAGTGTGGATGTCCTGCATCCAGTTTCTGGTGGCGGGAATAATTTCTGCCGTTCCTATGTTGTTTACGGAAACACCGACCTGGGAAAGTATTTTTGCGGCAAAGCTTCCGATTCTTTATGCCGGTGTTATGTCCTGTGGTGTGGCATATACCTTACAAATTCTCGGACAGAAAAATTATAACCCGACCATTGCGGTTTTAATTTTAAGCTTAGAATCCTGTTTTTCCGTTTTGGGCGGATTTTTGATTTTGCATGAAACCTTATCAGCACGAGAGTTATGCGGCTGCGGTTTGATGTTTGTTGCAATTATTCTGGCACAGCTGCCGGGAGGAAAGAAAAGTAATGAGTAAAGAAAAGACAATTGTGATGACAAAGGGAAATCCCTATAAGCTGATTTTGCAGTTTGCCCTTCCTTTGATGCTGGGAAATATATTCCAGCAAATGTATACCCTGGTGGATACCATGGTGGTGGGAAAGGGTGTAGGTGTAGATGCCCTTGCAGCGGTGGGAGCATCGGACTGGCTTAACTGGATGAGCCTCGGAATGTTGTCGGGGATTGCCCAAGGATTTTCTATTCCGATGGCCCAGGAATTCGGTGCCGGACATAAAGAAAAGCTTAGAAAAACCATCGGCAATGCCATAGTATTATCGGCAGTATGTGCAGTGGTGTTGGTTGTTGTCCTGCAGACAGCAGCACTTCCGGTACTGAAGCTGTTAAAAACCCCGGAAGAAATCCTGCCGACGGCATTGTTGTATATCCGGATTTTCTTTGCAGGCATTCCTGTTTCCATGGCATACAATGTGCTGGCAGCAACCCTGCGTGCCATGGGTGACGGAAAATCGCCGTTGTACGCCATGGTGGTGGCCTCAATTACCAACATTGTGTTGGATATTGTATTCGTAATTGTTTTGCCGTTCGGAGTTGCAGGTGCGGCGGCAGCCACATTGATTGCACAGCTGGTGGCAGCCGTTTACTGTTATATTGCATTAAGCCGTATCGGCGGTTTGAAATTACAAAAAGAAGATTTTATTCCGAAAACATACCGTATCGTTCATTTACTGAAGCTTTCCATGCCGTTAGCCTTCCAAAACTGCATCATTTGCATTGGCGGCATGATTGTACAGTTTGTGGTAAACGGATTTGGTGTATTGTTTATTGCGGGTTATACAGCCACCAATAAGTTGTACGGACTGCTTGAAATGGCTGCGGTGTCCTTTGGCTATGCCATTTCCACTTATGTGGGACAGAACGTAGGTGCCGAGAAATTTAAGCGGTTAAGAAGCGGACATATTGCATCCTTAGTGGTTTCCCTGGCAACTTCTGTTGTAATCACAACAGTAATGCTGTTTTTTGGTAAAGTGTTTATCGGAATGTTTTTATCCGGAACTGTGGAAGAAGTGGAAATGGCAGGTGAAGTTGCCTGGAGATATTTATTGTTCATGAGTCTTGCTTTACCGGCATTATATTTACTTTATGTTTACCGTTCTGCACTGCAGGGGATGGGAAATACATTGATCCCGATGCTGTCCGGAATTTTGGAATTTATTATGCGTACCGGTATGGTTTTGGGATTAACAAGACTGATTGGCAGTGACGGAATATTCTGGGCGGAAATTTCTGCCTGGATTGGCGCAGCAGTATTGCTTGGAATCAGTTACTATGTGATAATGGCAAAGAAATATAAAAAAGAGGAGGCAACGGTATAATGAAACAGCTGCTCCGGTTTATGAAGCATTATAAGAAAGAGACGGTTCTGGCACCTTTGTTTAAGATGTTGGAAGCTTCCTTTGAATTATTTGTGCCGTTAGTTATGGCGGCGATTGTAGATCAGGGTATTAAAAATGCGGATATTCCGTATATCCTTAAAATGGGTCTGGTGCTGGTGGCACTGGCTCTGATTGGTTTGGCAACGGCGGCAACGGCCCAGTACTTTTCCGCAAGAGCCGCGGTTGGTTTTGCAGCAGAACTCAAGCATGCATTGTTTGACCATATCCAATCCATGAACTATGCGGAAACCGATAAAACCGGAACTTCTACGCTGATTACCCGTCTTACCAGTGACGTAAATCAGGTACAGTCCGGTGTGAATTTGGTACTCCGTTTGTTTTTACGTTCCCCGATTGTAGTGTTTGGTGCCATGATTATGGCATTTACCATTGATGTTAAGGCGGCGCTTATTTTTGTAGTTACCATTCCTGCGCTGTCTGTCGTAGTATTCGGCATCATGTTAGTCAGCATTCCGCTGTATAAAAAGGTGCAGGCAGCACTGGATAAGGTGCTTGGCATTACAAGGGAAAACTTAAGCGGTGTCCGTGTTATCCGTGCTTTCAGCAGGGAAGAGGAAGAAGTGGAGATGTTTGCGGGCTATAATGTTTCCCTGATGGACATCCAAAACTTTGTCGGTAAAATATCTGCTTTGATGAATCCGGTAACGTACATCATCGTCAATGTGGCAACCATTGTATTGATTTACACCGGTGCCGTGCAGGTAGACGAAGGTATTTTAACCCAGGGTGAAGTAATTGCTCTGGTAAATTATATGTCCCAGATTTTAGTGGAACTCGTAAAGCTGGCGAACCTGATAATTACGGTAACCAAGGCGGTGGCCTGCGGCAACCGCATCCAGACGGTATTTGAACAGCCGTCCGGCATGAAGGTATACACTGAAGAAGAAGCCTTGGCTGCTGCACGCAGCGTGCAGGCGGATTCTGTAAAGTCAAAGGATGCCAAGGTGGTTTTCGAGCATACAAACCTCTGTTATCCGGGAGCAGGTGCAGATTCCCTGATTGATATTCATGTGGAAATTAAAAAGGGCGAAACCGTGGGTGTAATCGGCGGCACCGGTTCCGGTAAGTCTTCCCTGGTACAGCTGATTCCGCGTTTTTATGATGCCACGGCGGGCCGTGTGCTGGTGGACGGCAAGGATGTAAAAACCTACGAACCGGAAGTGCTTCGGGATAAAATCGGTATGGTACCGCAGAAGGCAGTCCTGTTCAGGGGAACCATCCGGGATAATATCCGATGGGGCAAGGAAGATGCTTCCGATGAAGAAATCAGAGCGGCATTACAGGCTGCACAGGCCCTTGATTTCGTAGAGGACAAAAACGGGAAGCTTGATTTTGAAGTGGCTCAGGGAGGTAAGAACTTATCCGGCGGACAAAAGCAGCGTCTTACCATTGCAAGAGCTCTGGTAATGCAGCCGGAAATCCTGATTCTGGATGACAGTGCTTCTGCTCTTGACTATGCAACGGATGCAGCGCTTCGTAAGTCGATTAAAGAACTGGATCCGGAAATGACGGTGTTTATTGTATCCCAAAGAACAGCTTCCGTGCTTCATGCAGATAAAATCATTGTGCTGGAAGATGGCGAGGTGGCAGGCATCGGAACTCACAAAGAGTTGCTGGAAAGCTGCCCTGTTTATAAAGAAATTCATGATTCCCAAATCTCGAAGGGAGGTCAGGAATAATGGCAAAGAAATTAAATGTCCGGAAGGACACCATGAAGCAGATGCTTCAGTATGTAAAAAAGCACAGCCTGTTTGTGATTTTCTCCATTTTATTTGCAGCAGTTTCTGTGGCATTGACCTTGTATGTGCCGATTTTAATCGGTGATGCCGTAGACTTAATTGTGGCACCCGGAAAGGTAGCTTTTGACGAGATTCTGCATATCCTGCTTGTAATAGGCGTGTGTATCGGAATTACCGGTATCGCCCAGTGGATTATGAATATTTGTAACAACCGTATTACGTATCAGGTGGTACATGATATCCGAAAGGATGCTTTTGATAAGCTGCAGATTTTACCGTTAAAGTATATTGATGGACATTCCCAGGGGGAAATTGTCAGCCGCATCATTGCGGATGTGGACCAGTTTGCAGACGGTTTACTGATGGGCTTTACCCAGTTTTTTACCGGTATAGTTACCATTGTCGGAACTCTTTTGTTTATGCTTACCATCCATCCGGGTATTACGGTGGTAGTCATTGTGATTACACCGGTATCTTTGTTTGTGGCGGCATTTATTGCGAAAAACACTTATGATATGTTTCAGCAGCAATCGAAGGCAAGAGGGGAACAAACAGCCTTGATTGACGAAATGATTGGAAATAAAAAAATTGTGCAGGCTTTTGGAAGGGAAGAGCAGGTACTTGGACAATTTGATGATATTAACGAAAAGTTAAGGAAGTGTTCCCTGAAGGCGATTTTCTTTTCTTCTTTGACTAATCCTTGTACCCGTTTTGTCAACAGCCTGGTATATGCGGCAGTCGGTATTTACGGTGCGGTTTTGGCAATCAGCGGCGGCATCAGCGTTGGTCAGCTGACCTCCTTTTTAAGCTACGCCAACCAGTATACCAAGCCGTTTAATGAAATTTCCGGCGTTATTACGGAACTTCAGAATGCCCTGGCTTGTGCGGCAAGAATTTTTGACTTTATCAATGAGACTCCGCAACCGGAAGAAAAGAAAGAAGAACTTACCGCCAACGGTCACGTGGAACTGAATAATGTTAATTTCTCTTATGTGGAAGAAAAGCCGTTGATTCAAAATTTTAATTTAAAGGTGAAACCGGGTCAGCGTGTTGCTATTGTGGGCCTTACCGGATGCGGTAAAACTACGGTGATTAACCTACTGATGCGTTTTTATGATGTGAATTCCGGAAGCATTGAAGTGGCAGAAAAGGATATCCGGGAAGTTACAAGAAAAAGTCTCAGAACATCTTTTGGTATGGTACTGCAGGATACCTGGTTAAGGGCGGGAACCATCCGGGATAACATAGCCATGGGCAATCCGGATGCAACGCTGGATGAGGTGATTGTGGCGGCCAAGGCGGCACATGCCCACAGCTTTATCAAGCGTTTGCCAAAGGGTTATGATACGGTGATAGGAGAGGACGGCGGAAGTTTGTCCCAGGGACAGAAGCAGCTGCTTTGCATTGCCAGGGTAATGCTTTGCCTGCCGCCGATGTTGATTCTTGACGAAGCAACCTCCTCCATTGATACCAGAACCGAAATCCGCATCCAGAAAGCGTTTGCAACTATGATGCAGGGCAGAACCAGCTTTATTGTTGCCCATCGTTTGTCTACAATTATGGAAGCAGATACCATTTTGGTAATGAAGGACGGAAATATTATTGAACAGGGAAATCACGAAGAATTATTGGCAAAGGGCGGCTTTTATACCACCTTGTACAACAGCCAGTTCTAAATTTGCGATTGCTTTTTGCGCAAAGAAAAAACACATTCCAACGCAGTTCTTAACCGGGAATCTGCGTGGAATGTGTTTTTGATTACTTAATACCCATTTTTGCTTTTTGTTTTTCCTGCTGCAGGTGCATAAGGAAACCTACCAGCCGGTTATTCTTTTCGATAAACTTGCAACCGTATAAACGGTCCTGACGGTTTTCGAATTCCTGAATACGGATAATTTGGGCGCTGAGCTGAAGCTCGGTGCCTTTTTTTATAGTAAGATGCAGGCGGACGGTTCTGCCCACGTCAAACTCTTCTTTTGAAAAATACGCCATGCCGCTTTCGCTGATATCTTTTAAATGAATCTGATAGTTCTTTGGTCCTTGGGCGGAGAACGCGGTAAGCGTCATTTGCTCACCGATATAAACGCGGTAAGAACCGCGGCGGTTTAAGATTTCTGCATCACCCACCAGTTCGGCACTGTGGTATATTTTTTTCTCGTAGCGGACAGCTTTCAGTTTAATGTTTTTCCAGCTAAATACCTGGTTTTCACCCACATAAAGCAGATTAACCATACAGTTTGGCGGGAAACCGACTACTTTTCCGTTGATTTGGATTGGGGTTAACAGAACGGTGGTGCCCACAACCTGTTCCACTGCGGAAAGGAGAGTGGTTTTTTTACCGTTCATCATAACTTCCAGTTCTACGCTATGTTCCAGTTCTAATTCAGCAGCGGTCATAATTGGCCTCCATTAGTGTTATCGTTTGTTTATAAGTCCCAGTTTTCTTCTTTGTTGTTCCTGTTGGATATTCATCAGGTAGCTGCTTAAAAATTTGCTCTTTTCTGTAAACTTGCAGCCGTACAGAAACGTAGTGCTTCGGTTTGGATTTTCACGTTTCCAAAGGATTTTTGCACGGAGAATCAGTTCGTGACCATTTGTTAAACGTAATTGCAGATGTACGGTACGTCCTACTTCAAAGTGGTCTTTGGACATGTAGCACATGCCGGTTTCACTGATGTCTCTGAGAATAATTTCATATAATTTTGTGTCGGTATTGGTGCGGTGGTAAATGAATCTGGTTTCACCGATATAAACGCGGTAAGCTCCGCGGCGGTTTAGTACAATGGCATTGCCCGGTAATTCTACACTGTGGTAGATGTTTCCGCGATAGCGGACGGCTTTGACGGTAATATTACTCCAGCAAAAAACCTGTCCCTCCTCTGGGTAAAGGAGGTTTACGGTAAGATATGCCGGGAAGCCGACGATTTTACCATCCAGATGAATTGGAGTCAGCAACACACTGTTTTTTATCATACCCTCTACCGAGGTAAGAAGGGTTGTTTTTCTTCCATCATGCAGTATTTCCAGCTCGACAGAATGAGCCATTTCGAAATCGGTAAGTCTCATTGGTTTTCTCCCCATTGTACGCTATCAATGCGGTTTTGTAAGTTTACGCCACACCACTTTATATTATACAATAGAACTTCTTGGAAAATCAATAGAAACAGGAGAATAAAATTTTATTAATTTCACAAGAAACTATTGAAAGATGTTGAAAAATGCGGTACACTAAAGCGGTAAAGAAACTATAATGGGAGATTCCCACAAAAAAAGGAGGATACATAATGGAAGTTATCATTATTATTGTTGTATTGTTATTGCTGGTGTTATTTGCATCCTGTATCAAAATTGTACCGCAGGCACAGGCTTTTGTTCTGGAGCGTTTGGGCGGTTATGCAGCAACCTGGGATGTAGGTATCCACATGAAGCTGCCTATCATTGATAAGGTGGCAAAGAAAGTTGTTTTAAAAGAGCAGGTAGTAGATTTCGCTCCGCAGCCGGTTATCACAAAGGATAACGTAACTATGAGAATTGATACCGTAGTATTTTTCCAGATTACTGACCCTAAGTTATTTGCGTACGGCGTAGAAAACCCAATCATGGCAATTGAAAACTTAACAGCAACGACACTTCGTAACATCATTGGTGATCTGGAACTGGATGAAACCTTAACCTCCAGAGAAGTTATTAACACCAAGATGCGTTCTGCCCTTGACGTGGCAACCGACCCATGGGGCATTAAGGTAAATCGCGTAGAATTAAAGAACATCATTCCGCCGGCAGCAATCCAGGATGCCATGGAAAAGCAGATGAAGGCAGAACGTGAACGCCGTGAAGCAATTCTTATTGCAGAAGGTGAAAAGAAGTCCACCATTCTCGTTGCAGAAGGTAAGAAGGAATCCGCAATTCTGGAAGCAGAGGCAGAAAAGGAAGCAGCAATCCTTCGCGCAGAAGCAAAGAAGGAAGCTATGATCCGTGAAGCGGAAGGTCAGGCAGAAGCAATCCGTGCCGTACAGCAGGCAAATGCAGAAGGTATCCGCTACTTAAATGAAGCAAATCCAAATGCGGCAGTTCTTCAGTTAAAGAGCCTGGAAGCATTTGCTAAGGCAGCAGACGGTCAGGCAACAAAGATTATCATTCCATCCGAAATCCAGGGTGTTGCCGGTCTTGCAAAGTCTGTAATGGAAGTTGCAGGTAAGTAATACAAACGGAAGGTAGAAAGATACATGAATTTAAAAGGACGTTCATTTTTAACATTAAAAGATTTTACAGCAGAAGAAATTTTAGGCTTAATTGATTTGGCAGCAGATTTAAAAGCCAAGAAAAAGCAGGGAATCACCGGTGACAGTTTAAAGGGAAAAAACATTGCTCTTATTTTTGAAAAGCCATCCACAAGAACCCGTTCCGCATTTACGGTAGGCTGTTTGGATGAAGGCGGTCATCCGGAATACATGAGCCGTGAGGATATCCAGCTTGGTCATAAGGAAAGTGTGGAAGATACCGCAAGAGTTCTCGGCCGTATCTTTGACGGCATCCAGTTCCGCGGTTTTAAACAGGAAACCGTAGAAAAACTGGCACAGTACAGCGGAGTTCCGGTATGGAACGGTCTCACCGATGAATATCATCCGACCCAGATTTTAGCAGACTTCCTTACCATGAAGGAACAGTTTGGTTATATAAAAGGATTAAAACTTGTATTTGTAGGTGATGGCCGTAACAACATGGCAAACAGCTTAATGATTGGTTCCGCTAAGGTAGGCGTACATTTTACCATTCTTGCACCAAAGTCTCTTTGGCCGCAGCAGGAGCTGGTAGACTTATGCCGTGAATATGCGAAGGAGTCCGGCAGTGTAATCGAAATTTCCGATGACCTTGAAGCAGTTAAGGATGCAGATGCAGTTTACACCGATGTTTGGTGCTCTATGGGCGAAGAAGATAAGGCAGCAGAGCGTGTGGCAATTCTTCGTCCGTATCAGGTAAATCAGGAATTGATGGACAAAACCGGTAAGGACTCCACCATTTTCTTGCATTGTCTCCCTGCGGTAAAGGGCAACGAAGTAAGCGAGGATATTTTCGATAAGTTTGCAGACGTTGTGTTTGACGAAGCAGAAAACCGTATGCACACCATTAAGGCAGTTATGGTTGCTACTCTTGGAAAGTAAATATCATGTTAAAAAAAATCCAAAACTTTTTAAAAAACAAAGAGGCAGTAGTTGATACTGCCAATCTGATACTGGGGCTGTTAATGTTAACAGCCCTGGTTGTTTTCTGGAAAACCGGAAGTAAAATTTCCATGTTTACTATTATATTTTGCGGCGGTGTCATGAATTTGAGTAATGGATACCGTTATCTGCATCAGAAGGACCGGAAACAAATGGGTTATTCCATGCTTCTTTTTGGTGCGGTAATTCTGGTGCTGGGGGTTGTGCTTGTTGTACTTTCCTTCTAATTTTTCTAATGAAACTCTAATTTGCCTTTTTGCTTCTCTTGTTATATGATAGAGTCAGGAAAACAAAAGGGGACGAAAAAAGATCATTTGACAGGAGGCTTATATGAAAAAAGCAAATGGAGTATTTATAGGATTATTATTTATTGTGGTAGGTTTATTATATGCATGTACGGCACTTGATTTTATTGATTTTACCATCTTCTTTCCGGGATGGTGGACCTTATTCATCATTATTCCGTGTCTGTATGCGTTAACCCGCAAAAACGAAGATAAAACCGGTCCGTTAATCGGTTTGGCAATCGGTGTTTGCTTTTTGATCAATGCACAGGATTTTAAATTCCATATTGATTTTTTCCCAATGGCCTTAGCGTTGCTTTGTTTTATCATTGGATGGAAATTACTGGTTCCGCAGAAGAAAAAGGAACATAAGCAGGTGGAGTTCACTTACAACGGTGAGTCCGGTGAAAAGGAAGTTGTGATTGACGGTGTTAAATTTGATAACACCTATTCCAAGAACAGCGGCGGTTATGTAAATGCATCTGCCATTCTTGGCGGTAAGGATATCCGGGTAGACAACGAATGCTTCACCGGTGCAGATATTACCGTAATTATGGGTGCTGTGGATTTAAACTTAAGAAATGCTATTATTTCTGAGGATGTGTACATCAATGTAACCGCAGTGATGGGCGGCATCGATATTTATGTGCCTGCAAATGTAAGAGTAGTTACGGATGGATGCTCCTGCATTATGGGCGGAATTGACGTGAATACCTCTTATGCCAACTTCCACTCTTCAGACACACCAAGAGTTATTATTACAGGAACCTGCATCATGGGTGGTATTGATATTCAGTAGTAAATTTCGGGCAGTTGTAAAAATATTTTGCAACTGCCTTTTCTTTATGTTATGATGGAGAAAATCCATTTGATTTATTATGTTTTGCAGAAATGAGGAAATACTATGTACCAGGATAACATTGTGCTTTGCGGCAGCAGTGCTTACGAGCAGAAATATTATTTAAATGAGAATTTTGAAGGATTACCACAGGCGATTAAAGATGAATTAAAGATTATGTGCGTATTGTTTACCGAGGATGTGGGCGGTATTTTAACCCTGATGTTCGAAGAGGACGGAACCCTTGTGTTCCAAACGGAAGCAGAAGAAGGCGATTTGCTTTACGATGAAATCGGCAGTGTGCTTTTAGTAAAAAAGCTGCAGAAGGAAAAGCAGGAACTGATGGAATCGTTGGAACTGTATTTTAAAGTGTTCTTTTTAAACGAAGATGCAGCGGAACTTTTGAATGAATAGGAGAATAAGCGATGCTATTAGCAATTGATGTAGGAAATACCAATATTACCTGTGCGGTGATTTCAGGTGAAGAAACAAAAGCAAATTTCCGGTTAACCACAAAGCAGTCCAGAACCTCCGATGAATTCGGAATCATTATTTGCGATTTGTTAGAAAAGCGAGGGGTAATGCAGGAAGAAATTACAGATGTCATTATTGCTTCCGTTGTGCCGGGAATCATGTATTCTTTGACCAGTGCCATTATTAAGTATCTGGATATCACTCCGATGATTGTGGGAGAAGGCACCAAGTCCGGTATCCGTATTGATACTCCAAATCCGAAAGAAATCGGCGCTGACCGTATTGTGGATGCGGTGGCGGCATATTATTTGTATGGCGGACCGGTCATTGTGGTGGATTTCGGCACGGCAACCACTTACGATTTAATTACGGAAAACGGAGCATTTACCGCAGGTATTACCAGTCCGGGTATCCGTATCAGTGCCAATGCGCTGTGGAACGATACGGCCAAGCTTCCGGAAATTGAAATTGAAAAGCCGGCGTCTATTTTAGCAAAGGACACGATCACCAGTATGCAGGTGGGTTTGGTGTACGGATGCATTGGCCAGACAGAATATATCATTAACAAAATAAAAGAAGAAAGTGGTCTGGCGGATGTGAAGGTTGTGGCAACCGGCGGCCTCGGCAAGCTGATTGCGGATAACACAGACAGCATTGATGTATATGACAAGATGCTTACCATGGAGGGACTTCGTCTGATTTATGAGAAAACCTCCGGGAAGAAGGCGTAGAAATAGGGCTGATATTTCTACGATAGTAGAAAAGAAACAGGAAAACGAAGAGGAATGGTATGCGGAATTTACAAATTGGAACTGTAACAGTGCCGGGCATTGTGGCGCTTGGACCGATGGCAGGGGTAACCGACCTGCCATTCCGTACGTTATGCAAAGAGTGCGGAGCGGACTTGATTTACACCGAAATGGTCAGCGCGAAAGGAATTATGTATAACAATAAAAATACGGAGGCGTTGCTTCGGGTAGAAGAGTCGGAGCGGCCGGTAGCACTGCAGTTATTTGGTGAAGACCCAAAGATAATGGCGGAGCAGGCAAAACGTATTGAGGAGCGGAATTTTGACATTTTAGATATTAACATGGGATGTCCGGTGCCAAAGGTAGTAAACAATGGTGAGGGCTCTGCTTTGATGAAAACACCGGAAAAGGTGGGAGAAATTGTCTATGCTGTGTCGTCTGCCATCAGTAAGCCGGTTACGATAAAAATCCGTAAGGGCTTTGGTAAGGATGATGCCAATGCGCCTATTGTGGCTAAAATTGCGGAGGAAGCCGGTGCGGCAGCCGTTGCGGTGCATGGACGCACCAGGGAACAGTATTACAACGGTAAGGCAGACTGGGATATCATCAAGCAGGTCAAAGATGCGGTAAAGATTCCGGTTATCGGAAATGGTGATATTTTTACACCGCAGGATGCGGCCAGAATGCTTGCAGAAACCGGCTGTGACGGTGTTATGGTTGCACGTGGCGTGCAGGGAAATCCGTGGCTGTTCGGGCAGATTAAAGCTTATCTGGAAGACGGAACTATCCTGCCGAAGCCGGATATTGATACGGTGGTAGAAATGATTCTCCGCCATGCGGAAATCCACGTGGGCTATGTGGGCGAATATGCCGGAATCCGGGAGATGCGTAAGCATGTGGCCTGGTATGCCACCGGGTTTAAAGGGGCATCCAAACTGCGCAGCGCGGTCAATGAAGTGGAAACCATGGAGCAGTTAAAAGAATTACTGAAACGGTACCGGGATTCCCTATTGTAAAAATGCACAAAGAGTGTATCGAATCACCGCTTTAATATGGCAAAGTATACAAAATTAATAAAAAGAATAAAAAACGGTTGATTTTTTTGAAAAAACATTGTAATATAGCACAAAGACAAATGTACGCGAGGGAAAAACACTCGGGACGGAAAGAGGAGGATAAATCCTCTGCTCGCGGAGACTCGCATTTTTCTTCGGATACAACAGAAAACTTCGTTTTCTGATTGTCAAGAAACAAGGAGGATTCATTTATGGCAAAATTAAAAGTTGGTATTTTAGGTGCAACCGGTATGGTTGGCCAGAGATTCATTTCTTTATTAGAGAATCACCCATGGTTTGAGGTTGTTGCGGTAGCAGCAAGCCCACGTAGTGCGGGTAAAACATACGAAGAAGCAGTAGGCGACAGATGGAAGATGTCCACTCCGATGCCGGAAGCTGTGAAGAAGTTAGTAGTTATGAACGTAGATGAAGTAGAAGCAGTATCTTCTCAGGTTGATTTTGTATTCAGTGCATATGAAGGCACTAAAGAGCAGATTCAGGCAGCAGAAGAGGCTTATGCAAAGACAGAGACTCCGGTTGTTTCCAACAACAGTGCACACCGTTGGACTCCGGACGTTCCGATGGTAGTGCCGGAAATCAATCCGGATCACATGAAGGTTATCGAGTTCCAGAAGAAGCGTCTCGGTACCACAAGAGGCTTCGTAGCAGTAAAGCCAAACTGCTCCATTCAGAGCTACGCTCCGGTACTTACCGCATGGGCAGAGTTTGAGCCATACGAAGTAGTTGCTACTACATATCAGGCAATCTCCGGTGCAGGTAAGACCTTTAAGGATTGGCCGGAAATGGTAGAGAACCTTATTCCGTACATCGGTGGTGAGGAAGAAAAGAGTGAGAAGGAACCGCTTCGTATCTGGGGCGAAATTAAGGACGGTGTTATCGTTCCGGCAACCTCTCCGGTAATCACTTGTCAGTGTCTCCGTGTTCCGGTATTAAACGGTCACACAGCAGCAGTATTTGTAAAGTTCAGAAAGAAGCCAACCAAGGAGCAGCTCATCGAGAAGTTAGTAAACTTCAAGGGCGTCCCGCAGGAACTTGAGCTTCCGAGTGCACCAAAGCAGTTCATTCAGTACCTTGAGGAAGATAACCGTCCACAGGTTAAGTTGGATGTAGACTATGAGAACGGCATGGGCGTTTCCGTCGGCAGAATCCGTGAAGATTCCGTATACGACTGGAAGTTCGTAGGCCTCTCCCACAACACTGTTCGTGGTGCAGCAGGCGGTGCGGTTCTTTGCGCAGAGTTATTAAAGGCTCAGGGTTATATTACAGCGAAATAAAATTCAAAACGCATATTCCTTTCGAACCCGCTTTCGCTAACGGTTCGTACAGGAATATGCGTTTTTTATTCAGAAAATTTGCGCACCGGTTTTCTCTGCCGACTCAGCCACTTTCCACGGGGACTTGCCGATTTTTCTTCTGCAACGAGAACTATGTCTGCTTATCGGTGTTTTCCAAGAACTCGTCGTCGGGGGAGATGGGGTTGGAGTTTAGAGTTGATTTAAATTTGGCTGGTTTCAAAACATCCTACGGATGTGCCTTCTAAGAACAAGTCGAGGCTCTGCTGAACACACGAGGTGTTCGCAGAACCCCAGACTCGTTCTTAAAAAGTGCTCGCGCACTTTTTTAAACC
>JAGAQI010000064.1 GCA_017622795.1 Lachnospiraceae bacterium
ATCAATAATTTCACGAATATCTACGTCGAAGAAATCCGCAATTTCAATGAGTAACCCAACATCAGGCATATTACTGCCTGTTTCCCATCTCGATACAGACCTTCGGGATATGTTGAACTGCTCAGCAAGTTGTTCCTGCGTAAGCCCTTTTCCTTTTCTGAGTTCTCTTAGGAACTCTCCTATTTTTACTTGATTCATTGTTACCTCCTTCCAAGAACAACATACCGTATCCCGTTCAATTTGTATAGGACACAAAGCGAGCAATGCCCTATTTTATTAATGGGACAGTATTGTCTCATCCAATTAACTATCAAGAAAATTCAATCTTCTGTTGCACTCAAACTACCTACCTTAACCATTTAACCCATTATAGGAATATACTGCAAACTTCATTTTACCGGAAACCAACGAAGCATCCAGTTCCGTCACCCTACCTTTTGCCCAATGATTACTGCTTCTTTTATCCATCCAATTTAAAGTTGTACGTTCATTCTCATAAATAACATCAAAATAAAATTGGGCGTTCACTTTACCTTCCTGAATATAACGCTTGAACTTTCGGACATCATCCATAATCCATTGTTCCGTAGCTTCATCATTGTTACTGGCATTAACATACTTTAACTCAAATATTGCCACAATATCCTTTACCCGATCTTTTAGATAATAATTCTCTGATTCAGCATCCATCTGAACAATCGCCAGATCAGCACGATATTTCAATTCCGGGAAATAATACTCCGGAAATATCCGCAAATCGTGCTCTCTTAATAACGTTTCTAATTTGGTCCTAAGATGAAAATACAGACTGTTTTTCAAGCTATCTTCTTTTAACAGATAATCCTCTTCATAATCTTCTTTAATCTCATTTACCCATGTTTCCTTAATCGTCTTATCTATCAGCCTCAAAATGGATTCTTCAACCAAAATCCACACCTCCTAAAGTTCTTAATACAATTTATCAACCTCAGCCTCATACACATTTTCCGTATGCTCGTCAAACAAAACCCATTCCACTAAATCAAAAGTCCCTTCGTTATCATCCAGAAAACGCTTTACTGTCTTTACTGCAATCTTGGCTGCCTGTTCCACCGGAAAGCGATATATTCCTGTTGAAATAGAAGGAAAAGCAATACTTCTGATTCCGTTCTCCATAGCAACCAGCATGGAATTGTAATAGCAGCTTGCCAGAAGTTCTGCCTCATTTCTATTCCCACCATTCCATACCGGTCCCACTGTATGTATCACATAATCACAAGGCAAATTATAACCCTTAGTAATTTTAGCCTGTCCTGTCTTGCAACCGCCAAGCATTCTGCACTCAAATAACAATCCCGGCCCGGCTGCTCTGTGAATTGCACCATCCACGCCGCCTCCGCCTAACAGACTGGAATTTGCCGCATTTACGATTGCCTGAACATCTGAAATCTTTGTAATATCCCCTCTAACCGTCTTTATCATCTATACCACCTTAGAACTATTTGTTCTTATATTCTTTCTTCATTTTCTCAATGGGAAATCTGGCAGGGATTCTATCCTCATCTTTAACCTGGGCATCTAACTCCATCAGTTTATTTACTCGCATATGACGGTTATTGTGGCTGTCCCACTTTCCGGCATTCTTCCAAGGTTCTTTTCCCTTTCCGTTATAAACCTCAAAAATATCACCATTCTTCCGTAGATACAGTACAATCAGATAGTCCGGCTCGTGATTGATTACAAGATTGTCCTGCTGGGATATCTTAATCTGCACCTTTTTCCCATCCACTTCTCCGTCATGTGTTTCTGCAGAGGCGGTATATAAATTGATTCCATAGTAGTAAGCAGCCATTACTTCTCCAATGCTTCCAACCAAGTGACCATCTAAAGTAAAATGTCTGCCGGGAAAATCTTTCTCCAGCTCTCCCACAATGGAAATCATTTTCTGAACCTGTTCTTTCACACGTTCCATTTTTTCCTGTGTATAATGTATTGTTTCCATCTCTGCCTCTCCATCAGTCCTGCAAATAAAGTATCTCTATTTTACCACAAAATTCCTCTTTTGGCTATCCACCACGAAATAACAGACAGCCACAAACTGCAGCTGCCTGTTCCCAATTACTCCTTATTCATTATCTAAAAGGCATCTCCGCTTCCATCTCTTCCGGAATCTCCAACATCGGATCTCCATTCTGTCCTGCGGTACTGTCCTTCCGTTCGCAGAACTGGAAATTTTCTACGATTACCTCCATAGTCGGAATACGAACACCATCCTTCTCATAACTGCCTGTACTCAAATGCCCTTCCAGTGCAAACTTCAAACCCTTCTTACCATACTGTTCCATAAACGCAGCCTGTTTGTCAAAGGCAGTGCAACGGATAAAATAAGCGGTATTTTCTTCACAGCCGCCGCTATGATTCCCTTGTTCATTCTTTCTCTTCATCTTATCTACAGCTAAAGAGAAGTGTGCAATCTTGCCCTGACCTTCCTCTTTCGGCTCCACTATAACTGCATCTTTCGTCATACGACCAATTAAAATCACTTTGTTGTTTACCATATTTCTGTTCTCCTTCCCTATGCGATATCCTTCGCTTCTTTCTGTTTTCTTGCTTCCTCACGCTGCTTCTCCAACTCATACTCGTGTTTCTCTTTCGGGTTAGACGTAAGCAAACGATAGATTTTTGTGTCCTTGGGTATACTGCCGGAAAATGGAATCACATTCTTTCCGGTGTAAATCAAGCCCTGCCCTGGCGGGCTATTGGTAATGTATTCCACATTTGCCTCTGACAGATTTAAGATATGACGCAA
>JAGAQI010000065.1 GCA_017622795.1 Lachnospiraceae bacterium
CGAATGCTTCAAGCAGCAGATGAGCAAGTTCATCGACTTCTCCGATGGCAAGGCTATGATGGTTAACAATGCAGACTGGCTCATGGGCTTAAATTACATTGAAGTACTCCGCGAGGTTGGTCCTCACTTCTCCGTAAACCGTATGCTTACTACAGAATGCTACAAGCAGAGAATGGAAAAGGGAGTGAGCTTCTTAGAGTTTAACTACATGATTATGCAGAGCTACGACTTCTTAGCATTGTTCCAGAAGTACGGCTGTAACATGCAGTTCGGTGGCGATGACCAGTGGAGCAACATGCTGGGCGGTACCGAGCTTATCCGCAGAAAGCTCGGTAAGGATGCACACGCTATGACCATCAACCTTCTGTTAAACTCCGAAGGTAAGAAGATGGGTAAGACCCAGTCCGGCGCTGTATGGCTTGATCCAAACAAGACCACACCGTTCGAGTTCTTCCAGTACTGGAGAAACGTAGGTGACCAGGACGTTATTAAGTGCTTAAAGATGTTAACCTTCCTTCCATTAGAAGAAATTGCTAAGATGGAATCCTGGGAGGGCAGCCAGTTAAATCAGGCAAAGGAAATTCTTGCATTCGAGCTTACCAAGCTGGTTCACGGTGAGGAAGAAGCAAACAAGGCATTAGAGGCTTCCAAGGCACTGTTTGCAGGCGGCGGCAGCTTAGAGAATATGCCAACCACAGAGCTTACTGACGAGCAGTTTACCGATGGCGCTATCGATATCATCTCCATGATGGTAGCAGCAGGCATGGTAGCTTCCCGTTCCGAAGGCAGACGTGCCATTGAGCAGGGTGGTGTAACCGTAGAAGGTGAAAAGGTAACCGATATCGGTACAAAGTTTACCAAGGAAGACTTATCCGGCGAAGGCAAGATTGTCAAGAAGGGTAAGAAGAGCTTCAACAGAGTAATTTTTAAGTAAAATATCGTCAAATTAAAATACCATCCTGACCCGCTCATCGCTGACGGTCCGGATGGTATTTTTTTGACTAAAGTATAAATGCCCGTACCAGCCATAGCAACAGCAGATGTGCCGGGTAAAATGCGTAGAAGAAATATTTTGGCAATTGTTTCCCACGTTCGCCGTTGTAAAACCAGATGAGGATAAAAGCCAGACAGCCGGTGGTACTGTTAAACAGCATCAGGATGGCACCTGCAATGCACCGAAGGAGTTTGTAATTCCGAAATTCGTAGAGAAGCACAATCAGTATAATACCAAAGGCATCATAGTCTGTGCGCAGGAATACGGCAAACAGGATGCCGGTAAGGGCAACAATAAACCGGAGCCAGGATAAGTGCAGTGGCAGGGTTTCTTCAAAATATTTATGACCGATTAATACCAACAGCCCGATCAATAAGGTAAAAAACACATTTTGATAGGAACCTTCCAAAATCCTTTCGTTAAATGCCAGGTCAAACGGGATTTCGGAAATCAGGGCAAAGAGTCCAAGCCTCAGAGCATATTTTTTTACATCCTTGGTGTGCAGGAATCCTTCTACTAATAAAAAGCAGAAGATTGGGAAGGCAAGCCGTCCGATAGAGCGGAGGATATCATCAAAGCGGTACCAGAAATGGTAATCTGCCATGACATAATCAAAGGAGTTTCCGGCAAGCACGGCGTCTGCAACTTTCGGAAGAAGTCCTATTTCTAATAAAGCTGCTCCGATATGGTCAATGAACATGGTAATAATTGCAATCCATTTTAAAGTAGAACCGGTCAGACCGGGTTTTTTTGCATATTGCATGGCGTTGTGTCTCCTTTTTGCTCTATTTTAACGGTTTGTTATGGTTATTTCAAGGTATATTAGGAATTCTTAATAAAAAAATCCAAAAATAATCAAAAAGGTACTTTACATTTTTCTTTCTGTCTGTTACAATGAATACAGAAAAGCTGTTTTAAAACAAAATTATTAAAACAAATATACATCAAACATAGGAGGATTACTATGAAAGAGAAGTTAATGCAGGAATTTGAACGTATTTTTGGCGGAACAGAGGATGTACGTCTGTTTTTTGCGCCGGGTCGTGTGAATATGATTGGGGAACACACCGACTATAACGGCGGTCATGTTTTTCCATGTGCACTTACTATCGGTACATATGCAGCAGCAAGAAGAAATGGTATGGACACCTGCCGTTTTTATTCCATGAACTTTGAACATCTTGGAATTATTGCAGCAGATTTGGAAGAATTGGAATATGACAAGGAAGCAAATGACTGGGCAAATTATCCGATGGGTATTATTGCAAAGTTACGTGAAGCAGGCATTAACATTGATGAGGGTATGGATTTTGTATTCTGCGGAAACATTCCAAACTCCTCCGGCCTTTCTTCCTCCGCATCCATTGAAGTATTAACTGCATTTGCCTGCAGAGAACTCTTTGGCTTTGAAATGGATTTTGTGGAAATGTCCAAGCTTGCACAGAAGGCGGAAAATGAATTTATCGGTGTAAACTGCGGTATTATGGACCAGTTCGCCATTGCCATGGGTAAGGAAAATCATGCAATCTTCTTAGATACAGCAGACCTTTCTTATGAATATGCTCCATTGGTGCTTGAGAACGCAAAGATTGTCATTGCATGTTCCAACAAAAAGCGCGGCCTTGGTGATTCCAAGTATAACGAAAGAAGAAGTGAGTGTGAAGCTGCTCTTGCCTTACTTCAGACAAAGAAGAATATCAAATCTCTTGGTGAGCTTTCCGAAGCTGAATTTGAAGAAATAAAGGATGTTATCGGTGATGAAGTAAAAATCCGTCGCGCTAAGCATGCAGTTTACGAAAACCAGAGAACCATCCGTGCAGTT
Organism: Lachnospiraceae bacterium; assembly: GCA_017622795.1. Classification (GTDB taxonomy): domain Bacteria; phylum Bacillota; class Clostridia; order Lachnospirales; family Lachnospiraceae; genus SIG299. The sequence goes on from JAGAQI010000065.1 coordinate 2,817, forward strand.
GAAGCATTAAAGGCTAATGACGTAACAACCTTTGGTCTGCTGATGAATGCTTCCCATGTTTCCCTTCGTGACGATTATGAGGTTACCGGTATTGAACTGGACACTTTAGTAGAAACTGCTTGGACGGTAGAAGGCGTTATTGGTTCCCGTATGACCGGTGCAGGCTTTGGCGGATGTACCGTAAGCATTGTAAAGGAAGACTGCGTAGATAACTTCATTCAGACGGTTGGTGAAGTTTATAAGAACAAGATTGGTTATGCAGCAGATTTCTATGTAGTAGACATCGGCAGCGGCCCTGTGGAATTACAGTAAATTTTAGAAAGAGAGTCTAAGAGAATGCCGGAAGTTAAACTTCCGGCGTTTTCGGAATGGAGAATAAGCATGACAAGAGAAATTCTTTGGCTGGCAGAGTATGGAGTAGTCACTGGCCTGATTACAGAAGAGGATAGAATTTACACAATAAACAGACTGATGGAGCTGTTTGGCATGGACGATTTAGGGGAAGAGGAAATGCTGGGTCTACCATGTGATATTGCCCATCTTTCTGAAGTGTTAGAACGCATGAACAACTACGCAGCAGAACATGGTTTGATGGAAGATAACACGGTTACTTACCGTGATTTGTTTGATACAAAAGTAATGGGTCTGCTGACACCGAGACCAAGTGAAGTAATCTGTACCTTTGAAGAAAAAAAGGCAGAAAGTACTGAAACAGCAACGGATTATTTCTACAAGCTGTGCAGGGATACGAACTATATTCGTACCGACCGTGTGTCTAAGGACCGCAAATGGAAGGTGGATTCCGAATATGGTGAAATTGATATTACCATCAATCTTTCCAAGCCGGAAAAGGATCCGAAGGCGATTGCTGCAGCTAAGTTGATGAAGCAGAGCGGTTATCCGAAGTGTCAGCTGTGTATGGAAAATCAGGGCTATGCCGGCAGAACCAATCATCCGGCCCGTCAGAACCTGCGGATTATTCCGTTAACCATCAATAACGAACCTTGGGGATTCCAATACTCTCCATACGTCTATTATAACGAGCATTGTATCGTGTTAAATCAGAAGCACACCCCGATGAAAATCGACAGAGCCTGCTTTGTAAAGCTTCTTGATTTTGTGGAGCAGTTTCCTCATTATATTCTCGGTTCCAATGCAGATTTACCGATTGTAGGCGGTTCCATTTTAACCCATGACCATTTCCAGGGGGGAAGATATGATTTCCCTATGGCAAAGGCAGAAACGGAAACTAAGATAGGCTTTGACTGTTTTGATGATGTGGAAGCAGGTATTGTCAAATGGCCAATGTCTGTTATCCGAATCAGAAGTAAAAAGAAAGAACGTCTGGTAGAATTGGCAGAAAAGATTCTTAAGGTTTGGAGAGGCTATACAGATGAAACAGCAACCGTATTTGCGGAAACAGACGGCGAGCCGCATAATACGATTACTCCGATTGCCAGAGTAAAAAATGGCAAGTTTGAACTGGATTTAGTGCTTCGTAATAATCTGACTACAGAAGAACATCCGTTGGGCGTATATCATCCTCATGCAGAACTGCATCATATCAAAAAGGAGAATATCGGTCTGATTGAAGTTATGGGGCTGGCAGTGCTTCCGGCAAGATTAAAAAATGAGCTGGAAGAGGTAAAACAGTGCTTAGTAAACGGTGTTGCGGTTTCTTCCGTAGAAAGTATTGCAGCGCATGGTCCTTGGGCAGAAGAGTTGAAAGAAAAGTATAAAACCTTTGACAAAGAAAATATTGATGCTATAATTGAAAAGGAAGTGGGCAACGTGTTTGTAAAAGTATTAGAACATGCCGGTGTCTACAAGAGAACAGAGGAAGGAAAAGCTGCATTCCTGAAATTTGTGGAGGCAGTCAATCAATAAAGCATCATGAATCAGAATGTAAAGAAACAGGTAAAAGAAATTATTGAATGGATTCTTATCCTTGCATTTGCTGTTGTAGCGGCAATGCTGATTAACCGGTATGTCATTATCAAGGCAGAAGTACCGACCGGCTCTATGGAGCATACCATTGAGGTGGACGACTGCATCCTCGGATTTCAGTTAGCTTATCTGTTTGACGGACCGGACCGTGGAGATGTAGTTATCTTCCCATATCCGGATAATCCGGAAACCACTTATGTAAAGCGTGTTATCGGTCTGCCGGGAGAAACGGTGGAAATTAAGAATGGATACGTATATATTGACGGCACGCCAATCGAAGAGCCTTATCTGAAAGAAGAAATGCGTGGCGAATACGGACCTTATGTGGTTCCGGAAGGAAGCTATTTTATGCTTGGGGATAACCGTAATTCTTCCCAGGATTCCCGTAAGTGGAAAAACACGTATTTAAAGGAAGAGGATATCATGGCAAAGGTGCTGTTCCGGTATTCACCAAGTTTTAAATGGTTTTCCGATGTGGAGTATGAATAGTTCGCTGTTTTTATTGTGAGTTTTTATGAAATAAGGGTTAAGAAACAGTAAAATCCTTCCGATATAGTAAATATAGAAAGGTTTCATGGATGAGACCTGTTCAAAAAATACTATATCAGGGAGGATTTTTTTATGAGATTTACAACAACTAAGATGGCAGAACAGTATGTACAGAACATGTACAACAAGCCTGCAAAAGAGACTACAAATACTAAAAATGACAAAGTAAAAGATAATAAAAATGCAGCTGCACAGAAGGAAGATAATGCAGCAACTTATGAAGGCAGTGTAACACAGCCGACAAAGGCTACTTATACCAAACCGGTAGCAGTAGCCCAGAAGAAGGAAAAGGAAGACGATCTTCAGGCAAAGCTGGATAAAACATATGAAGCTTTAAGCGATGAGGCAAAGGATTACTTAGCTTCTTTAAAAGAAAAGTTTGGTGACATTGATTTCTTTGTAGCTGATTGCGCTACCGATGAAGAAATGGGCCGCTATTTTGCAATGGGTACCAAGAAATACTCCTGCGTTATCAGTTCCTCTTTAATTGAAAGCATGGCAACTGATGATGCTGCCCGCGAAAAATACGAAAAGATTATTGCAAATGCAGGGGAACAGATTGAAGAAATGAAGGCAGAAGCAAAGGAAGAGCTTGGCGAAGAAGCTGCTGAGCAGATTGAATTTGTTGGCTTCAAGGTTGACGATAACGGCATGGTAGAGTACTTTGCAAAGCTCAGAGACGACAACAATTCTTACTACGCAAAGTTAAAGGAAAAGCGTGCCGAAGCGAAGGAAGCTGAAAAGAAAGCAGAAGAAAAGCGTAACGAAAAGTTGGCGGAAGAAAAGTTAACCGGTAAGGACCGTTTACATAAGAACGGAGACCTTTGGTTTAATGCCGATTCCAAGGAAGGCTTAATGGCAGCCATCCGCGAAGCACTTGGTATTGAGGCTCCGGAAAAGACAGAAACACCGGATGTTGCAGTGGGTGAGAAAGTAGAAGCAACAGCAGAAGTGGCTGAGTAAAAAGAATATATGAATTTTCAGGGTGTGCGTCAGGTTGGCGCACACCTTTACTTTTTATATGGGTTTCGCACCATTTTTTCTTCCGACTCCGCTGCTTCCTGCGTCGTCTTGCCGTACCGTTTCCCTTGATGAAGACTATGTCTGCTCTCTGACGTTTGACCAAAACTCGGTGTCGGGAAGGTAAAGGTATAAAAATATTTGACTTGTTCTAACTATCCTGCGGATAGGACGAAAAGAAAGGGGCAGGGCACTCATAGACAACAAGTTGTCTGAGCAGCCCCAGCCCCTTCTTTTCAACGCTTCGCGTTTTTAGAACAAGTCAAATGCGTTACGCAGAATTTTTACCCTCCACCTCAAACAATTGGCTCAAACGCCGCTCGCATCCATATCATCCAGAGAAAACGGTGCGGAGTCGGCGGGAAAGCACGGAATGTCGGTGCAGAAAATTGGTGCGAAAGCAAAGCTTCAAGAGTTAAATAAATTGGAATTCGTAATATATAAGTGAAGGTTCTCAGCAGCCTTCACTCTTTTATTTTATAATGAAGGTGATTGGCTGACGGAATTTGGAATTGGGACACCACGCCCGTAGTCAAATGTGTCAGCTAGCCTTCATTTTCTTGCATTCGATTCAGCAAGTTGGGACATACAAATGCTCCCGTTTAACCAACGAATATGA
>JAGAQI010000066.1 GCA_017622795.1 Lachnospiraceae bacterium
AAAGGTCAAATCTCTAAAAAAGGGTAAATTTAATAAACCCACAGGTTGTGGATTTGAAGAAAATATATAATAATAAATATAGATTTACTGTTCGAGTTCCATCACTCGTGCATAGTAAATTCGGAGAAACTTATTTACACCAGCCATTTTGGCTACGTTATAAGGTTTTCCTTCCTGTTCTTTTTTGACCAGAAAAAGATAAACAGGATCATCTTGGGGTTTTAACAGTTTGAGAGCCTGCATAACCTCAAAACAGTATTTTCTGAGAGCCGCATTCCCACGTTTTGATATGTGTCGATTGTGGCTTTCGAAATTTCCAGACTGATACGGAGGCGCGTCATTCCCAGCGTAAGCATTTAGTGCTTTTCCACTATGGAAGCGACGGACATCACCGATTTCTGCAAGAATTAAAGGACCTAATCTGTCACCTACACCATTCATGCTGCGAAGTATTGGGTATTCAGGAATAGTGACAGCAATCGCTTGCATTTGAGTGATAATAGCGTCAGCAGCCTTTTGTGATTCGGCAACAAGGTTTAAACATTGTGTTTGAGCCATGATAGTATAAGTGTTTTCGCCATGAGTAGTGATGCTTTGGGTAGCTAATTCGTAAATTGAGAGACCTAAATGGTCAACACGACGATTACGAGCCTTTTTAGTAAGTTTAGAATAGCTTTCGAGAAACCTTGTCTTTCCCATTTTTCGGATATAATCATAGGATTTATATTTCTTGATAAAAAGCATGCTGAGACTGGTGTCTGGATCACGAGTATTTAAGGATAGAATCGAGGTTATTCCAGGCATTGTTTCATCAAGTAGATTTCCCAGATGTACTTTGTTAAAAGTAAGTGTAGCCATTCGCTGACTATATTGTCTGGAAAGAAGGCGTAGATCTTCATACTTTTGTTCCATGGAGCTATAAGGGACAAGTATATAAGATTTTTCAAGAGCATAGGTAGCAATTCGAATAGCATCTTTCTTATCAGTTTTAGTGCGACGAAGTTCTGTGTCTCCATACTTTTTCATTTGATATGGATTTACAAGGCATACTTGAAAACCTTCGTCATTCAATTTTTTTAGAATCGGATAATGATAATGACCAGTATGTTCCATTAGGATTACAATGTTATCATTAAGGTCATTTAAATATTTAACTAATGCATTTAATTCGGGAAGATTATGCTTCACATCAAAGGGTGCGATGCGTTTTGAGCCATCTGCATTAAGAATGGCGACAGTACTTTTGGATTTGGACACATCAATTCCAACAGCAATCATAAAAAACCTCCTTTGTTTAATACATATTGATTGGTATACAGCTCTTTAAAATCCATTCATATTCGTTGGTTAAACGGGAGCTATGTCCCAACTTGCTGAATCGAATGCAGGATAATGAAGGCTGGCTAACACATTTAACTTCGGGCGTATTGTCCCAATTCCAAATTTCGTAGGCCAATCACCTTCATTATAAAATAAAAGAGTGAAGGCTGTTTAAACCTTCACTTATATATTACGAATTTTCAATTTGCTTGGAAATGCGAAGCATTTTCGAAGTGCTTATTTGTGCAGCCTGGGGCACAAAATCATGAGGATGTGGCTGGTGGAACATTTTATTGACACCTATATGAGGGAAAGGTAGAATAGAGTTGGATAAAATGTGACGAAATTTTATGATTTACCTTGTCTGGAGGTTTATTGTATGTTGAAAGAAATATCATTCCCGGAACATGAATATGAGTCGATTCGAAATTATTTAAATAAATTGGGGTATTGTTATACCACAAGGTATATAAAGAAATCGGAAAATATAAAGTTGGGGAATTATATACCGCTCCATGGGGTGATGTATTGAAAATAGATGAAGTTAAAACATACCGGAAAGTATCAGATCGTCCTTTCTATGACGAAATGGCTGAGGACGAAAAGACAGAAATACGTAAATATTCTGAAGATATAGGATTGCCATATGAGTTTATAAAATTTTCTAAAAGTACCGTATGATTATATTTCGATAGTGACAACTTCAAATTTGTGAGGTGGAAATTTGGAAGTTATGGAGGTGGTAGGTGTGGCCAAAAAAGTTATAGTAATGCCTTATGATGAATCATGGAAGTTGGCTTTTGAAGAAATAAAGAAGGAAATAGTTAGTGCTCTTGGGGATTTGATTATTGGTATAGAGCATGTAGGAAGTACATCTGTGGAAGGGCTCTCTGCCAAGCCTTGTATCGACATTGATGTAATAATTAAAGATTACAGTGTATTTGATATTGTAGTTAGTAAATTAGAAGTGATAGGTTACACGCACACAGGTAACCAAGGAATCAAAGACAGAGAGGCGTTTAAATATGTAGATAAGCCACATTTGCAAAAGCACCATTTGTATGTGTGTCCGCAACAGTCGGAAGAGTTATATCGTCATATTACATTTAGAGATTTTCTCAGAAGTACTCCGGAAGCGGTAAGGAAGTACGGTTTAACGAAAGAAACTGCGGCACAGTTATTTCCATATGATATGGAGAAGTATATGGAATATAAAGCTCCATGTATTGAAGAACTGTATGAAATGTGTGGTTTAAAATAAAAAAGGATGATAATTATGAAATACATAACAGCAACAGAACAGGACATAGAGCAAATCACTGCCTTAGTACAAGAAACTATAAAAACAATCTATCCAAAATATTATCCCAAAGAAGTAGTAGATTTTTTCAGTGAATTGCATTGTCTGGAAAACATCAGAAAAGATGTAGATGACGGCAGGGTTGGCATATTAAAAGCAGATAATGAAATTGTAGGCACGGGTTGTTTTAAAGAAAATCATATTACCAGGGTTTATGTAAAGCCGTCTGCTCAAAGAAAAGGCTATGGAAGTTTTATTATGGAGTGTCTGGAAAATGAAATTGCATCACAATATGACACTGTAAACTTGGATGCTTCTTTGCCGGCATGCTGCCTGTATGAGAAGCGGGGATATAAGACAGTGAAGCACGAACGGTGGAATGTGGCAAACGGTGTGGTTTTGGTGTATGAAATCATGGAAAAGCAGATATCGTAAGTTCGATCGGAAAGGCGGAATAACCATGGAAGAAAGAGGAAAGAAAATTATTGAAGCATGTTTACAGGAAAGCAGTACAAATCCGATAGACATTTTTTATCATATAGCGCAAATGGACTTTATCAGAATGCACGGTCCGGAGCATCATGTGCTGGATGGGGCTGCCTTGCTGACTGCTTTTTATAATGCAGGTGGCAAAATTGACTTGCGGGCATGTTTGGAGGAACTGATGAAAAGAGGATTGCAGATGCCGGGAGCAACCTGTGGTATGTGGGGTGTCTGCGGTGCGGTAAGCTCCATGGGAGCAGCACTTTCCATTATTGACGGAACAGGTCCGTTAAGTTCCGATGCCTCCTGGGGAAAACATATGGAGTTTACCTCCAAGGCATTAGCAAGCCTGGCGCAAGTGGGTGGACCGAGATGCTGCAAGAGAGATGCATTTTTAAGTTTTGAGAAAGCAATCCAATTTATAAATGAGAACTATGATGTTAACTTGCAGTATAAAACCTCGGAGTGTACGTTTAGCGAAAAAAACGGGCAATGTCTGAAAGAGCAGTGCCCATTTTATAAAGCTACTAAGAAAAAGGTAGCCTTTATCTGTGTGCATAACTCCTGCAGAAGCCAGATTGCGGAAGCATTGGGAAAATATTTTGCATCCGATGTTTTTGAATCTTTTTCTGCGGGAACGGAAACAAAGCCGCAAATTAATCAGGATGCGGTCCGTATGATGAAAGAGTTGTACGGAATAGATATGGAGCAGACACAGCATTCAAAATTAATAACAGATATTCCAACTCCGGATGTGGCAATTTCCATGGGATGTAACGTGGAATGTCCGTTTATCGGAAGAGCATTTGACGATAATTGGGGCTTGGAAGATCCAACGGGAAAATCGGACGAGGAGTTTAAGCTTGTCATAAAAGAGATTGAGCAAAAGATTTTAACCTTAAAGGACGAAATAGGAATGTCGGAATGACAATGAAAAGGAAAGAGTAAGCAAAAAAGCGCTTATAGACACAAGTGTCCGGCGAAAACATGTCATTTCTCACTTTGTGACGTGGTATTTTACTGCCGGTTCAGCAATAATAGACAGCGAAAGGAGACAGCAACATGATAGACCAGGTGAAAATCGGAGGTTTCTTACGAGAATTACGGAAGGAAAAAGAACTGACACAGGAACAGTTGGCAGAAAAGTTTGGCGTATCTTCCCGAAGCGTATCCCGGTGGGAAAACGGAAACACCATGCCGGAGCTGGGGATTTTGGTGGAACTGGCGGAGTTTTATGAGGTTGACATCAAGGAAATCATTGATGGGGAAAGGAAAAGTGAGAGTATGAAAAAAGAAGAAAAAGAGACGTTGCGCAAGGTCGCAGATTATGCGGAAGTGGAAAAGAAGCTGGTAGTGAGACGTAAGTGTATGGTTACCTTTGCAGCAACAATGATGTGTGTATTATTTATTATAATTGGATATTTTGTATTTCCGCAATTGCCGGTGGATAGCTTGTTGAGAAATGACAAGTTATGGCTGGGAATGGGAATCTTTGGCGTGGCAGGTTTATGGGGAATCGTCATTCATGAAAACCGCAAAAATGCTGCAAAGGATAAGTAAGTTTCTGATACCTGTAGGACTAATGGATACTTGTTATTTTCGAAAACTGTGCTATAATGTGCTAAAGTAATAAAGTACAGGAGGATAAACAAATGGAATTAAAGTATCCAAAGATAAGTTCCGGAATAAAGCTGATGTATGCCGGCTGGTGGTGTACATTACTCGGAATTGTTGCAAGTTTGGTAGGAGGCGTTGCTGCTATATCTGCGGGAGTAGGTTTTGTTATGCTTGTGGAACTGGCAGCAGGAGTATTGGAGCTTCTGGTATATGGTCTTCAAGCTGTAGGGCTCTTTAAGGCGGGAAAGGATGAGTCGCGCTATAAAAAGTTATTTTATATGTTGGTGACAGAACTGCTGATTGCAGTGGCGTTAATTGTAGCAGCATTGCTTCAATCTTATGTGTTAATTATTCTGGTAGGAATTGTCGGTGGTTTGACTTGTATGGTTTTAGAGCCATTGCGGTTGTGCCTGTTTGTAAAGTATACAGAAGAACTGGTGCGGGAGAATGGTGATGCCGGAGTAGACGGTTATTATAAAACAATACGTAACTGCTTTTTTGTTGCCTATGGAGGCATAATTGTCGGAAGCTTTATTACTGCAACGAAAGTTTTAACCTGGCTTGGAGTTCTGCTTATTGTCGCATCCATGTTTAGTGTTATAGCGACATTTGTTTTTTATGGAATCTTTTTGCGTAATACAAACAGATTTTTTAAAACTCTGGAAAAAAATTAGTGGCAAGAAAGACTTGAAATAGTTTTGGTGTAGTTTGCATTTAAGTAAGAAAATAGTAAGGGCATATCATTAAATAACCCTTTGAGGTTGTTCGATGATATGCCCTATTGTTTTATTTTTTGTAAATTTTGCAACCAAGGAAAGCCGCTGCCAGCATAAGCAGAACCGACCAGAAGCCCATAGCAAATACGGTGGAGCCGGCCCAGTGGATTCCTCCGCAAGGCTCGTTGAGCAGAGCACCGAGACGTCCGGCAATAAAGGAACAGATCTTTATACATGGAAAAATGTAAATCTGGGTAAGTGTACCGATGAAATTTGTCCAATAGGAATTTGCAATGAATTCCTGGATGCCAAGCAGGAGCAGGTTCAGCAGAGGGATAACGTGCAGACAGAGTAAAAGCTTTACGATATTTTTATGAACAAATCTAAGTTGTGGTTAAATAGTAACATACTTTGAAATTCCTGACAAGAAAAAAAGGGAGAAATAACTTGACAAATAAGGTTTAATGCATTAAACTTAAAGCAAGAGAAGGTTGAACTTATTAAACCTCATAAAAAGGAAAAGTTATTTTACATATACAATACAAGGAGGATTTCTATGTCCACACCAAAAATTTTTGAAAGTGAATATCGTTTTATGCAGATTTTATGGGAGGAAGAGCCGGTAAACAGCACCCGGCTGGTGGCGTTGTGTAAGGAACGTCTGGATTGGAGCAAGGCAACCACATACACGGTTATTCGCAGACTTTCTGAGCGGGGCGTGGTGGTAAACGAAAACACCATGGTGCGCTCTCTGGTAACGAAAGAAGAGGTACAGGACACGGAGCTTGGTGAGCTGGTGGAAAAGACTTTTGACGGTTCCATCCCACAGTTTTTAGCGGCCTTTACCAGAAAGGCAAAACTGAAAAAAGAGGATGTGGAAGCATTAAAAAAGATGATTGCAGAGTACGAGGAGTAATGGTTACGACAGTAATTAACATGCAGAAAGGAGAGTGACCATGAAATTGTTATTATTGAAATTATTGGAGCTGAGTTTGCAGGCCGGAGTTCTTACTCTTGCCATTTTACTGGTCCGTCTGGTTTTTAAAAAGCTTCCGGCGAAATATCTGTGTATTTTGTGGGCGATTGTAGCGGCAAGATTGATTGTACCGGTGTCCTTTGAATCGGGCTTTGGAGTGATGCCGAGTCTGTCATCATTTACCGGAATGCCACAGCAAAATGCAGGTGTTGATTGGACAGAATCGGATTACTATATCGGTGAAACCACGACTTCTGCGGATGAAGTAGATTATTACATAACGATAATTGATGAAGAGTTAGTACTGAATAGGGGTGAAACAAATACGGACAGAGAGCCGCTGGATTCCGGCGGGGAAACTGACCAATATGTGGTATTCGCTTCTCCGACTCCGGTTCCGGAAGGGCTTGCGGGTGTAGTATCGGAGCTGAACTATAAATGGAAACATAGTTCTGCGACTCCGGTGCTTTTTCTTCTGTGGTTAGCCGGCATGCTGCTACTTTTTGGTTACGGTATTCGCAGTTGCGTAAAAGTAAAGCGTTTTGTGAAAAATGCAATCCCTTATAAAGATAATATCCTTCTGCAGGAAGGTTTGCAGACGCCGTTTTTGTTTGGCTGGATGCGTCCGCAGATTTACCTGCCGACCAACCTGGAAGAAAAAGAAATACGCTATGTGGTTGCCCACGAGAAAGCTCATATAGCCCGAGGAGATCAGTATACCAAGCTGCTGGGCTTTGCATTATTGGCTGTCTATTGGTTCAATCCATTGATTTGGATTTCTTATGTCACTTTTTGTAAGGATGTGGAACGGGCCTGCGACGAAAAGGTTATTGGCGGGCTTTCCGCGGAAGAAAGGAAGGAATATGCAGAGGCACTGCTAACATGCAGTACAGACAGCAAGATGATGATTACCAATCCGCTGGCGTTTGGCGAAACGGATGTAAAGAAAAGAATTGTGGATATTTTGAAATTCAAAAAGCCGGGCAGATGGATGGTGGTTGTTGCGATGCTGCTTTGTGTGGCAGCGGTGGCAGGATGCTTTTTCGTACAGAAGGAGAGCGGGCAGGGCGGAGAAGGTTTAGTGACTCCTATACTGACAGTTACAGCTACGCCTACGCCAGTACCGACTAACCCGCCAAGAGGAGACGGTCCGTATACGCCGACGCCGACGCCAACTCCGGCAGAGTATGTCTGGAAACAGACCATTACCCACATTCCGTCAGAGCTGGAGCAGATGGAAAGTGACTTGGAACTGCTGGGAATTACAACTTCGGAATCGTTGGTTGCGGTGCCGATGGGTCAAACTGTTACGGTGGATTTAAACGGTGACGGAGCAGAGGAGTCGGTAACCTTTGGCCTTAGGGGATACACGGGTGATGTAAGCTATAATAAAATCATGCATGATTCCTTCTTTCTGAAAATTAACGAAGCCGTAGTATTGCAAGGAGATGATATTTTCCATGGAGAAAGTCCTTGCTTCACCACATATTATTTGTTTGACATTGATGTAACGGATGGTTATAAGGAAATCGGCCTGGCAGACTATGGTCCGAACGGAGATGTGGGAGTTGCTTTATATCGCTATGATAATAACAGTGTACAATGTATCGGCGGTTTCCGCAGCGCCCCGCTGGACTCTGACAATCCATGGGAAATGAATGATTATGCAAATGTCCCTTATGAGGAAATGGTAGCAAAGGTTCCCCGGGGGGAGTTTCTGATTACCGTCCCGGGAGACGGTACGGTTTGGGCAAGGGAATGGGATTATCTCTTGGGAAACTGCAGTGTGGTGAAAAAATATCAACTGGAAAATCCGTCCTCCGGTAAGGAAGCCCGGTTAAAGGCAGCCTACAGGGGTCACTATGTATTTACAGGCTGGGATTGGGATGGCAACATACCGACTACAGCTGCCTATGAATTTAAAGCGTTTGTCAGCGATTGTTTGGATGATACAACGGTTGTGGTTGTTCCGGAAGGAAGTGAACTCACGTTTTATGATTACTACTTGTCTGAAGAAGAATGGGGCAACGGTTATGTACGATTCTTTTATACTGTGGAGGAAAAATGGGATTCTGTCGGCTGGCTGATTCTGTCCGATGACGGTATTGTGATGCCGCGCAGCTCTGATACGGAACCGTTTGAAACCGTGGAACCAACAGAACTGTTCCACAATTTAAATATGGCAGGATAGTGATAAAAAGGAGGACAATGTATGAACCGTTTTGTGTTAAATTATTTGTGTCCGCTTTGTTTGCCGATGGCCTCCGCGGAGACGGAGGTGAAGAATCGAATGGGTGGAATTTTAAAATACAAAAAACCGGGTAAGTGGCTGGCAGCTTTGACGATGTTGCTTTGTCTGGTGGCGATTGCAGGCTGCTTTTTCGTACAGAAGGAAAGTGGACCGGGTGGTGCAGCTACGTCCACTCCGACGCCAATTCCTACAGTGACAGCTACGCCAACACCGACTTCAGTGCCGGTAGCAGAGCCTACAACCGAGCCAACAGCAACGGTAAAGCATACGCCAACACCGCTTCCACCAAGTGATTTGACGCTGCTTGGCGATGTAACACCGGAAACTGTAGTGGCAGTGCCGATGGGGAAGACAGTGGATGTAGATTTGGACGGTGACGGCACCAAGGATATCATCACCTGCGGATACGAAGGCTATGAGAAAAATAAAACCATGAAGGAAGTTGCACGAGACTGGCGCCTACGGGAATTTTGGTTTCAATTAAATATTAACGGAAGGACCTTTCGCGACAATGATATTCGGGAAGAATACTGGAATGATGGTCCGGGTTTTACAACGTACTATATTTTTGATGTAAATACAGAAGATAAGTATAAAGAAATCGGATTGTATTTTGATGGACCAAGTGGGGATCCAAGCACGGCATTATACCGTTATATCAACGGAGAATTGTACTGTGTCGGCGTGTTTGAAAGTGCTGCCTTGGAATCGGATTATTCCTGGAACAGTGATGATTATGAGGATGTTCCTTACGAAGAGATGGTTCAAACTGTTAATAGGGAAGATTTTGTAATCTCTGTACCGGGAGACGGAACCATTTTCTGTAAAGAAAGAACCGTGTTTTTTGAAACAACGGAAATTGTACGGGAATACAAGCTGTGGAATGCAAGCATGGCTCAGGCTGCCATTTTACAGGAAACCATTCGTGACCGCTATGAATTTACCGGCTGGAAGGATGACCGGGAGAACATGAATGTAAAAGCAAAAAAGGATTTCTTTGCATATGCGGAACCGGTGGATATGTCACTGGATTTCCATAAGGATCTGGTTCTGGTGGAAATTTCGAGAGACACCAGAGTTTCCTTCTATGCGTATTATCCGGACAACGGCTGGACTGCCGGTTGGGTGGAACTATTTTACGGAGACAATCTGGAGCATACGGCATGGATTTATATGGGTACGGATAAACAGGGTAACTCGGTTATCTATTTGCCAAACGGAACAGAGGATTCTTCCCGGGATTTATTTCTTAACTTGATTACTGCCGGATAAATCGAACAGAAAAATTGTATAAGGACCATAGCAAAAGAGGGACATTTTCTCAAACGGAAAGGTTCCTTTTTTGTTAGGGAAACAGCGGTTGCTTTAAGATTTTCTGAATTGTCTTGACATTCCCACTGTACTATGATACTATACTAACTGTATTAAGAGTGTTAGTACACTTGAAAGGAGGAATTCCGTGATAACATTAGATTATGCGGACCGGCGTCCGATCTATGAACAGGTCATAGAGAAAATGAAAGACCTGATTCTGCTGGGCGTTCTGGAAACCGACAGTCAGCTGCCTAGTGTGCGGGAATTGGCCATGGATTTATCCATCAACCCGAATACGGTGCAGCGTGCTTATGCGGAGCTGGAGCGTCAGGGTGTCATCTACTGCGTAAAAGGCAGAGGAAACTTTGTGGCAGGCACCGATGGCTTGAAGGATAAGCAAAAAGAAGAATTAAAGCCGCAGTTGTCGGAGCTTGTAAAAAAAGCCCAAAAAGCAGATATGACCGAGGAAGAATTCATAACATTAGTAAAGCAGTTTTATTCGGAACAATAGTTCCCGGGGTAAAGGAGAAAACAAAATTTCAACAGAAAGGAACGAACAATATGATAGAAGCAAAAAATGTCAGTAAATCCTTTTCGGATATTCTGGCGGTGGATAATGTTTCCGTCACTATCCGCGAAGGTTCGGTGTTTGGTATGATTGGTACCAACGGTGCCGGCAAGAGCACCTTCCTGCGTATGGCAGCGGGCGTATTCCGTCCGGACAGCGGAACCATTACGTTAGATGATATGCCGGTGTACGAGAATCCGGCGGCAAAACAGGAATTTTTCTATATTTCCGATGACCAGTATTTCTTTGCAAACACCACACCGAAGGAATTGATGCGCTATTATTCCGTGGTGTATCCGAAATTCGATAAAGAGCGCATGAAGAAGATGCTTGCGCAGTTTAATTTAGATGAAAAGAGAAAGGTGGCTACCTTCTCCAAGGGTATGAAAAAGCAGCTGTCCGTAATCTGCGGCATCTGTGCAAATACCAAGTACTTATTCTGTGACGAAACCTTCGACGGCCTGGACCCGGTAATGCGTCAGGCGGTAAAGAGTATTTTTGCCCAGGAAATTGCAGAGAGAGGTTTAACACCGGTAATCGCTTCCCATAACCTGCGTGAGTTGGAAGATATTTGCGACCATGTTGGTTTATTACACCGTGGCGGCGTGCTGTTATCCAGAGATTTAGAGGATATGAAAGTAAATATCCACAAGGTGCAGTGTGCTTTTAAAGCGGACAGCAATATTGAAGAAGTACTTCAGAACGTGGATGTAGTAAAGAAGGAAATCCGTGGTTCCCTGTACACCATTACCGCAAGGGGTAATGCGGATGACATCCGAAACCAGATTCAGACGGCAAATCCAATCTTTATGGAGCTGTTGCCGCTCAGCTTAGAAGAAATCTTTATCAGTGAAACGGAGGTGGCAGGCTATGACATCAAGAAACTCATTTTTTAACCTGTTAAAGGAAGACCTCCATAGAAGATTATGGACGTTAATTCTTTCCTCTTTAGTATTTTTTGGAACCTTTGTGGTGGCATTCACCATGGTAATCCAGAATTATGTGGGACGTTTCAGCAGAGCAAGCTACGGATTTACCAATGCGCAGTTTATCGACCGTGTTTCCGACAATTTATGTGGTGATTTTTATGCATGCTGGCCGTGGTTTATGGTGGTGGCAATTGTCGGAGCCGTTATCTGCGGTATGAACGGCTTTGCTTATTTGCATTCCAGAAAGCAGATGGACTTTTATCACAGTCTTCCGGTAAAGCGGGAAGCAATTTTCTCTGTGCGCCTGATCAACGGTGTGCTGATTTATGCGGTGCCGTATCTGGTAGGACTTTTGTATACGTACCTGCTTTGTGTTTTATATGGTGTAATGACCTGGGATATTTTCTTCTGCGGTCTGTTTATGTTTGTGCTGCATTTCATGGGCTACCTGGTAATGTATCTTGGCGTAATTCTTGCCATGATGTTAACCGGAAAGCTGGTCATTGCCTTCTTTGGCATTTGTATCGTTAACCTGTATGCGCCGCTTGTTTATGCGCTGGGCTGGGTGCTGAAGGACACCTTCCTTGTTACCGGCTATGAAGGCAGTATGGACTTTGAAACAGCGCTTGCCGTGACCCGTTGGTTTTCCCCTACCAGCTTTTATGTAAGCATGGTTACGGAAATTAGTGAATCGGAAAGCACAAAGGGTTTCTGGCTGTTGTTTGTATTCTTCCTTTTATTTGCCGCAGTACTGACCGTATTAAACCTTTGGTTATATAAAAAGCGTGCCAGTGAGAAGGCCGATACGGCCATGGCATTTAAGGTGACGGAGCCGGTGTTCCGTGTGCTGATTTCCATTCCGGTGGGTGTTGTAGTGGGACTTTTATTCTATGCTATCCAGTATGACTATAACTGGGGTGTTTCCGTATTCTGGCTGATTTTTGGCGGTCTGCTGGGCGGTTTCCTTTGCCACGGCATTATGGAAGCGTTGTATAACGGCGACATCAAAAAATGTTTGTCCCATAAAGTGCAGATGGCAGTAACGATGGTGCTGGCAGCAGCGATTCCGCTGATTTTCTTATATGATATTTTCGGTTACGATTCCTATCTTCCGAAAAAGCAGGATATTAAGAACATGGCGGTTATCAGCAGTGAGATGCGTTTTGGCGGAACCTATTATACAAAGGACGGCTGGATCAGTCCGGTAAACTATGCGCTGGAAAACATGGAGGTTGAAGACTTTGATGCCATGTATGAGTTGGCAGGCATTTTATCTGAGGACGCAGGAAAGAACCGCACGGAACGGTTTTTTGGCTACAGCGGTAATTATACCGTTTCTGCAGAGTCTTATTATGCCGGCGGAGTGGGAAAAGTTGAGTATACGGATTTTATTATCCGCTACACCTTAAAGAATGGTTCGGAAGTAATCCGCCGTTACGAATACAATTTTTATGCAGTAATGGATTTACTGGAGCTGATTTACAATGACAACGAGTATAAGAGTGCGGCACATCCGGTATTTAGTCTGTTGGAGTCCGGCTGTCCGATTACCCATATGGAGTGCTATGCTCCAACCTCCGGTGTCACCGTAAAGCTGGAGAAAAACTGCACTGCAATCGTTGAAGCCTATAAAGAGGATATTTTGGCAATGTCCTTTGATGATTTGAAAAATTCTGCGCCGATTGGGGAACTGACCGTGCATTTTACAGTAAATGAGGGTTATACACCGTATGAAGACAGCAGTAATTTCCTGGTATATCCGGAAATGACCCGTACCCTGGCACTGTTAAGAGAGCAGGGAGTATATCTGCAGGGTGTGCAGGATGCAAACAATATCGGAAGCATATCGGTTTCTTTTGGCGGTTCCTTAAATGAATTTAAGCGTCTGTTCGGCATGGAGGTGCCGGAAGAGGATGAGACAGAAACCTATGATATGGAAATGTCTGTTGCTTATGAAGATTATGAGATGTATTATGAGAAGTTCGGTTATTTTCCTCAGACAGCATGGGCTCCGGAATATTATCAGGATGTGGTTGTAGAGTTTACAGATCCGGCAGAAATTGCAGAAATTAAAAAGTGTCTGGTATACCGGCAGTATGGTTCGGAATTCGGACCGTTCCCGGAAACCAACACCTACTTAAGCACAGATGTTTATTTTGAAATGCAGACCGGTACGATGGAAGACTTACTGGCAGGAGAAGGACTCATTGGCTGGACCGAGCGGTTCCGCTTTGAAGAAGGCAATATTCCTCAGATTGTCATTGACCGTCTGCTTGACAAGTTAAGTGGAGAAGCAAACTAAATTTTGTTTTATAAGGACCATAGGAAAAAGAAGTTCCCGCAGTGATATACTGCGGGAACTTCTCATTTAAGGGATGAAAAAAGTGAAAATAAGTTATTTCTTTTTCTTCTTAAAGAAGTAAGTGAGGGCACCGATAATGGCACCAATTACAACAGCGCCGCCTGCTACAAGTGGAAGCGCAGAACCATTCTTTGCGGTGTTGCCGGAAGTATCGGCATCTGTTTTGATGTCATTTACGGAATCTGCAGGAACTTCGGTCGGAGCTGCGGTTGGCTCTGCAGGAGCTTCGGTCGGGATTTCTGTCGGAGCAGGTGCTTCTGTCGGTTCCGGAGTAGGAGTTACCTTTAACTCTTCCGGAAGATAAATCTTGATGTAGCAAAGATTTAAGCATAGGGTTGCAGTTGGAGAAGTAATCTCTAAATCCAGTTCGCCGTCTTTTACCTGAACTATCGCAGTAACGGCCTTGTTCATAGGAACATCCTTTAATACCTTGTGACCTTCCAAGGATACAATCGGATTCTTGGAGCAGTTCCATGGGTCGGTAAAGTAAAGCTCTACGTTGTAGGTGCCTACAGGAAGGGCGAACTTATAGGTTAAGGTTCTTGGCATACCGTTTTCATATTGGTTCTTGGTGTAACGGTTGGTGGCTGTCTTTGGACTGGTATCGGATAAGCCGGAATTGGTCTCCAATGGCCAGGTGTTATCGGTAAATACGGTGTTGACCATGCCTGCATTGCTTGCGGTTCCGTTTTTCAGCGGGTCGGAAACCGTATCCACAAGACCCCACTTTTTGCCGGTAACCGGGTCAATGCCGTAAACCTGCTCGGTAACGCCGTTGTAAACACCAAAGAGGTCACCATCGGACAGTGTGGTAACGTCATAGTCACCGCAGTTGACAAAGTATGCCAGATCAGGGTCCACATCGGTACGGTTGGTTGCAGGCTGCTCAATGCGGAGCAGGTATCCGGTAGAGGTTTTGTGGTCTTCACCGTAAACAAGGAGTTCCAGAGTCAGGAAATTTGCCTTGGTCATATCAACGGTGTAGGTGTCACGGATGACGGAGCCACCCACACGGATGTAACCGAATGCATCCTCCGGTGCAGCAGTCAGTGTCAGGGTTTCCACATCCTCCGGAAGCACCAGCTTATAGAAGGTGTTGTTTTCCTTTGATAATTCGCCTGCATCGGCAGAAAGGGTTAAACCGGTATTTTTTGCATAGGCTTTTGTCATATATGCATAATTGCAGATTCTTGCGGAAGCTTCCTCATTTCCGCTCTTGAAAGTAAGGGTTACGGTATAAGCATCCTTACCGGTGATTGGGTGCTTAGTAGTAAGTGCAACTGCAGCTTTTGCAAGTACATCCGCTGTTACCGGAATGCGGATGGTGTATTCTTCCTCTACACCCTTGTAAGCGAGAACTTCGTTATAAATCACTTCTTCTCCGGCTAAAATCTGTAAGGACTTGCCGTTGTCTTCCTTCTTTAAAGTAAGCTCCAGAGCGTTGTCAACCTCAGGGTCACAGTACATGGTGTAGGTGAAGGCACCGCCTGCATTGGCAAGACGGCTGGTGCCGTTTCCGGTAGCACCGGTAGAACCGGTACCAAGCTCGGTCATGTTGTGCAACTCGTCATTTTCGTACTGACCGTAGCCCGGCTGTACCGTATCCAGAAGAGCTGCGGCAAAACGCTCCTCCTCCAGCTCGCGTAAGTAGCGGCTTACGTTAAATGCGCCGGAGTTGCTTTCGTAATTAAAGTAAATGCCGTAACGCTCGGTATGCTGGCTGTAGTGAGGAACAAACGTAAGATTGGAATCGGTGTTTTCCAAGGTCCATTCTAACTTGCCTTCGGCTTTTACCAGATTATCATTGATGTTTGCCATGAAATCAGCTACAGAACCGTTAATAACAGAAACCGTATCGTTACCATCGCTGATGTATTCTTCTTCAATGAGCTTGGCAGCAGGAATGAGTACGTTGACACCGGTGTAGGTGGTGTTCATATTTTTGGTACCCAGCTTTGCGGAAAGAACGATAGGACCGTACTTAAAAGCGAAAACGGAATCGTTATCCGGCAGACCGTGAACGGTAATATTCATCGGCAGGGTAAGGGTAATGGTGTCGCCGTTGCGGAGGCCGCTTACCACAACATAATTTTCGGTTACTTCCACCGTTGCCGGAAGTGCACTGTCATATGGGCAGAAAACGGAAGCAGAAGCTTCACCGGCCAGCCAGTCAGGTAAACGGAAAAGAATCTTTTCAGCCACGTCGGTACTGCCATCCAAAGTTTCTACGGTAACAGTCACCTTGTCACTTGCCGGAATATCTGCAGTCATGGTAAGTTTCAGGTTCTTTGCTTCGTCGGTGAGTACGGAACTTAAGTACTGGCTGATAACAATGCTGTCCTCATTGGAATAGTAAATAGCGTTGCCCAGCTTTGTAAAGTTTTCCATACCGGAACCGGTACAGCACCAGAAGCTTCCGGTGGCAGTAGTATATACCTTAAAGTAACCGGTAGCCATCGGCTGGAAGTAAGTAGTCATACCGCTTTCCGGATTTTGAGAGGAAAGGATGGTATTGTAGAAGGTGTTTTCGTAGTAATTTAAGTATTTGGTATCGCCGGTAGCCATGTAAAGAGCCTTGGCGAACTTTAACATGTTATAAGCGTTACAGGTTTCACAGTTACAGTTGGTACGCTCTGCATCTAAGATATAGTCGCTGCCGAAGTGCTCCCATTCGCTGTTGTCACCGGTAACGTAGGAATGACGTTCCAAAACCATGTCAAAGAAAATTTGTGCATATTCCAGGTAAGCGGTAGCGTCTACTACCTCACCGTTAATTGTTTTGCCGTTTGTGGCCACGTAGCGGTTCAGGGCGCCGATAAACTTCGGAATGGTAGTGTTGGCATGGCGGTTGGTTAAAACGTCCTTCCTGCCCGTTTTAACGGTCTCAAAGAGGGTATCCTCATCGAAGGCATGGGCAGCCTCGGCAAAAATGTCCTCGCCGGTAACGGCATAGAGATCATAAAGGCAGTCATTCATGCCGCCGTATTCGATATTAAGCACCGTCCGATGGGTGGAAGAAGACCAGGTTTGCGTACGGTTGTATACCCAGGTACCAAGTCCTTTTGCAACTTCCAGGGCAGTTTCATTGCCGGTGTACTTGTAAACATCAATGACACCCTGCAGAATTTTGTGCATGGTGTACCACGGTACCCAGGCCTGGTCCATGATGTTGGTTAAGTTCTTTTCCACATTGTCAAACTGGAGCTCTACATTATTTTTATCTTTAATGGCAGCACCGAAAATAAAACCGGTGCCAAGAGCGTCCTGACAAATCTTTAATTCATCAATGATGTAATCCAGACGGTCGGACAGTTCTTTGTCCCTGGAATCATCGGAAGGAAGTGTAGCAACTGCCTGTGCAACAGCGGTGAGATAGTGCCCCATGGTATGGCCGCCGATGAGCATGTTTTCCCATCCGGCATAACGCTGCTTTCCCCTCATGTCAACACCGGCGGTATCGCGGAAGCCTGCCAACAGACGGTCAGCATCTAAGGATAAGAGATATTCGATATCTTTGGCTTCTGCATTAGTGAGGTAGGCATCGGTAACGTCTACCCGGTTTAAATTATAAGCGTCATACGTAGTAAGTTCTGTCATGATAGTTCCTCCTGTGGTTTCATTGTTCTCTGTGGCCGCAAACACATCGGTCAGGGGTACGATAAGCAGCTGTGCCGTTAATACGGCTGCCATGGTAAGAGCGCCCATGACGTGTGATTTTTTCTGCTTCATGTGTGTAAACCTCCCATATACTTTTATTCTTTGTTTTTTTGGGTGGGAAAAAGTTGTTGAATAATTTAGCTGAATTCAGTATATCATAAGAGTATGCATAAAAACGATACCAAAAGGTTGGTTTTGGTGTGATTTTGTTAGTTGAATTTTGCCGGAGTTTGGAGTATAGTTTACTTTAGTTATAATTATTTTTTGAGTTACAATATCCGTGTCCGTCTGCCTCCTCCGACATCTGTACGTCCCGGCTGGAGCAAACGAAATGAGATTTCGCTTGTCCATCCCGTCCGTACATCTATCGTTTGAGAGGCCGGACACTTGAATATTGTAATCTCAAAAAATAGCCATAAGTAAAATTAAGGAAAACTATACTACAAAATTTCGGCTGGAAACGAGGTGCGGTATGCATAAGGTACAATTAAACGATAGAACAAAGAAGAATAGAATTGCAACATATTATATGGAGGACGCGGCAAAGCTTTACGAACTTTGGAAAAGTAATGAAGAAAATGAAGAGCGTATTGAACGTATGCGGTACGCGTTACGCGGCGAAAAGGTGGCAGACCTTGGATTAACCTACGAGGAAGCGCCGCTGGTCACTGAAGCAGAATTAAAGGTAGGAGCAAAACAGGATTTTTCCATGGAGCGCAGCTGGCTGGTGTTACACAATACAAAGGGTTATGAAAGCAAATATTATGTAGGAAATCTTCTGGCAAAAATCCGTTGGGCAATTTGTGAAGGAAAACTTTTAAAGCTGGGCTCTTTTGTGGCTACCGGTATTTGCAAAGAAAACACCTATGGAGAGGGTGGCTTTGAACAGATTACCTGCTGCGGAAATCCGGTGCTGAGTCACTATAGCAGTTCTATTGTACCTTTGGTGTCCGATTTTGAGGATGATTTTTCAAGAGAAAAAATCACCATGCTTGGTTACAAGGTGCTGGCTGAATTTGCAAGCATGGAGGAAGTAAATGCGGATATTGCAAAGAAGCGTCTGACGGATGCGGAAGTTGAAGTGTTACTGCATGATATTCCGGGAGAGCTGGGTTAAAAAGGTAAAACGAAAAAAAAGACCGCCTGTTACAGACAGACGGTCTTTTTTAATATGCGTTATTCTGCGCTTTCTTCCTTCTTATCCTTCTTAGGAGCACCAGCCTTATTTAACAGGGAAATGCAGGCTACAATAAGAAGTGTAACAATGAAAATTGCAAGCCAGCCCTTCAGCGCATAAGGAATGGTTGTAAAAAATAAATCTAAATTCATGGTATTCTCCTTTCCTACATCAAACCTAAACTTGCAAGAATTTCAGGCACGATCTTTAAGATTAAGCCGCCGGCAATAACGGAAGCAATCTGGCCGGACACGTTAACACCGATGGAGTGCATAAGAAGGAAGTTCTGGTTGTCTTCTTCTAAGCCCATCTTATGTACGACACGGGCAGACATAGGGAATGCGGAGATTCCGGCGGCACCGATCATTGGGTTAATCTTCTTCTTGGTGAAGAGATTTAAGAACTTGGCAAAGAATACACCACCTACGGTATCGAATACGAAAGCAACGAGACCGAGTAACAGGATGAGGAGAGTTTCTTTCTTTAAGAACATATCTGCCTGCATCTTGGTAGCAACGGTAATGCCAAGGAAGATGGTAACTAAGTTAGCAAGAGCATTCTGTGCAGTTTCGGAAAGGGAGTTTAAAACACCACATTCGCGGATTAAGTTACCGAACATTAGGAAGCCGATGAGGGCAACGGCACGTGGAGCTACGATACCGGTGATGATGGTAACTACGATAGGGAATAAAATCTTAGTTGCCTTGGAAACGTTAGCAGGCTTATATTCCATACGGATACGACGTTCTTTCTTTGTGGTACAGAGTTTGATGATAGGCGGCTGTACAATAGGAACTAACGCCATGTAGGAATAAGCGGCGACTAAAATAGCGCCGGTATAGTTGGAGTTGAAATAGTTGGCAACGAAAATGGAGGTAGGACCGTCTGCCGCACCGATGATAGCGATGGAAGCAGCATCCTTAAGCTCGAAACCAAGTAATACTGCAGCGCCGAGGGTAAAGAAAATACCAAATTGGGCAGCTGCACCAAAGAGCATGAGCTTTGGATTGGAAAGAAGAGGACCGAAATCAATCATGGCGCCGATACCGATGAAAAGAATTAATGGGAATAATTCATTTGCGATACCTGCGTTGAATAAAACGTCAATAGGACCTTCTTCAAAAATGTGTCCGGTGAAACCTAAGTTTAAAAGAGTTTCTTCAATTGCGGCTGAGGTCATTCCGAAAGAGTTAATTCCTGCAGCAGTCAGAGCATTCTTTGCAGCATCTGTCAGCTGGGTAACTGCGCCGGAAAGAGGCAGGTTAACTAAAATGGCGCCAAAGCCCATTGGTAATAAAAGAGTTGGTTCCATTTCCTTCTTAATAGCAAGGTAAATGAGAACACCACCGATAATCCACATGATTACCATTTTGATAAAGCTTTCTGCCGGGATTCCGAGCAGATGATCATATAAGACTTCCATAAAGTCCTCCTTCATGTATTCTAATGTGTTTCTTCGCAAATGCGATAGCCCACACCGAGCTCATTAATAATATAGCGGTTGTCGCCGGGCTTTTCTCCCAGCTTTTTACGCAGGTTAGCCATGTTTACCTGTAATTTTTTAACGCCGCCGTCGTCGGATGGTCCCCATACTTCACGGATAATGGTGGCATAAGTGAGTACTTTGCCCGTATGCCGTGCCAGCAAAACCAGAATATTGTATTCCGTCTGGGTCAGCTTGATTTCTTCTCCCGCGATGGTAATGATACGCCGGTCATAGTCGATGACCAGGTCATGCAGGGTAAATTTACCGTCGGAAGCCAGCATGCTTCCGTTGTAACGACTGACTCTTAGGGCCGCCCGGACTCTTGCCAGAAGCTCACCTGTGCCAAAGGGCTTGGTGATATAGTCGTTGGCACCAAGGTCAAGAGCTTCTATCTTGTCTGCTTCATTGGTACGGGCCGATAAGACAAGGATTGGTACAACTTCCTGCCTGTCGCGGAGGAAACGGATGAATTCTAAGCCGTCTTTATCCGGTAATCCTAAGTCCAGTAATACCAAATCCGGACGATGAGACGAAAACATCATGATTCCGTTTCCGCAGGTTTCGGCGGTAAGTACCTGATAATCATTGGCCTCTAAAATTGCTTTGGCAAAGCTGCGAATATTATTTTCATCCTCAATAACAAGAATTTTGTAACGGTTATTGTTCATGGGTTTTACGCTCCTTTCTTAGGAGTAATTAAGATTCCAGTTTCAATGAGAAGGAAAAGGATGCGCCTCCGGAACTGTTATTGTAGGCGTGGATTTCACCACCATGTGCCTTGATGATGGCGGCACACACGGTAAGACCGATGCCCATATTGCTGCGGCTGCCGTCAGCCGGAGAGGTATCCCGGTCGAAATAGCCGGTAAAAATTTTGTCGATACGGTCGGCAGAAATGCCGCAACCGTTATCGCTAATGCAAAAGAGTGCAAAGCTATCTTTTGTTGTAACAGAAAGTTTTAACTCTGTCATGCCGGTGGCATGATCCACCGCATTTTCCAATATATTGATGAGAACCTGTTCAATAAGCATAGCGTCCATGGGAATACTGATGAATTCTTCAGGAATTTCCACTTCTACAGTCTGATTCGGACATCGTTTGCGGAATTTAATAAGAACCGCATCGATGAGCTCTTCCAATACCGTCGGAGATTTGGTCAGTTGTACTTTGCCATCATCAATTCTTGTAACGGACAAAAGATTTTCCACCATACGGATGAGCCATTCGGAATCTTTCTGCATTTCTCCCAGAAGTTTTAGCTGTTGCTCTTTGCTTAAAGAATCATAGTTTTCCATGACAGCAGAGCAGGAGCCGTAAATAGTAGTAAGCGGTGTCCTTAAATCGTGAGAAACCGCCCGTAACAGGTTGGCACGCATATGTTCTTTTTCGGTTTCTGCCTTGATTTTCTCCTGATGCTTAATCTGGGTGGTCAGGGTGCCGGTCAGAATGGCAACAATCAGCATGACCAGGGCAGAAGCAACGCATTCCGGTGAAATTAAGTCGAAGGCATAATATGGGTAAGTAAAAGCATAGTTTACCGCTAATACGCTAAGCAGCGAAGCGGTAATACCCCAAAAATAGCCTTGGGTTTTTAATGAAATTAAAAAAACACCAAGGACAAATATCATTGGTATCAGTGTTTTGGTATCGAACATGTCCTGCATCCAAATGTTTAAAAATAGCAAAAGCAGCAGTGTGATTATGGTAAACAGGGCATCTTTTATGTTTAATTGCAGTTTCATAGTCATGCTCCACGGATTATGTATTCATGCGCCTCTTTCATTATAGCATATTTCGGTACAGGCTTCCAACTATTTTATCGTTCTTTACCGAATCTTTGCCGCCATATTAATACAAATTTCGCACCGGTTTTCCCTGCCGACTCCGCTGCTTTTCACGGAGGCTTGCCATACCGTCTCCCGAAACGAGGACTATGTCTGCTATTTGATGTTTTGCCAAAACTCGGGACCGGGTGCGGATTTTAAGACGTGTATATAGATTTGCCTGGTTTCAAAACATCCGGAGGATGTGGTTTTTAAGAAAGCCCGAAGCTCTGCCGGACACACGAGGTGTCCGCAGAACTCCCGGCCTTCCTTAAAAGCGCTTCCGCGCTTTTTGAAACCAATCAAATGAATTACGTTGTCTTATCCGTACCGGCCCCTCAAACAGTTGGCCAAAACACCAAACGCATCCATATCATTTCGTGAGAGCGGCATGGAGCCTCCGGAAAAGCACGGAACGTCGGTGCGGGAAAAGCGGTGCGAAATAATTAATGATGTCGGATAAGTTTAAATAACGTATTGTGACAGGTTATTTTTACGATAAATTTGATATCCTTTTTCAAAAAGTTGAGCCACATTCTCTATCCGCACAGATACTTTTCCGGTGCTTCTGGTTGCATCGATAATAATTACTTCTGATTTCTCGGAGTTTGCAAATTCTATAAAAAACATGACATGGCTGCCTGGTTTGGCAAAAACATCGCCTTGTTTAATGTCGTCAAGATTTTTAATGATAGTTGCATATTCCGGAATATCTCTGGTAGCAATTTTCTTCGGCAGTTCCCAGCACGCCGTAAGTAACCCGGAGCAATCCACACCGACGGTATTATGGCTACCGTATCTTTTTTTATCTTCCGGAACATTTCCGGCAAACTTGCCGTTTTTGATGCCCTGCTCAAATTCTTCTAACGTGGATGCATTTCCCCAGCCGTAAGGAATACCCACATTTATTTCGTCTACCTTCCACCAACCGCAGTCAAGGACTTCTCCCCGCCAGGTGACATCTGGTGTATCTACAAATCTGCCATCGGCATCGGTTCCGTGTAATACGTTGGCTTCCGTTGCAATCCATTCGTAATTGGCATATTCCAATGCTTTTTCGATGACCTGTTTGCCCCAGGTATTATTGTCTGTGCTATTCTCCATGAAAGTACCTCCTACCATGTAATTCTTATAGAAAATTATAACAGCTTATCAGACAACTAAAAATGCAGAATGTGCCTTGCTTTTTGCGGAAAATGCTGACTTATTGTTCCTTTCTCCATGTGTATATCTTCGCATCCCTCCCGGTCAGGTTCTAAACGTTTTCTGTTTTTCTTCCGATTGATGTTCAGCACTTTTCCGGCAGGCTCCAAGGGGAGGAGAAGCTTTTTATGATGGCTGTGAGTGTCGGAGGAGCTATTTGTTTGAGGTGCAGGAAACAAGATGTAGTGTAGCTGATTTGGACATTCAAAAGTGCGTGAGCACAAAAAAGAGGTATGTTAGGTAGCTCTGGCAAACGTGTTTGCCAAAGAGTACCTACATGCCTCTTTTTAAGAACATCCGAAGGATGTTTTGAATGGACAAATATAGAAGAATATATTTACTGTTGGATGCACCGAGTTATAGTCCTCCGAAGCTCACAGTCATTAATCGAACGAAAGCTTCGACGCCCCTTGGCAAGACCCCGTGAAAAGTGGCTGAGTCAGAAGAAGAAAAGGAGAAAACGTTTCCCTGCCGGGAGGGGCATGAAAAAAGTAAAGGGATACACAACAAAAACAGGGCACGCATCTTATGATGCGCGCCCTGCAATAACTCATGTTAAGTTGTTATGCCAAAATTACTTTTCAGCCATCTTAGCTAACTTCTCGTACTTAGCCTTAGCGTCAGCCTCTGCCTTTTCGAACAGGTACTGTGCACGCTCTGGGTTGGAACGGGAAAGTCTGTTGTAACGAACCTCGGATTCGATGAATTCCTTATAGGAAGCGGTTGGCTCCTTGGAATCTAACTGG
>JAGAQI010000067.1 GCA_017622795.1 Lachnospiraceae bacterium
CCGCATATCGGCTAAAATCCTGGTATAGGCGACAATATATCGGCCGCCTTCCTGTTTTGTCCACTGCTTGATTTCCTGCTCCACATGAGGATACTTTTGCAAGGCTTCTTCGTATTGTGTTTTTGTCATATAGCTGCACCAGGCCAGTTCCACCGGGGAAATATCACCCTCATAATATGCCTTATACTCCGGATATTTCTGAGATAAATTGCGGAGCAGCGTGGATTTTCCGCTGCCCTGCAGACCCTCAATAAAAATATGATTTTTCATATCTTAATCTCCTTGTTTTAGAAAA
Organism: Lachnospiraceae bacterium; assembly: GCA_017622795.1. Taxonomy (GTDB): domain Bacteria; phylum Bacillota; class Clostridia; order Lachnospirales; family Lachnospiraceae; genus SIG299. The sequence goes on from JAGAQI010000067.1 coordinate 296, forward strand.
TAACAGTTTCTTAATTATAATTCACCTTCAAATAGTCTGAGTCCGTTTTCTGTCAACTCATACACCGTATCTGCCACCTCTTTGATATATTTTCTATCATGGGAAATAGTAAGAATGACTCCGCCAAAGTTCTTCAGCATGTCACGGATCACCGGACCGGACAGTGGTGAAAAGTTTCTGGTAGGCTCATCCAAAATAAGGACATCACTTCCGGACATACTCATTTTTAGGAGCAACAACTTTGCCTTTTGACCACCGGATAAGTCCCCGATTTTGTGAAGCATTTCATCCGGAGTATACTTCATGCTGCCAAGGTAGGTACGGATACGGGAAATCTCCTCCTTGTCGCCAGTTTCCGATAAGAATTCCACAGGTGTTAAATCAAAGTTTAATAATTCTTCGTAGTTTTGCGGCATATAGGACGCTTTAATATCTTTTCGTTTCAACAATTCTTCTGCAATTTTCCGAAGCAACGTTGTTTTTCCACAACCGTTTCTGCCGATGATGCACACCTTTTCCGGTCCCTTAATCCGAAGGAAGATGTCCTGTGCCAGCACCCGGTCTTCCACCGTAAGCTGTGGCAAGTCATATTCCAGCACCGTCTTGCCAGCCGGCATATTTGCTTTCTCGCCAAACTTTATAAAGATGGCATCTTCCGTTTCCGGAATCTCCGTCATGTTTTCATACTCTTTTTCAAACCGGGCTTCGTACGCCTTAATGCGGTGCATGGATTTTTTTAGCAGCCGGCCACCGGAAGGGTCCTGACGGGAAATCACATTTTGGGCATGCTCTACCTTTTGCTGAATCTGGCGGAATTTTTCCTGCTGTTTCTCATACTCCGCCCGTTCTTTTCTTGCCACCTGTTCCTGATGAGCGAGGCCGGAAATTCTTCGTTCTACATAATCCCGGTAACCGGCCTTTTCTACCGTGTATCTGCACTCTTGTTTTCGCTTTAGCTGCTCCAAATGCACAATTTTGTTTGCCGTATTTTCCAACAAAGTTTCGTCATGGGAAATATACAGCACAGGGATCTTTGCACCATTGATAAAATTCTCCAGCCAGCGCAGAGATTCAATATCCAGATCATTGGAAGGTTCATCTAACAAAAGTACATCCGGATGTGCAAACATCAACCGTGCCAGCTGTAGTTTAATCTTCTCCCCACCGGACAATTCGCCCATTTTCTGTTCGGAATAAAACAAATCTACTTTCAGTTTCAGTTTTCTGACCGCATCGGATAACTCCTGTGGCGTCAGTTCAAAAAACATCGGCAGTTCGCACATAAATTCATAAATAGTCTGCTTCTTTTCCTCTGCAGAAAGTTCCTGAGCCAGATACCCGATGCAACTGTTATTTCTGATAATTTCACCGGAAAACTCTATGTAGTTATCTACCAGTGTTTCGTCCACAAGCAGTTTCAGCAAGGTAGATTTTCCGTTGCCCTCCTCCCCGATGATGGCACATTTATCTCCATCATTTAACACTAAATTAAATTTGTCCAACAATACCCTGTTGTCTTTTCTATGTGTAATTGTTAAATTTTTTACCTGTAGCATATACATCACTCCTTACTTCCGGCGTGACAAACCATTTCTGTTCCGTAAAAGAAAACGGAATTACCAGCTGCCAGGTAATTCCGAATTATATACCACACCCATATAGCACAAGAACTGCGCGCACCGCTCTTGTACTCCCAACTTTTATGCATAAGAAAAAGAGGTTACTGATGAGATACATAACCCACTTTTGGCAAACAGAACTAAACGTCATTCCAATGAAATCACGCCGAATTAAACCTAAATTCTCTGTTTCACAAAAGTCGATTATTTTCTCATCTTTTCACCCCTTTCTAAATTATCAAATTTATTATATCAACAAGGGAGGAATTTGTCAAATTCCTCTCTTTTACCCCAACAACGGTAACAGCATAGCAAACACCGTCAACGTTACAATACTGCAAATGGTAGTAATAACCACCGTTCCTGCACCGATGGCTTCATCGTGGTTAAACTGTGTAGCAAGTACGGAAGTGGTTGCCGCCGTAGGACTTGCCGCCTGGATGAGTATTACGCTTCCCACCATGCCTCCGATACCAAACAAATAGTAAAGACCAAAGGTAAGGGCCGGAATCAGCACCAGACGCACTGCCACCGTCAGCCAGATTTCTTTATTTGCAATAATAGATTTCAACCGACTTTCCGCAATCATAACACCGATGATAATCATGGAAATCGGTGTGGTTGACTCACCCATCATCCGGATTGGCGCCTTGATGATTTCCGGCACCGGAATCCGGCATAAATAAACC
>JAGAQI010000068.1 GCA_017622795.1 Lachnospiraceae bacterium
CAAGCTGGGATATACATCCATGCTTGACTATTACCTAATAGTTCGTGAAAACTAAAGAACCGCCGTATACGAGAACCGTACGTACGGTGGTGTGAGAGGTCGGGAAAATTTATTTCAAATTTTCCCTCCTACTCGATTTTGCCTTTGTAAGGGGAATTAGCCCTCGATAGCACCTGTTGGACAAGTACTAGCGCAAGCGCCGCACTCTAAGCATGCATCAGCATCGATTTCGTAATGAGCAGCTCCTTCTGTGATAGCGCCTACTGGGCATTCAGCTGCACAAGCACCACAGCTTACGCATGTGTCGTTGATTGTATATGCCATAATAGTGTCCTCCTTTTGTGTTTTATTCTGATATCATTCTAATATATATTTACAAAAAAAACAAGTAAAAAAATAATCATTTTTTACGGGAGTTTCAGGAAAGTGATAATTCCTTTAAAATGTGGGAATAATATGACTTGACGGGAAAGAAAGATGTGGATATAATCAGTGTAGTAATATGTTAAGGAGGCACAAAACATGACAACAGTAACAAAGGAAATGACAATTGGTCAAATCATCATGATAGATCAGGGTATCATCGCTATTTTATTAAACTATGGTATGCATTGTATCGGATGTCCGTCCGCACAGGGTGAATCCTTAGAGGAAGCATGTATGGTACATGGTCTGGAGGTAGACCCGCTGGTAGAAGAAATTAATGCTTATTTAAGCAGTAAGTAATTCCGGGTTTCCTGCGAAAAGCTATGTTATGACATTTAAAAAGAGATATTTCCACGGCAGTTAAGCTTTGGAAATATCTCTTTTTTGCTTATAATACAGTTAATGTTTGTACGGCATCTGCCTTGACAATTGGTTTGAAGTGTTCTGCAAAGTAAGAGAGGGAGGCATAACCTGTATTTACCGGTGTGCCATACTCGGAAATTACATTGCAGATGCGGTTGAATTCTTCCGGTGTATGATCGGACATATGAAGCACGAGATAATAATTGCCTTCTGCTTCGTCTTTGTATAACGTATTTTCTCCGAAATAATACGGAGAGATTAAACGGGCCAGAGCGGTTGCTGCGTTTAATGTTGGGAAAGAGTATACTTTGCTGAAACGGTCCGGACTTGGAAGGGACTCTTCTGTTGGGAGTGTTTCCGGGCTTTCGGATACTTTTTCTGCTGCTTCTTTACCTTTGCCAAGTAACGCGCCTAACTGACCGAAGCATTCTAAAATTTCTTCTGTGAAGGATGCAGCGGTAGAGGAAGCATCTTCACTGTCGGAATCACGGAAGGATGAAAAGTTGGAAAAACGGGTGTCCAGTTCGTCCGGGTCTTCTACCTTGGTGACAACAAGAACCAGACAGTCGCCGGAAACCGGAATTGCTTCTATCATAAGCGGAATATCATCTGCTTCAAAACCACATTCATAGGAAGCCTGAACCATCAGCTCCCGGAATAAGTCTTTGGCTTTATCGGAGCCGTAAGCAAGTTCACTGATTTTTAAATCGCGTTCAGCGAGATCCTGGCGACTTAAGGTGCAGCGAATCTGGGTGTCACTGATTTTTTCGATTTTCATAGTGCTTACCTCCTTGTTTATAAGTACAAAAAGTATAATGGATATTCCGGGTAAAGTCAATACATGGAGCGAAGTTTAAAGAATTTTTACTTTTGTTAAGTTTTTTTAGTTAAAAAAAGGACAAAGCCGCATAAACAGCGGAAAGTTGCTTTTTTTGTCCGTCAAATTGCACGAAAAACAGTAGTTATTTTCTATCTGCGTGAGAAAGAAAAAGTCTTGTTCTGAATTGGGAGAACGGTTATAATATAAACACAAAGTTACTTGTTTCCCCTCAGTAAACGAAAGGAGACTATGCAATCTAACGAATTACTGAACAAGTACCAGATTTTACAACTGCTGCATCGCGGCATTGGTGGTGACGTATGGCTTGCAGAGCACAAAACGCTTGGGTGCAAGCGGGTTTTGAAGGTCATAGAAAAGTCCAATCCTCATCACGAATTACTTGCCCGCGAAGCAAAAATCCTACAGCAGTGTCAGCATTCTTCTATTCCTATCATATACGATATTCTTGAATTTGATACCCAAACTTATATTGTGGAAGAATTTATCCAAGGAGAAAATTTAAAACAGTATATAAATCGGCAAAGAAGTATTTCTGCCTCTTTGCTTCTTGACTTTTCCATACAATTATGTGACATCTTAACATTTTTGCACCATCCCGCAAGAAATATTTTACATTTGGATTTGAAGCCTGAAAACATTTTGGTGAGGAATCATAATTTGAAGCTAATCGATTTTGGGAGTGCCATCTGCCGGAATCAGCCAAATGAAGCAGGAGTCATTTTTGGGACACCGGCGTATTGTGCGCCGGAAATGAAAACCACAGGGAGACTGACAGAGCAAACAGATATTTATTGTATGGGCAAATGTATGGAGTACTTAGTGCATTATACGCCCAAAACACCAAAGGGGTACCGGAATATTGTAAGCCGCTGTTTGCGGAAAAAAGGAAAGGAATATACGGCAGCAGAACAAATCCGCAAGGATTTGGAAAAGATAAGCCGCAGAAAAGTAAAAGAAAAAAATCCGGAAAAATGGTATGCGGTTACCGGAGTTTTTTCAGAAGAAGAGGGCAGCATGGCTGCGTTACAGCTGGCAATGTATTTAAGGGACAGGTATAAAAAGCCGGTGCTGTATTTGGATTGTACCGGGAATCACCTGATGGAACAGCTGGAACACTCAGAAAAAGAAAAAAAAGAATCAGGGGAGAACAATAATTTTGTGTTGGAACGTGGCAATATTACGGTGGTAAAACGGGTGGTACCGCAGGAACTGGGCGGATGGCATGACAGAGGTTTTGCTCATGTTGTTGTTTGTTTTGGGAAAGAAAATCCGCTGCGTTATGACTGCCCATATCATTTTTGTCTTTATGCCGGTGCAGTAACCGAATTCAATCTGGATTTATGGAGAACTGCGCTTCTGCCGATGCGCAGGGAAAAAAACATGGCGGTAGCACTGACCGGAGGAGACTTTTTTCTGGCAAAAAGAGAATTTGGCTCGATTTGCCGTATCAAAAAACTGCCGGCATATTTCTGTGCGTTCGGACAATCAAAACCGTTCAAAAGACAAATAAAGGTGCTTTTGAACAATAAGTAACCAGTTGCGCTCTGAGGCAGGAAAGCTCGTCACAGGTTCTCTTATCCAATAGACAGCAAACGGTACAGTACGGGCAGAAAGAAGAAGCATTTCCGGCCGCTCACCCGGGGGTCTTTTCTTCTTTCTGCCAAAAGTGAAATTAATAATGACAGTATCTCAAAAATTTGTTATACTTATAGTGGCGGTGAAGGGACTTGCCCCGGAAGATATAAAAAATAGAGGAAGAGGTACCGGAAATAATGGAGAAGGCATTAAAAATAAAGTTGATTATAAGCACTATTGTGATTTGCGGAATTATTACCGCATTGGCAATTGCTTTAGTAAATAAATATACTCCCAGTGAAACCATGCGGACGTTGGATAATTACTACGAGGTAGCTTCGGAGGAAGCGGTGGTTTTATTTGAAACGGAAATATACGGAGAGCGGGCACTTCTTCGTGATGGCGGCATATATCTTACCTTGGCCACAATTGACAGCATTTTAAATGATGATTTTTATGTAGATGATGCAGAGCAACTGTTAAGCTACACCCTGCCGGAAGAATTGATTCAGGCAGAGGCAGGGCAATCTTTTTATTATAGCAATAAAGAGGTGGTTCCGTTGCCGTATCCTGCATTTTTAAATATAGACGGCATTTATTATCTTTCTTTGGACTTTACGGAAATGGTGTCCGATATGAGCTATGCTTTCTATGAAAACCCAAACCGTGTTGTCATTCATCATCAGTGGATCGATTATTTATATTATGATACGGTGCAGGCAGACACTCCGATTCGTGTGGAACCCGATATTAAAAGCGATATTCTCCGTCTCGTTCCTGCCGGAGAAAAGCTGTATTATATCGGGGGTACAGGTACCGGAGGCAGAAGCTTTCTTAAGGTGATGACCGAAGACGGAATTTACGGGTACGTGCAGAAAATGTTCCTCGGGGAATCTTATTATGAGGTCCGGCAAAGCAGTTATGTTGAACCGAAATTTACCCATATTACGCTGGATGAAAAGGTTATGCTTGGCTGGCAGCAGGTAACGGTGCCAAAAGCAAATGATAATTTAGAACAATTAGTAGAAACTGCAAAAGAAATGAATGTGGTTTCCCCTACCTGGTACAGACTGGCAGATACAAAGGGGAATTTAATGTCCCTGGCAGATGCCGGATATGTAGAGCGGGCTCATGAGATGGGTCTTCAGGTTTGGGCGTTAATTGACAATTTTGACCAGGAGGTCAGTACCTTTGATTTACTGGTTTCTTCTGCGGCAAGAACAACATTAATTGATAATATGATGGCGGAAGCTGCGGCCTATGGCTTTGACGGATGGAATATTGACTTTGAAACATTAACAACAGCAACAGGCCCGCATTACATTCAGTTTTTGAAAGAACTGTCGGTGCGATGCAGACAAAGCGGCTTAGTTCTTTCGGTAGACAATTATGTGCCTGCGTCGTATAATGAGTTTTATGATTTGGAGACACAGGGAGAGATTGTGGATTATGTCATTATTATGGCTTACGATGAGCACTACAGCGGTTCGTCAAATGCAGGCTCCGTGGCATCTATGGGCTTCTTAAAGAAGGCAGTAAAGGATACTTTGAAAAAAATGCCAAAAGAGAGGATTGTTATGGCAATACCGTTCTATACCAGATTATGGGCAGAAGGAGAAAATGGAGAACTTTCTTCGGAAGCGCTCACTATGAACGGTGCCAAAGATGTCCTGACGAGAAATAAGATAAAGGCCGAGTGGGATGAAGCTTCCGGTCAGAATTACGCGGAATATAAAAAAGACGGAAAAACCTATAAAATCTGGATGGAAGATATGGATTCCCTTCATGAACGGATGAAGGTAATTGCAGGAGCTGATGTAGCAGGTGTAGCAGCATGGCGGCTTGGCTTTGAATCAGAAGAAGTCTGGCCGGTTATTGAAGCCTATATGGAGTAGTGTTTTGTTAAAAACAGAATAAGAACAGGCTTGCCGGAATACAATGCTTGTAAGTTTGATAGTGCAGATGTAATCTGCCTAAGGAGAAGCATGAAGGAAAAAGCAGTAATGTTCTTATTGGTAATGGGGATTTGCCTGTTTGGAACAGGATTTATTAAGCGGGCAGAACAGGAGCAGGCAGTCCTTACATCAGGAAGTAATACAACACTTCCGATGATAGTGATTGATGCCGGACACGGAGGAAAAGATCCGGGTAAGGTGGGCGTTAATTCGGCCTTGGAAAAAGACATTAATTTGTCGATTGCTTTGCGGCTAAAATCGCTGTTGGAGCAAAACGACGTACTGGTAGTTCTAACCAGGGAGGAAGATAAGGATTTAGCCTCGGAACAGGCATCAAACAGAAAAAATGAGGATTTGCGAGCCCGTGCCAAGCTGGTGGAAGAAACAGAGCCTATGGTTTTGGTAAGCATTCACCAAAACAGCTTTCCGGACGAATCGGTGGATGGAGCACAAGTGTTTTATTACTCCGGTTCGGAAGGCGGAAAACTTTTGGGCAGAATGGTTCAGGAACGTCTGAAAAGTGAAATTAATGACGGAAATCACCGGGTTGCCAAGGCAAACAAAGACTATTATCTTTTAAAAAAGGCGGTTTGTCCTGCAATCATTGTGGAGTGCGGCTTCCTGTCGAATCCGGAGGAGGCGGCATTATTGGTTGCAGAAGAATATCAGGAAAAACTGGCTTTTGCCATTGCCCTGGGTATTATGGAATATATCAATACTGCAGAATTTGCAGAAGAATAGAGATGAGATAGAAGAATAATGGAAACAAAAGTAATTAAAATCAACAGAAATCAACCGGATAAGGCACTTTTGAAGGAAGCAGGACAGTTATTAGCTAAAGGGGCTTTAGTGGCCTTTCCGACGGAAACCGTATATGGCCTTGGGGGAGATGGTCTGAAAGAAGATGTCGCCGCCCGCATTTATGCAGCGAAGGGGCGTCCTTCCGACAATCCTTTGATTTTGCATATTGCAGAACTTTCCGATATGGAAAAACTGGCAGTGGATATTCCGGAGCTGGCGTACCGGCTGGCAGAACAGTTCTGGCCGGGGCCGCTTACTATGATATTGAAAAAAGCTGAAGTAGTGCCGTATGCCACCACCGGAGGACTTGATACCGTTGCAATCCGCATGCCGTCGGATGAAATAGCAAGGGAAATTATCCGTGCATCCGGAACCTATATTGCTGCTCCAAGTGCAAATCTGTCCGGCAGACCGAGCCCTACCAAAGCGGAGCATGTGATTGAGGATTTGTCCGGCCGGATAGAAATGATTGTGGACGGTGGCGATTCTGATATTGGTTTGGAGTCTTCTATTATAGATTTATCCGGTGAGGTACCGATGATTCTTCGACCGGGTTATATTACAAAGGAAGATTTCGAACGGATTGTGGCAGAAGTAGAGTACGACAGTGCCGTATTGGCTACCAAACCTCAGGAATCGATTGTGGCAAAGGCGCCCGGAATGAAATACCGTCATTATGCGCCAAAGGGGCAAATTACAATTGTAGAGGGCGATAATTCTGCCGTGATAGCAAAAATAAATGCTTTGGTGGAAGAACAAGAGGCAAAGGGTATCCGGACGGCAGTTCTTTGTGCGGAGGAAACAAAGGCACAGTATCGTTGTAATTATGTGTATTCCCTTGGCTCACTGAAAAGTGAAAAAGAGATTGCAGCGCACCTTTTTGCGGCATTGCGCTTTTTTGATACAGAGCAGTTGGAAGTTATTTATTCCGAGAGCTTTGAAGGTACAAAGCTTGCAAGGGCAATTATGAACCGGCTTCGAAAGGCAGCAGGATACCAGACCTTGCAGGTGTAAATAGGAATATCAAAGTAATTATATATTTATAAATAAAAGGAGAAAAAACATATGATAGCTTTAGGATGTGATCATGGAGGTTTTGATTTAATGCAGGAAGTGATGGCTCATTTAGACCAAAGAGGCATCGAATATAAGAATTTTGGTACCTTTACCAAGGATTCCTGTGATTATCCGGAATATGCAAAGCTGGTAGCAAATGCAGTAGTAGACGGAACCTGTGAAAAGGGTATTTTAATCTGTGGTACCGGTATCGGAATTTCCATTGCAGCAAATAAGGTGCCGGGAATCCGTTGCGCACTTTGCCATGACTGTTTTAGTGCCAAAGCAACAAGAGAACATAACAATGCGAATGTGCTTGCTATGGGCGGCAGAATCATCGGAGCGGGACATGCTCTTTATGTGGTGGATTTATTCCTTGATACACCGTTCTCTAATGATGAGAGACATATCAGAAGAATTGAAAAAATCGAAGGCTAAAAATGAAAACCGGACAGCTCTTTTTTGTGGTGATGAGCTGTCCGGTTTTATTTTTTGTTTTAGCCGCAGGTGTATGGTGCAAATTCCAATCGGATGAAATATCCCTTGTCGTGATTACAAACCGGACATTTCTCGGGTACCTTTGTAGTTTCGATTACGTTGCCGCAGTTTAAACACATCCATTTGCAGGATACATCAGAGAGAAACAGTTTATTTTGCTCCAATAAATCTGCAAACGTGGAAAAACGCTCTGCATGTGTTTTTTCGATTTCGGCAATCTGTTTGAAATCAGCAGCTATTTTTGCAAATCCTTCCTGACCGGCAACGTCGGAGAAGTGCTTATAGACATCCCCGTATTCTTCCATTTCATTGTGTTCTGCGTAGCGTAGTAATTGGATGACAGATTCGGTAATGTCTACCGGATAAGTGCCATCGATGGAGATGGTTTCGCCGGCCATTTCCTTTAAATGGTTGTAAAAAATTTCAGCGTGTTCACGTTCCTGCTTGGCAGTAAATTTGAAAATTGCGGAAATAACATATAAATCCTCTTTCTTTGCCTGTGCGGAAGCGAAGGTGTAACGGTTTCTGGCCTGGCTTTCGCCGGCAAAGGCCTTCATCAGATTTTTCATGGTTTCACTGGATTTAAAATCAACAGACATGGTAATACCTCCTAATTTTTATGGATATAGAAAGTATTACCATGAAGGAAAAAGAATATTCGGACTAACGGTTTATTGCGATAAAAATATTTCAGCGGTTACCTGCATCATAATAAAAATAAATCCGTCGGAGTATGTTAATAATAAAAAAAGAAACACAGGGACGACTTACCATAATTGGAGTTCCCTGTGTTTCTTTTTTATTAGTTCTTAAAAGGCTTAATCGGTGTTTCGTCTACATGACCGATGGTTCTAAGATATGCCTTGAAGTTTTCAATGGCATTATAGAACTTTTTGTAGCTTGCCAGTGCCATATCAAAGTGCTGCAGGGCAAGTTCGCGGTTGCCGTCTTCGGCTGCCTGCCAGGAATCGCATCCGTGGTGATGCAGCTCTTCGTGGTATTTTTTAACGTCCTTAAACTGGGTACTGCCGGTGATGCGAGGGTCGGTTTGCTGGCCAATCCATTTGCCGAGCTTACAGTCGTTCCAGTTGTTGAGCTGTGTAATCTTTAAGTGTTCGAAGCCTGCAATGTTGTTGTACATTCTCCAGGTCAGGATATGATGGTCAATCTGGAAAATACGTACCCAGTCCTGGGTGGTTAAGTCGGAGAAGCCTCTTGCCATATCGCCGCGGGCACTGTCTACATAGCGGCTGATGGAGTGGAGATGGTCACCGGTGGCAAAACAGTCACGCTCTAAAATCTCATAGCTTTCTGCCATGGACTCGATGGAGTTAAGGAAACTCTGGGTAACTGCTGTCTGGGTATTAACGGCGTCGTGGATGTTATTGATACGGTCATTAATTAAATCCATGTGCTCGCTCATGCTGTTGATATCCTGTACGGAGTTTTGTACACGGGTGTTACTTTCGTTTAAGTGTTCGGTAGTACTGTCTACCAAATCTTTTAATTCGGCAAGACTGGCACGTAACTCATCTACGTAATCGACAACCATGTCCGCAGACTGGGCAGTGTTAGCGGAAAGGTCTTTTACCTGACCGGCAACGATGGCAAAACCACGGCCTGCTTCGCCGGCACGGGCTGCTTCGATGGAAGCATTTAAGGCAAGAAGATTACTCTGATTAGCTAACTTTTTAACTACATCGATAATGTTGTTGATTTGTTCGATTTTTTCTTCGAAAACAGCGACCTTTTCATGGATTCCCTGAATCTGGGTTACGGAATCGGTAACCGCTTCGATAGTTTCGTTCATGTTGCTGACGCTTGCGGTGGAAACTTTAATAGCTGCATGTGCTTCGTCACGGATATGTTCCACTTCCTCTGAAATGTTTTGGATGGAAGCTTCGAATTCCTTACTGGAAGAAGTCATGCTCTGAATGGAACTGGTCTGGGCCATTACCTGTTCAATCATTTCTTTTACACAGGAATTGTCGCCGATATGTTCCATGGCTTCGTTCATACGCATAACATAGTTATTGTTGGACTTCTTAAGGACAGTCATCATTTCATTGAATTTTTCCGCTATTTCAACGTCGGCATAAGCAGACGTATCAAGGTTAGCGTATTTGCCGTCGATAAACTGCTGCATTGCTTCTAACAGAAGCTGCTTGTCTGTAGTTGTGTTTACTTTTTTCTCTTTCTTTTTAAACATGTAAAAAACCCCTTTGCTTCATGGTATCTTAGGAGAAGGTACCATGGATTATAGTGTTATTTTATGTAGCCTGCCATACATTCGGTGAGCTCGGAGAACCGGTCTTGGTAAATGTAGGACAGAAGCTTATCGGTGGAACGGAGGGCCTGCATCAGCATATCGGAAGTGATTAGCTTTTGCTCTAATGCGTCGGCCGCTTCATCAAGGTCAACCACACGGACGGTACCGTCCGGGAAGATAACCACATCAATTAATAAATCGGAAAAGGTGATTTCGTTGCCGGATTGGGATTCGGTAACAATGTCACAGTACCAACGGGTGAAGGTGCCGTCTGCACCATAATGCCGGCTGATTTTAAAACCTTCTTTGCGGTAATACGCAGAGATGCCGGATGAAAAGTCCGAACGCGGTTTTAAAGTGGACCAGGAGGTAATAATTAGGTTGTCGTCTATATGCAGGATTTTATCATCGGTTAGGAGCTTTAACTCATTGGGGATAAATCGTCTGCGATATAGCTTAATGTCTGATTCCATCGGAACATCACCCCTTCTTTACAACATATATCGACCTTATATGAGAATTATAACATATCAAATGGAAAATTGCACTACTTTTTCCATGTGGAAGGATAAAATAAGAGTACCATCGGAATAATTTCCAGTCGTCCGGCCAGCATGTCAAACATGAGGACAAACTTTGAAAAGTTGGAGAAAGCGGAAAAGTTACCGGTGGCTCCAACCATATTCAGACCGGGACCAATGTTATTTAAGGTTGCAGCAATTGCTGTGAAATTGGTTGTGGTATCAAAACCATCCAGGGAAATCAGAAGGTAGGAGGCAATGAATACTACAACGTAAGTCATTAATAATACATTACAGGAATGGGCGGTAGCATGAGGAATTTCCTTGCCGTCCATTTTGAGGACATGTACGCGTCGAGGGTGAATCTGCTGCATTAGTTCCTTTCCTACCTGCTTTAAGTAAATCATGATACGGGATACCTTGATGCCGCCGCCGGTGGAACCGGCACAAGCACCGATAAACATCAGGCATACCATAAGACCGCGGGAAAACTCTGGCCATAAATTGAAATCCGTTGTGGCATATCCGGTGGTGGTCATGATGGAGGCTACCTGGAAGGTAACATGAAGCAGGCTTTCTCCAAAGGCATAACCGTGATACAACAGGTTTGACATTAACAGAATAACCGCCATGACATAAATGCCCACATACCAACGGACCTCCTCCATTTTAAACGCATCCTTTACCCTGCGGATAAGAATGTAGTAGAAGAAGGTAAAGTTTACACCGAATAAAAACATGGATACGGTGAGCACTGTCTGCAGGTAAGGAGAGTAGCTTGCGATACTGTCGTTTTTAATACCGAAGCCACCGGTACCTGCCGCACCGAAGGCATGGCAGATAGATTCAAACAACGGCATTCCGCCAAACAGCAGAAAGATAATGGTTATAATTGTCATTACAAAATAAATGGTGTACAGAATAAATGCTGTCTGACGCATTTTCGGAACCAGCTTGCCTACCGAAGGTCCGGGAGATTCTGCTTTTAACAGATTCATGGTAGAACCGCCGGTCATAGGTAAAATGGCAAGGATAAATACCAGCACACCCATACCGCCTATCCAGTGGCTGAAGCTGCGGAAAAAGAGGTTGGCATGGGAAAGGCCTTCCACATTGGTTAAGATGCTGGAACCGGTAGTTGTGTAACCGGAGATGATTTCAAACAGGGCATCCACATAGGAAGGGATGTCACCGTTTAATACAAAAGGAATGGCGCCGGTCATACTAAGGATGATCCAGCTCAGAGCTACTGCTACGAAGCCTTCCCTTGCATAGAAGGTGCTGTTTTTAGACTTCATCCGACGGAGCAAAATGCCTACAACAGTACAGCAGACAGAAATGATAACGTATACCAAGGCATCGTGATATTCTTTATAAATTAAACCTACCAGGCATGGTGGTAACATAAAGACTCCCTGCAGGTTCAGTACCCAGCCAAGAATATATAAAATGATGGAATAATTCATAGTCGTGTCCTCTTTATTCTGCTAAGATGTCGGAAATATCCTGAAGGCCCTTATTGGTAGTAACCACGATAACCGTATCGCCAAGCTCGATGGTGTCGCGGCCGGACGGGGTAATAATCTGTTTGCCGCGGACAATACAGCAGATTAAAAGATTGGATTTTAACTGCAGTTCAAACAATGGTGTTCCGGTAACAGGACCGGTTTCCTTTACGTGGAATTCCAGGGCTTCTACCTGGTTGTCCATCAGGCGGTACAATGCTTCCACATTACTTCCGTAGCTGTTGGTTAGGGAACGGACATATTTTAAAATATATTCGGTGGTAGTGTTTCTTGCAGAAATAATACTGCCGATCGGAAGCTCTTCAATAATTTCATCCTGGGCCATTTTACTGATTTTGGTTATCTTTTTGCACTTCGGGGCAACCTTATCTGCATACAGGGACAGGAAAATATTGGTTTCATCCTGAGTGGTCAGTGCAACGAAGGCATCCATTTGCGGGAGTCCCTCTTCCAATAGATTTTCGTGGACCGTTGCATCTGCATTGATAATCTGGGCTTTTGGAAGACCAAGGCTTAAGAAACGGCTGCGGTCGCGGTCTTTTTCGATAAGTTTTACCGAGATTCCGGACTTTGCAAGAATTTCCGCCAAGTAATATGCAGTGGTACCACCGCCTGCAATCATTACGTTTTTGATGTCACGGACAGCGGACATCTGCAGGGCATTACAGAAGCTGGCAATTTTTTTTCTTGGCAGGATAACAGAAATCGTGTCGCCGGCGTGCAGGATACTGCTGCCGTTTGGAATACTGATTTCATGTTCGTGCTCCAAAATACAGATTAATACTTCACGGTTGAACTTTTTGGAAAATTCGAAGACTTTCATGTTGTCGTAAGGAGAATTTTCCGGAATGGCGATACGCAGTAAGTCTACACGGCCTCTGGCAAAGGAGTCGATGTCGATGGCATCCGGCACCTGAATGAGGCGGGCAATTTCGTGGGCAGCCGCATACTCCGGATTGATACTGGAGGAGATGCCGATGGCAGCCTTTAAGTATTCAATTTCGTTGAAATACTGCGGATTTCTGACTCTGGCAATGGTACGACAGTTGTTGCCGGCTTTTTTTGCAATGAGACAGGTGATTAAGTTGATTTCATCTTCGTTGGTAACGGCAATGAGCAGGTCGGTATTTTCGATACCGGCTTCCTGCTGTACAAGAAAGCTGGTTCCGTTGCCTGTCATTACTTGAATGTCTAAATTATCCACCACCGGCTGAAGACGGTCGGCGTTTTTGTCTATCAGGGTGATGTCGTGTCCTTCGTCGTTTAACTGCTGGCACAGAGCGTAACCTACTTTGCCGCAGCCTACAATAATTATTTTCATGATTAAAATCCTTTCGAATTTCTGTAAATATGATACCTTTTAGTATAACATGGAACCCTCGTTTTGTCACGGAAAAATCCCGGTTTTGCACGTTAAAGAATTAACGAAGAAAAAAGGCAAAAAAGGCTATCTTTTAGGGCAAAAGTGTGGTAAAATAGTAATGTTTAGTATAAGGAGAATAGATAATGGGGAAAAATGGCGCAGTTACAAGAAGTTTAATGATGATATCCCAAATCAGCCTGTCTATGCTGGTTCCGATTTTCTTATGTCTGTTCTTCGGAATTAAGTTAAATGAGTGGTTAGAGTCTAAAATTTTTGTGCCGGTTTTTCTGTTTCTCGGTATGGGAGCAGCGGTACGTAATGTTTATCATTTGACTAAAAATTTCTATGCAAAGGATAAAAAAAGAGAAGATGATGAACTGGCTTATATTGAAAATTTAAAAAAGGCCGGGGAACGTAATAAACAACGAAGAGAACAAAGGGAGAGTACAGCAGAAGAGAAAGAAGACTAATCGTTATTATATGGAGGTTTTAGTATGCAGGAAACAAAGCAGACGTTGTACGAACTGATTATCGGAGTGGTTTTATGCGGAATTCTTTTTTTAATCGGAAATATTTTTGCAGACAACCGGATAGCCTATACACTGGGACTTCTGATAGGCTGTATAGTAGCCGGAGTAATGAGTGCCCATATGCATCATTCTCTGGAGCAAGCCATGTTGTATGATACAGAAAATGCTACTAAAAAAGTACAGAAGGGTACATTTTTGCGCTTTTTGCTTATGGTAGCTGCGTTGGCGGCGGCACTGATTTTTCCGGAATGGATTTCCGTTATCGGTGTTGCCCTCGGAGTATTAAGTTTAAAGTTTTCGGCTTATTTACAGCCGTTAACCCATAAGGTTTTACAAAATTTTATAAACAAAGGAAGGTGAGAAAGTGGGACCAGGGAGTGTCTTTCGAATGGGCATACTGGCAGCTTCCGACTCGAAGATAACCTTCGGCGTGGACGGCTTGTTCAAGTATGAAGTATTCGGACAGGAACTATGGATTACCAACACGCACGTGAGTTTGCTGCTGGTGGTGCTGACGCTTACAATTTTAGCATTGTTTGCCAACCGTGCCATTAAAAAGGCAGATCCAAAC
>JAGAQI010000069.1 GCA_017622795.1 Lachnospiraceae bacterium
CCAAACTTACAAAGCTGCTTACATAAACCACAGCCGTTACACATAGTTGCATCAATGGCAATGGTACCGTCTGCCTTCTTGGTAAGGGCAGGACAGCCAGGGCGGAGACATGCACCGCACTTCTTACACTTATCCTCTACCGGTACGCACTTTGTGGTGAACTTGTTACCCTTTAACAGTACACAAGGAGACTTAGTAATAATAACGGATACTTCATCCTTTGCTACTTCTTCCTTGATTACCTTTTCTAAAGTTACTATATCAAAAGCATTTACTTCTACCACATTTTTTATACCCATGGCACGGCATAAATTTGGAATATCAATGGCAGGAACCACTTCACCCATCAAAGTCTTTCCGGTTGCCGCATGATCCTGATGTCCCGTCATACCTGTGGTAGAGTTATCTAAAATCATTACCGTACCGGTACCCTGGTTGTAAACCATGTTCATCAGGGAGTTTACGCCGGTGTGCATGAAGGTGGAGTCACCAATAACTGCAACCCAATTCTTAATGTATTCCTTACCCTTTGCCTTTTCCATACCGTGAAGGGTAGAAATACTGGCACCCATACAAACCGTGGTATCTACTACAGAAAGCGGAGCAACCGCACCGAGTGTGTAACAACCGATATCACCGGCTGCATGAATTTTTAACTTGTTTAATACGGAGTATACACTTCTATGCGGACATCCCGGACAAAGAATCGGAGGGCGGGCAGGAACCTGAGCGGCTGCCTTTGTGCTTACATCTTCCTTTAAGATGGCCTTACGGATCATGTTAGCACTATATTCCCCCTGCACGGTGAAGATTTCCTTACCGATGCACTTGATGCCCCAGGATTTAATCTGCTCTTCAAATACAGGCTCTAATTCTTCGAATATGTAAAGGGTATCTACCTTACTTGCAAAGTCTTCAATTAACGTTCTTGGAAGCGGATGAACCAGACCAAGCTTAAGTACGCTGGCGGTTGGGCATGCTTCCTTTACGTACTGATATGCAATACCGCTGGTAATGAAGCCAATCTTGGTATCGTTCATTTCTACACGGTTGATTGCCATGTCGCAGGCATCTGCTGCCATATCCTTTAAACGCTTTTCTACGAATACATGACGGCCCTTGGCATTGCCCGGCATCATAACGTACTTAGCCGGATTTCTTTCATAAACCTTATCTTCCGGAACCACTCTGTCCTCTAATGTTACGGGACCCTGGGAGTGCGCCAGACGGGTGGTGGTTCTCACAATCATCGGAGTATCATACTTCTCGGATAATTCATAAGCCAGCTTTACAAAATCTTTTGCTTCCTGGGAATCGGATGGTTCCAATACCGGCACCATGGCAGCTCTTGCCACACATCTGGTATCCTGCTCATTTTGGGAAGAATAAAGACCCGGGTCATCTGCTGCCACTAATACCAAACCGCCGTTTACACCACCGTAGGATATGGTATACAGAGGGTCTGCTGCCACATTGACACCAACGTGTTTCATGGACGCCATGGAACGCACGCCGCTGATAGAAGCACCGATGGCAACTTCCATTGCTACCTTTTCGTTTGGAGACCACTCACAATAAATCTCCGGATACTTTACTACGTTTTCACTGATTTCGGTACTTGGGGTTCCCGGATATGCTGCGGAAACCTTGACACCTGCTTCAAAGGCACCACGGGCAATCGCCTCGTTGCCCAACATGATTTTTGTTTCACTCATTGCTCTCTTTCCTTTCTATTAACCAAGGTTCTGGTCTGCGATCAACTTATTTGCACCGTAAATTTCACGAAGCTTCGGCTTCTCAATCTTTCCGGTAGGATTTCTAGGAATATCTGCAAAAATAACCTTATGCGGACGCTTATATCTAGGAAGCTTTAAGCAGAAGTCGTTTACTTCTTCTTCTGTCATATTGCATCCTTCTTTTACTTCAATAATCGCAGCAGCAATTTCACCGAGACGCTTATCCGGCAAACCGATTACTGCAACGTCATGTACCTTATCGTTGGTGCGTATGAAGTCTTCAATCTGAACCGGATACAGGTTCTCACCACCACTGATGATAACATCCTTCTTACGGTCTACTAAGAAGATAAAACCGTCCTCGTCCTCCTGTGCCATATCACCGGTAAATAACCAACCGTCTGCCAGTACTTCGTTGGTAGCCTTTTCATCGTGATAATAGCAGGTCATGACACCCGGTCCCTTAACCGCAAGTTCACCAACCTCGCCTTTTGGAACAATGTTTCTCTTTTCATCTACAATCTTTACTTCCCAACCGTAGCCAGCCTTACCGATGGCGCCAACCTTGTGAATATTCTCTACACCAAGATGTACGCAGCCCGGTCCGATAGATTCGGACAGACCGTAATTAGTATCATATTCATGGTTCGGGAAGATACTCTTCCACTTTTTAATTAAGCTCTGCGGAACCGGCTGGGCACCGATGTGCATCAGTCTCCACTGGTCAAGCTCGTAATCATCAAGGTTGACTCTGCCGCTTTCAATAGCCTCTAATAAATCCTGTGCCCATGGCACTAACAGCCAGACAATGGTACATTTTTCTTTGGAAACAGCCTCTAAAATAAATTCCGGCTTGGTACCCTTAAGTAAAATTGCCTTACTGCCGGAGAACAGACTGCCGAACCAGTGCATCTTGGCACCGGTGTGGTAAAGCGGAGGAATGCAAAGGAATACGTCGTCCTTCTGCTGACCGTGATGGTACTGCTCTACCTTACAGGAATGCACTAAACTTCTGTGCTTATGTAAAATTGCCTTCGGAAAACCGGTGGTTCCGGAAGAAAAATAAATTGCTGCATCATCGTCATCACTTAATACAATACGAGGAGGCATGCTGGAGCAGTTGGCAGATAAGGAGTTATAATCATCTGCAAAGCTTGGGCAGCCCTCACCAACGTAAATCAATAAACGTCCCTTGCTGATACGTTCTGCGATTTCTTCCACACGTCCGATAAACGCATCACCGAATACAAGCACATCTGCCTCTGCAAGATTTACACAATACTCAATTTCATCGGAAGAATAGCGGAAATTTAAAGGCACTGCCAAAGCGCCGGTCTTTAACACACCGAAATAAATCGGCAGCCACTCCAAACAGTTCATCATAAGGATAGCTACCTTATCACCCTTTTTTATGCCACGCTTAATTAACAAATTGGCAAAACGGTTTGCCTTTTCATCAAAAACACTCCAGGTAATTTCTCTGCGGTAACTGGTTTGCGGAGTAGGCTCAATGAGCTCATATTCTTTCCAGGTTACTCTTCTGTTTTCTTTAATTTCAGGATTGATTTCTACCAGACAAATGTCATTTGGAAATTCTCTGGCATTTCTCTCTAAAAACTCTGTAATAGGCATTTTATATACTCTCCCACTTTAATTTGTTTTTCTTTTTCACTTTAACGCTTTCGTCCGTTAAACCATTATAGCACTGAACAGCTAAAAGGTCAACAAAAAAAGGTGGAAAACTCTGATTTTTCCACCTTTTCTGCACTAATATTATCCGATAATCTCCTTTACCTTATCTAACCGATCCACTTTTGCAAACAGTAAAGACAAGGTCTCGCAGTCCGGTTCATCCTGGTCCGGTATCAATACCGGTTTGCACCCGGCCCGATGTGCTGCCAATATACCGGCAGGAGAGTCTTCCAGTACCATACAGTGTTCCGGTTTTACTCCCAGTTTTTTTGCCGCATACAGGAAAATATCCGGCTCAGGCTTTCCTTTTTCCACCATATATCCGCTGACCAGCTCATCAAAGCTGTCTTGCAGGCCTACAGAAGTCAGATACAACACCGTCCGTTCCAATGGTGAAGATGTTGCAATGGCGGTTTTTATTCCCTTCTCCTTTAAGCAGGAAAGCAATTCATGAACTCCCGGCTTTAGCTCAACACCCTCTTTTTCCACAAAGGCATCCATAAGCTCCATACGTTTTCCTCGGATTTTATCATAATCCGTATCCGGTCCGAAATAGGACTGCATTTGGGCAAGACCGGCGCCCCGGTTTAAGCTTCGCATGCCAAGTGCCTGTCCTTTGGTCATCGGATATCCTAAGAGATTTGCCGCTTCCTGCCAAAACCTGGTATATAATTTTTCGGTGTCCAGCACCACACCATCCATATCAAACAATACGGCCGTTATAGTATCCCTCATAAAACTCTTCCTTTTTTTCTTCTCTTCCGTACTTCTCTGCCGTGATTTCACGATAGAATGCTGCAAAGCTTGCTTCCATATATGGTTTCAGCCAAAGAGAACCAATTCCTAAGGTAAACAAAGCAACCAACAGCGCCCACCCGAAAAAACTGATTTCCAGGCAAAACAGACGCCAACGGTTTCCATCCATTAACTCCTTAGATTTTGTAATTGCATCATTTGCTGTCATTTCCGGGTTTTCCGCTAAAATATACGGGGTCATTGCATAACCGTAAGCCGCATAAATTCCCGGGAAAAAGAACAATAACGACCACAAAAATGTATAGATACTTCTCAAAAGCTGCATGAAAAATCCTGCACCAAACCGGTGAAACTCAGAAAACAGCTGCGCAAAGCTTGCAGGTTTATGGTCTGTCAGATTGAGATTAAACTTAGCATAGCCAAGGGTTACGGCACCGCCAATGGTAAAATGAAGAATTGCCAGCACAATTCCGATAAAGCTGATTATCGATAACAACAGCATGAAGCCAACCTGATATTCTGTAGGAATAATACCGTTCAGGTCTGCAATACTGTCAATGTTTGATAAATCAAGCCCCATTAACCCTATGTAAGGCTCGTTTTCAACAAGTCCTGCCTCCACACCGGGTGTAGTTCCTGTACCGCTGCTTCCGCTACTGCTTCCTCCGCCGCTTCCTGCAGCCAAGGTTGCTGCACCCAGTAAAGAAGCCACAAAGCCAACACCTACTGCCTTTCCCCAGTTGCCGTACAAGGCTGCTCTTGCTTTTTCCCTGAAATCTGCTGCATATAGCATAACCTACTCCTCCTTCTGCTTCCTTCCGTAACAAACGGTTACTTTACTGCATATTTCTGATTGAATTTATCCAATAACAGCGCTGCCACAATACCGACTGCCAAACAAACCACATTCACAACACAGGCTCCTACAGAAACAGTAAAGCTCTTAAACGGAACAATCATTATAGTAGCGGCAATCACCACGCCTACAATCGCATGAAAAGCAACGGAATAATGCTTTTTGAACAGCATATCTACAGCCTTGGCAAATAAAATCACGGTTGCCAGTGCGCCGATTCCGCCCGGAATCAATACTCCAAAATCAAAATCACCGATTCCTGCAACAAACGGTTCATACAAACCAAGCGGCATTAAAGTAGTGGAAAAGCTCATGCCCGGCGCAATGACACTCAATGCCAGGCAGGCACCGCAGAAAATATACCAACCGAAGTTCGGTGTAATTTCCACATGAAGTACCTTTAATCCAATCAGCAACGCAAAAACTATAACCATAGCAATTCCTAAGGACAGATAGGACTTTTTACTTCTGCCCTGTTCTCCTGCCTCCTTATAAAGAGACGGAAGCATTCCCGCAATCAAACCGATAAATAAGCATACCGAAGGGTTCTCATACCTCTCCAGGAAAAATCCTAACAATTTTGCTATTCCGATAAAACCGATTACACCACCGATTCCGATGGGAAGAAGCTTTGGAAAATGGCTCTTTAATTTACGGAACGGATCAGCCAGAAATTCCATAATAACGGTATATACACCAAAAATAACGCAAAGTACGCCACCGGAAATTCCCGGAAGGACAGCGCCTAAACCAATCAAGGTGCCCTGCAGTATACGTAAAACAAAATTAGACATATGTATTCTCCTTCTTTATAACGAATGCGGATGCCGCTTCTGACATCCGCATTTCATTGTATCATAGTTTATGCATAAACACAAATAAAATTCTTATTACTTATACCAACACACTCCATTTGCATCCAAGGTTACTGTTGCGTCTTCTTTCACCGAAACAGATGCTCCGTTACTGCCAAGATAAATCAACTTTCCTGAAATTCCGGATGGCATCTGTATGGTTACCACCTCATCTCCATCCACCGTTACTGTTACATAGCGGCCTGCTATCATTGTGGCGGAACGGCTGGAACCGATATCGGAAAAATTCTTACAATGTACTGCCTCCTGTGACATTCCGCCGGATGGCATGATTGCCACCACCTGACCGCCCTCATATTTGTAACCCTGCTCAGAATCAATGGCAGAATTTCCGTTAGACGTAGAAATAGCCACCGTATTACCGCCGGAAAATACAATACCCTCGTAAGAAGCTCTGCTGTTGGAGTCAATTCCATCGCCGGAGCAATAGATGTACACGTCACCTCCGGATACCGTTACCGCTGTACCGGATGTAGTTGTCGCATTGATACCATCATCTTTTGCATTTACCGAAACCTTGCCGCCGGAGATTACCACCTCGGCACCTTCCATACCTTCATAGCTGTTGGAAACATTGACAACACCATCCGTAATGGTTACGGTTCCGTCTGCATGCAAACCATCATCATTGCTATAAAGCAGCACCGTTCCACCGGTAATTATTACATTTCCCTTCGGAGTTTCTCCATTCTCCAGTGCAGTGTCATTATTTGCATGAATGGCATCATCATAAGCTTTAATATCAATGGTTCCGGCAGAAATTAATATTTCATTCGATGCCTTGATTCCCTTGGTAGAATGATCTCCCTTATCAGAATTTCCTTCATGTATGCCGCCGAAGCCGCCCATACCGCCCGGACCTCCGCCAAAACCGCCACGTCCGCCACCTGGGCCACCACCGAAGCCACCCATACCTTCTGTAATCTGTGTGGTATAATTCGTCCAGCTATAGGAAAGACTGTTTCCTCTGACTTCCAAAGCAAAGGTGTCGTACCCATCGTTTATACTTAGATAATCCGTTGCAGCCAGATATTCTGTATCCTGCCCCTGCTCCATATCTTCCGAATAAATAAAGAACTGAATTTTTGAATACTCCTGCATCTTTGGAAAAGAGTAATAATAGTAGCTGTTTCTTCCTCCGGATACCGTAGAGTGAAACTCTGGAGTCACCCAGACAAAGTCTTCCTCCGAATTATAATACTTTACAGAATAGTTCCAGTCTTTGGAATTAAAACGAATGTAATACACATCCTCCGCTACGGCAGTCACTTCTTCAGAGTATGCTGAATACTTGTCCGTAAAAACTTTCAGTACCGTAGTTTCATCATCTACTACGACATCATACGCTGCGTCTAAACCGTCGCATGCAGCATATATCGTATAATTACCGCCATGCACTAAAATAGTACCGCGCTGATTCCCTTTATTAGAAATATCACTGTTGCTTGTTTTAATTCCGTTACCGGCTGTGGCAATCAAAGTTGTAGTTGCATTTTCCAACGTAACGCTGTCATTTCCCTTTAACGCATTATCTTTACATGACACGGTCAGATTCAAATTCTTTACTTCTAAATCCTTTTTGCTGTGTATACCGTTATTTTGCTCGGAAACAACTGTCAAAGTGCCTTTTCCTGCTATTTTTAAATCCACTTCAGAATAAACAGCACCTGCTTTTACTGTTGTATCTTCTTCCTCCGCTGCTGCCCGCAGGTCATATATATAATTCTGATACTCTTTCTTCGCTGTCAAAGTTACTTTATCACCGCTTTTTACAACAATCGGATTCGCACTGTCACTGCTAATGGAAAGTCCCTGCAGTTCCAAATCGAATTTATAGTCATCTCCGATATCAATAACAATGTTTCCTTTAAACTCACCGGAAATAGCATATACACTGTCCTCTGATACTTTGGTAAAGGTTACGGTATTTCCCGTCATGGTGTAACAATCCGGTGTTCCGGAAATACAAGTTACTTTTACTTTAGAAAGATCTTCCGGAGCTGTTTCAGAGTAACCGGCATATAACTTATCTTTTGTATCATCGGCAGTTGCTTCTTGTACAATTCCTTCCGCTGCATTTCCTTCTCCTGTCCGATTGTCTTCATTGTTATATGTATTTCCGCCCACGGTATCCGTCTTTTCCTGCTGCGGTTTACTGCAACCGGAAAAAGCAAGTACTATACATACCAACAGTACTATCTTTTTTTTCTGTTTCAACATAAACGATCCTCTTTCTTTTTCATTTCTTAGTGCAGTATAGTATGAAATTGTGATGATTTTGTGTTTATTTTGTTAGTTTTCTGTGGACGAATAACATCTTTTCAAGGCGATACTTTCTTGCAACATGAAATGCAACATAAAAAAGAGCCCCTTATTTAAAGGGACTCTTGGATGCGGGTAACAGGGCGCACGAGGTCCGGGGTGACCTCGGTTTTGCGCCGACCGAAGCGAAGCGGAGACCTTGAACCGGTTCAAGGAATCCTCCGGATTCCTAAAACCAAGAAAGGGCGATGCATCTATCATGATGCACCACCCTTTCTTGGTTTTCAGCAATGCGGGTAACAGGACTTGAACCTGCACGCTCGCGCACCAGAACCTAAATCTGTAACAGGCGAATTTTTTATGTCCGTGCAGTCCACATAGCCGCATTATTTCATCCATCGTCTATGCCGTTTTATAGCAACTGCTGTCAAAATTGCTGTCAAATACCTTACACTGAAATTATGGAAGCACACTGCCTATTCACTTACTTCTCTGGAAACCGGAAAAGCCCTCCCTATACTATATCAGGCACAAATTCGGAGTTCTTCTTTACCTGCATCATAATAATAGCTATGATTCTCCAGTTCCTCTGCCGGACAACTTACCTCACGACGCATTTCACTCATCAGCAAATCCAGCACTCCCTGTTCTTCTGCACCTTCCTCCGGAACAAATGCTACCGTATGTATGGAAATTGGCATGATATAACCGCTTTGCCCGCCTATTGTTCTCTTTAAGAAGGATTTTTCCAAAATACCGGCTGCACTAAAAAAGCCACATCTGTTTTTAAGAATGTAGATGTCCCCAGGCTGAATTTTTTCTACCGTAGACGCATGTTTCCCTACCAGTTTTTCCAAAAGCCATTCTGTGACCGTACAGAACGTATAACCATCCTCTTTTAAATTCCTAATTGCCTGCTTATGCAGTTCTTCTTCACTGATGCCGTACACCTTCATCATCTCGTGAGTAATCTTCAAGCTGAATATTCCTTTATCTTTCAGTCTATATCTTACCACATAGACAATACTCATGTCCAGATACTCTCTGGAAACTATTCGTTCTAACAGTTGCTTGTTCTTTTCTCTGGAAATCAATACTGGATATACTTGCTCCTTAATTTCTTCCCATTTCGGAATCACAAAGGCAAACTTTTTTATTTCTTCCGGGCATTGAAAACCTTTAATCGTATCCATGACAAGCCCTGCGCAACAAGATAACGGCATCCCCTGTAAAAAGTGCTGGTACACTTTCTCAAGGGAAACTACCGGATTTATCTGTATTTGCCCCTTTCCCGGTTCCTTTATTACAATGCCACAGCTACGTCCTCCGTTCATTTCGATCGTATCTAACAGCTCCACCTTGGCATCTGCACCGCAGAACTCTTCCAGCTCTGCTAAAATCTTTTGCTTAAACTCTTCAAATTCCATTCTGCACCTCCTACGCAGCCTGTTTTTCCTTGCTTCGTTTTAGTGATTTCATTGCTTTTTCGTAAATTTCTTCTGTCATTTGCTCCAGAGTCTCCAACTTATATCGTTTCAGAACCGTTTCCAAGGCTACTCCGGTACGCTCCAGTTCTGCAGACAGTTCCTTTTTCTGCTGGTCAGATAAAAATGGCTGCACTGGCAGATTTGCCACCTTTCCACGTTTTTCATAGACCAGATTTCCGTTTTCATTGACGATCACAAGGGAATCAATTTCCCTCTGCTCGTTGTAAGTGATATACTGCACGGTGAAGCGGTCATAGGTAATATACTTATCCCCTTTGGGTTGGATATTTACTTTATTTGCGGGAATCCAGATAAACGGTGCTGAATAAAGTTCCCTGCCAATGCCCCAGTTAAAGCAGGCTCTCTTAAAAGAATCCGATGCTTGTCCTTTTTCCTTCTCGGAGTAACTTGTCACTCCTACATCCTGTTTGGAAACCCATTCCTTTTTATCCTCGTCGTAAATTTCCACGATACAGTACAGATTGCCGTCTATGCTCTGATGAGAGCGTTTCCAGCCAAACGGTGTAAAGGTTTCATCCAGTATCTTCTGGTCAACTCTGGCATCCTTGTATAATAAAAGGCTGATACCCTTTTCACTGATGGTTGACACCCGGCACTCAATTTCATTCGCACGTAACAAACGAATCTCCTTCATAGTCCCACGCTCCTTCCCATTCTTCATTTTCCTGTGGTTTCACTTTTCCGAGTTCTTCTTCCACACAGTCCATCAGTTCCTGTAACTGGCTATCCTCCTTTTTCAGCCAACAGTCATACAGAAAATCTAAAATCCCTGACTGGTATAAAAGATTCCGTAAAATTGCATCCGATAAGGTGTCACCCTTTTCCACAAGAATTTTATAAAGCTCCTCGAAAATCTCTATCCGGTAGGAATCCTTTATGATGTCCCGTTTGTCTTTCTGCAATATCCGCTTCCGGAACTGCTGGTATTCTTCTTTCAGCTTTTGAAAAAACTGTTCCTTTACATTTACCATTGCAACCTCCCATCACGCCACCGACAGACGGCGGTACTGGCTCTGGACACAATATTTTTCGTAAAGTTCCTTATTGTCCTTTGCCAGTCTGCTCTTGTCGAAGTTGGTGGTCGTCACTACCTTCCACGAAACCACACGTCCACCTACGGTTCCTGTTTCATTTTCTTTCAAATATTCTTTTAACTGGTTTGCTACCGCATCCTTCTGCTCCTTCAGCGTTTTCAGCTGCTCCGATAAGAAATCAAAGCTTTCGCATAGTTTTAAAGCTTCCTCCGGAAGAACCACGCTATTTCCATTGCCCTCCTTGTAACGGTCATTTAGAAATGCAGTGGTAGCATCCGAACCGTCCGCCAAAGGTTCCCTGCCATTTAAAACGCAGTTTTCCCAGAACTCTTTTTCCATACGGATAATGCTCTGAATCATTTCTTCGTCCCTGGCTACCTCGTGGAAATAAAAATGATTGCCGCCAACCAATGCCGCAATATAGGTCTTTTTCGCTCCGGTCACAGCCATATAGTGCTGCACCTGATAGAGGTATTCTTCCGGAACTCCTTCCTCCCATACCTCCTGTTTGTAAGCACTTGCGGTTTTTGCTTCAAAGATGCACATCTCACCGTTCTGATAAACCACACCGTCCAAATCCGCCAGCATAAAAGGATACTCCTCACTCTGCAACAGCATTTTCTTGGCTCTTACCTTTAATCCGGTTCTCCGGGTAAACTCCTTCTTTACCACAGGCTCTAATACATTTCCAAAGTGGGTATATTCTGATTCGGATTCCTCCGGTACAATCTGCCCTGTCTTTTCCAGCCAGAGTTGAAAGATAGATTTGAATTTGTTGACTCCGGCTATGATCGAAGCATCCGAACCACCGATACCCTTTGTCCTCCACTTTAACCATTCTTCCCTTGGCATATCCGCTGTTTTTACTAATACTCTCATTTCCGCCTCCTTGTCAAAAATACGGAGCAGACCTTCACAGCCTGCTCCTGTCCTGTTATGCCGCACACACTAACTGATATGCCCTGTCAATTAAAGGATTTCCGTCAATCGTTCTGCCAAATAGATTCTCTTGATAATTTACAGTTTTTCGAAGCGGATTCGCATGGGTTGCAAAGTCGCTGACTGCATTGATAAAACGGTAAGCATTGTTACCCACCTGCTTTAAATCCGGAGCATCATAATAACGGGCTTTCATATCCTCACGAAGCTTCTGTATGTTCTTCACCTGCTGGCCCGTAGCGCCGTTCTCCACCGGAAGCAGAAGTTCAATATATTCTGCCACCTTGGCATCCGTCATTTTCTTATCCCGGAGCTGCTCAAATTCTTTTCCAAGCTCGTCCATATACTTTTCTGCAAAGAACAGCGTTTCCTTGGCTTCCTCTATCTTGCCCTTGATATCCCCTGTATGTACCATGGACCAACTGCGCTTTGCTGTGGACAGTGCCAGATTCAGCGTATTATTGCAGACCACACGAACCGGAGTAACCGCTACCTTTACCGCACCGGAACCATCATGGGTATTAGAAAACACAAGATACGGACTGATACGTTCCCCGGAAATAATATACTCTCTCGGCAGTCTTGCCAACAGCCACACTCTTCTTCCCTCCTGCAGGGAACCGGCAGTTTCATACCGCACGCCATTCCCCAACAGTTCATCCGTAAATGCAAAGGCTTCTGTATTCTGCACCACCTTGTAACGGTCAGTTACCACACCAAGCACCCGCCTGTCTGTACTGCGAACATTCGCCTTATACCCTGCAATCTCCTTTCCATTGTCTGTAAATATTGCCTCCTGCTTCACCGTCCAGTCCAGCCCCGATAAACGGAGTGCATCTGCCGAGGTCGGCGCCGCCTTAACCTCCACACCTAATCCATGCCACGGTTTCTCTCTTGTATAAAACATACTTTCCACATTTGCTGCCATCTCCTATACCGCCTTTCTGCGACGGATGATTTCCGTCCAAACCACTACCACTGCACTTAAAATTGCTAAAATAATTTTTTCCATTGCCTTTTCCTCCTTTTTCAAACGGCAAAAAAAGAGAGAACCCATCACGGATTCTCCCTGTTAAAATGTTGCTTATAAAGTTTTTGTTTGCTACCCTGCCTTTCCTATGGATTGTAACCTTGATGTTATTGGTTCATTGGTATGGTATATGATTGAAAAAGGAGAGTTTTGCAATCTTCCTACAGAATAATATCCTGTGTTCCTATTTTTAACAGGCTACCATTTTCAAAAACTATTGCTATTCCATTTTCCATATCAAACTTATAATTGCAAATAATTGCAACCTGCATTTCCTTACTCCTTGGTATGAATAATCTTTTTGGCATAACATACTTAAAGATGTTTTCAATTTCACTGCTTGCAGCAATTTCTTCGGATGTTTCTGCAACGTATTGTTTTAAATCCTCGAGCATATTTTGTACAGCATCCTTATCTTCACAAAACATTTTAAGTGCCTTGATTTGCAATTCGGTTACCTCTTCTCCTGGATAACAACTATAAATAGCAGGCAAATTAAAATCCCTGTTCCACAAATTCACACTCACACTATTCATCAAAATCGCCTCCTATATCTACAGCATCCCTTACTTTACATTCAGATACGCCGCCAAGATGCTTGCATTGACTATGTATATCGTAAGGCACTAAATCCATTGTTTTTGTATCACATCTTTCATGCCATGAACACATATTTTCATGTCGCCAATCACTAACACTTCTAGCTGTCCAATCAGTTCGACCATCCTTGGCTTCTGCATTCCATTTTTCCGCACATTTAATATCTGCCTGAGTAAAATTACCTTGCTTCAAATTTCCGTCCTTATCATAATAATCATCGCGGTTTTGTGTCATATCATCAATTTCAACCGTTGATTCAGCACATTTTGAAAAATCCGGTTCTGCATTCTTATACTCTACACCATCCATATCTTTTTCTTTCAACTTTTCAAGTGCAGCCCTTCCAGCCTCAGTTTCAGGATTTGGAACAAACTTAGATTCTCCTCGATCACCTTCCCAGCTTCCAAGAACAGAATTTTCTTTCGGGGTGTGCGCAATCCTGTCATCATAGGTATTATAATGCTCTCGTGTCTCACCAAACTCCGCTTCTATCTGTTCCGTTTCCTTATCTTCCACTTCCATCTCCAGAACATCTGCATCTATGCCTTCTGTTATATTATAATATATATCATCCGCCTGTTCCACAGAAATTTCGCTTTTCGGAGCAATTTTTATATCCTCCATAGGATTAGTTTTCACTTCTGCACTTTCCGTGGTTTCTTTTGAAAATTCCTTCACTCGTACTTCACATCCTTCTCGGTTAATTTACTAAACATTAGCTTTCATACGGATACAAACTATCACAGATATCTCCCTCCGTCGGAGTTGGTGTAGAAGAATCCAAATTCATTTCACTATCATACCAGGTAGTATTTCCATCACCATCATCATATCCATAAAAAACTTGTCCATCCTCATTTTTCTGCACCCAATTTGGTACATTATCAATGCTCCACATTTTTCCAAAAACAACATCTGCCTGCTCCAAGGAAAATGATTCTTTAGGTTCTATTTTAGGAATCTCCAATTTATCCGGTGCATCTGTAAACTCCGTTTTCTCTTTTACAATCTCGCTCATAGCATGCCTCCACATAATATTCAGCAATAATACCTTAAATCAAATTACGCTTTTTTCCTATATACTCCATATAAGAAAGGTAAATCGGCTTATATGCACTGTTCAGCTCATAATGCTCCTTAACCAGCAATGCCAGTAACATATCTATTTCTTCCTCTGCATAGTCCTTTACCGATGGTTTTAATTCAGCAGTCAGCTTGTCAATCCATTTTTCAATATCCTCTGCTGAAGCTGCCTTTTCCAAAGATTCCTCTGAATTAAAAAATCCATATGCAATCTTTGCGAGTTGTTCCACCTTATGATTCTTTGTTTTTATATACAAAAGAATCTTTACTTTCAGCCAGTCCGGAAGTGCAGAATCCACCACGTCCTGTATTATCTTATCCCTGAAATCCACATTATCAAGCTTTTTTCTAATATCAGATTTCATAATGATATTCAAAACTTCGGAAGCTGCAATATTTCTCTTGTTCTGTCGCTCCGGTGATTCCGGATTTATGTACATTTTTTCTTGTGCATTAAAGCGTTCAAATTGGCATAACACTGGAGATACCCAGTTGTTCTGATAAACAGCAGCCACACCTGTTTTTAGTTTTGCCAGTTCTGTAATCTGCTCTTCGTTCATATTGGCAGCCTTGCCAACCAGTTCCCTATCGGAATAATCCGGCAAACGTAATACAATTTTTGTATTCGTATTTCTGATTACGGACATATCCAACAAGCCCGGTGCCTGGTCAGCAATAATAAATGCTTCTCCGTAGGTTCTCATTTCCGCAATGGAATTAGAAAGCATTTCAACAGATTTTCCAATCAGATTAGACCCTTCTGCGCTCTGCTCCGTAGAGGTGCGCTTTAACAGATTATGCGCTTCTTCCAGCACAGTAATATGTCTTAATCCACTATTCGTTGCCGCTTTACCCTCCTGACACTCCTTTAACCGTACTCCCGACCGATATTCCTGCAACCGCATAATAAGAACACCCATAATCAATGCCTTGGTATCCATGGAGCCAACTCTGCTCAAATCAACAATGACATTCTTATCAAATAATTCCTCGTCCTTAATATCATCCGCACAGAATATCATTCCGTTAATGCCATTTGCCAAGGATTCCAAACGTGTCAGCAATGCACCTTTATAATTTCCCTTATTTTCGTCCGAGTACTCCGACTTATCCAAGTACTTCTTTACTTCCTGCGCCACCGTTGCGAAAGTAGGATAAATGTTTACTCCGGTTATATTCTCCGATTTTTCCAAATCCCATCCTGTCGCTTTGTATGCATTCTCCAAGGATGCTTTTAATACTGCCGGCATTGCTGCATACATAGACCAGCACACATTAAATATCTCCACCAGTCTGTCCATATGCTCATAGACATGGGTTGTTTCCGGGAAACGGAACGGATTGATTCTAAGCAATGGTGTCAGCTTCGGATTTGTTCCGTACACATCTACTTTTATATTATCATTCGTTCCAAATACGTCCTTGTACTCTCCCTTCGCCGGCTCAATTACCATAAAGGATACCTTGTCACCATCTTCTTTTTTTAATTTAACGGCTTCCTCTAAAATCTTATATATTGCATTGGATTTACCTGCACCTGTGGAACCTGTCACAAAGGTATGTGCTGTCATGTCCTTCGCAGACAGTTTTACCTCTTCCGATTCTTCGTGGAGCATATGATAGATTTTACCTATCTTTATCTCACCCTCATTTTTGCCATCCACCGTCAGAACGTTTCTTCCAAATTCTGCACATTCGATAACAGGCAGGCCAGCAATAGATTTCTTCGGTAAAGAAAACTGATACGCTAGTTCTTTACCACTTACCATCAAAGCCGGAGTAACCGGCAAATACATTGCACCTCTCTCATCTGTGTCCGCAACAGTCGGGAGCGCAAACATCGGATGATAAAACCGCTCCAAGTATACCCGCAGTGCTTCAATTTGTTTTTCCTCTACCCAAACGTTAATTGCAGAGGATTCCACAGACGAATTTTCTCCGCGTATCAAAGACTTATATGCACTTGCTGCCGCAACCACATTTTCATATTTGTTAGAAACAAAGTAAACTGCACAGTCAAATAAGCCAAAATCTTCACAGCTTCTCAAACGCTTAATTTGCTCATCTATCCTATCAAGCAGGCTCTTGACCGCTCTGTTATCGTATGTAATCTGTAACGCTTCCCCGTTACTGGAAGTAATTGCGTTTGCCACACTGTTTTGCGTAGAAAGCGATTTTGATTTTCCTTCTGTTTGAGTATCAGTAACAGCCTCATTTGTTGCATCTGTTTTGCTTACAGAATGTCCGACACCAACCGTACCTGCAACACTTGTACTAGTACTTGCACTTGCGCCCGGAACTCCTGCCGACACACCCACGCTTGTAGAAACCGTCACACTTGCATTAACAGAATTTGTTTTTGCCACCGAATGAGAACTTCCATGCATAACAGCTTTTGCTAGGCTCTCATTCGTAGTATCAACTACACCTTCTATCAGACTTGTCGTATCAGTTTTAGATTTTCCTTCATTCAACGTCTGAACAGACTGCTTAAATGGGGACAGTTGAGAATATATATCTTCATATGCCGTACACAATTCTTCTATCACCGAAGCACTTTTCACATCTGCAATATAAATAGCGGCATATTCCTTTCCTCGCATGGAATCCACTAATTTCTCCATTGCCTGTACAAACTTTTCACTACTGCTTTCTTTTTGGTTTCGTAACGCAGCAATACCACTAACCGATGCGATTGCATCTGCTCCATTGAAACAAGATTCGATAACCGTTGCTATACTTTCGCCTTCTACTTTCCCTGTTTCCGTATTTTTGCGTTGTGAATTATCGACCCTTTGCAATTCTGTTCCTGGAAAATTTCCTTTCAGTACACTTTCTAATGTTTTTCCTGTATTTTCACAATTTGCAGCAGATACTGTACCGTCAGGCATTACCTTTTTCCCAGCTACACCAAGATATAAATCCACATGTGAAACTTTACCTTGAATAAGCAATATAAGCGAAGCATTCTCATCTACCAACACAGAAGAATATACAGTGGTCAGTTTATCATGAATATTTTCATTTTTGTCATAAACAATCTTATCCACATGATAAAGGCAAATATTGCTTCCGACCTCTATAGCCCCAATACTTTCATCTGCGTCTACAAGCGGAAGTCTTTCCAACTGGTCCACATATTTTTTCATTAGTATAGTATCTGCATTGTTAAACGCTGCATATAAATCTTGTTTATTACGCACATCTATATTACTCATTTCTGCTTTCCTCCTTTGGGACTCCTGCTCATTTCCTTTAAGTGGTCATAACTACTACCTTGCTTTTTTATTTTTTCACCGCTAAAGCTACCACAAGAACAATAATTATTAGGAGTGCTATGCCTAATATCAGCGGATTCAGACTTCTGGACTTCTGCTTTTTGTTGCTCTGTCCGGTTTGGTTCTGGTTCTGTGGTTTGGAAAAATTTGCGGTATTTCTCTTGGCAATTTCCTGTCCGATAAATTTAATATCTTCAATTCGTTTCTCACAAAAATTTTCACTAAACAAAAAAGTCTGTCTCAAAAAACACTCTTCCAAATCTTCTAAATTCAACCCTAATATTAATTCCTTACTTAAAACTTTTTCTCCTCCTTGTAACTCATACTTTTCAAAAATTTCAGGCACACGATGTCTTAAAATATCCAATGCAATTTCCGCTTCGGACTTATCTTGGTTTTTATCATTCTTAAACTCTGGATTGATTCTCATAACATTAACCACATAACTTATAAGCGTTGAATATTTTTTCTCTTGAATCGCTTTTTCAAAATCATCTCCATTAAATGAACTAAACTTATACACTTCTGCTTCCTCCTATTTCAATAGTTGCAATCATACCTTCTAAAAATTCCTTTTTGTCCCTGACTAATATCTCTAACTTATTTAATTCACATATATTCTCACCACACTCAATCAAACTCTTTTTAAAATGTTTAATCTTGTCTATTGTAGCGTTTATATCCGCTGGAATCGCTTCTGCCATATTGATAGCCATATTCTTCATTCCATTTATATCATCTTCATACTTCTTTGTTGTTTCTTTGCATAAAGTTTCAAATTCAGCAGCTGTATTTATTAAACAATTCATTACCGGTTTCATCGAATAAAAATTCTCATTAACTGAAATCGTTTCCGGTGCAAAATATTGACTTATCTTTTTACCGAACTGCCACCATTTATAAACTTCATCTTTCACTGCATTCTTCTTTATAACTGTTTTATTTTCCTTTGTATTCTCCACTTCTTTACGAAGTGCATCTATATCTAACTCCTTTACTTTTTGGACTCCTAGAGACTTTTCAAAATTATAGCCGACAAAATTATAATTTTCATCAGTTTGCATTTCATCATAGACACTCCTTAGATTATTGCAAATTTCCTCCAGCTGTAACTGATATCCTTTTTCAACTTCTTTATATTTACTAGACGCTTTTTGAAATGCTGAATAAAAAACCACCTGTACCTCTTCCATTTTTTTCATCATCTCATCTTTAGTATAAGCCTTACCCTCGTCATTATCTTTACGCAGGGTATTTCTTAAGGGTGTAATATCTTGTACCATCTCATATGAAATATTTTGGAATTGGCTTTTATCAAATGAAATATTACTAATTTTCTCTTTTTGCTTATTTATTTTCTCTTCTAAAAGTCTTAAAGCTCTTTCTACCTCCTCCTGTTCCTCTTTTCTCTGCTCATCTATTCTTTGTTCTGATTTTTTTCCTTCTAAATCCGCTCTATATTTCTCTAGCAAATCACTTTCTGTTTTTACCTGTGCAGCAACCGCTTCCAGCAGTGGTCTAAATGATTTCCTAAGTGCACGAATTTTAAAAGGATACGCATACCGCTCGATATAATCTTTTATTGCAATTTCCAAACATTCCATTCCTGTTTGTATGGATACTGCTTCTTCCGTATTTCCTACTTGCATCGCATCATCAAATCGTTTTTGCAACTCTACTTTTCGATATTCAGGAATATCACATACCTGCATCAAATAGTAATTTTTATCAGGAAATTCAACAATATTTTCAGAAAAATTTCTATACCTCTGCCTCATGTCCTTCTTTTCTGTACTTGCCTTAATATCCGCTACTGAAAAATTAGCAGCACCTTTTTGAATTGCAGATTTAACACCTGCACTTAACATCATAACTCTTGGTATAAAATTTGGCGCACTTTCATTATTTTTAAATCCATACTTTTCTGGCTTCATCAATTTCGTTGCAAAACCATTTTTTCTTCCTTCTAAACTATCACCACCACTATATATTGTTGCATCACAGCAGTTTTGAGCAAAAATAAATCTATCATTAAAATTTCCTGCATCTTCTTCCATAGATTGATAAATAGCATGTAGAAAATCTCCTAAATCTGTTGGAAAATCATTTGCAGTATTTGTGCATATCACCACCATTTCCTTTTCACCGCTGGAAATTGCCTGTAAAGCAATTTTCATATGCTCATTATCCAAGACTTCCTGTTTATTAACATCTTCAGATTTTTTATTTGCATCCGACGTTTCAGAACTATTGCATCCCGGAGTGTCCACAATAACCAAATTAAATTCTTTTTCCATCTCTTTTGTAGGATATAAATGGGACAAATCTAAACTAATCTCTATAGTTTGAACCTCCGGCGGAATACTTTCTTCTGCTCCAAGTGGTGTGATTTCCCAAAATCTTTTTAAACATTCCTCATCATTTTCAAATGTTTCCGTCGGAACTACTACTTTTTCCTTTTTATCATAACAAGTCAAACTAACTTTATTACCCAAACTGGAATCATGTCTTATCCTACAGTTTTTCGCAGTACAAGTAGTTCCTGCCGTTGGCAAAACTTCATGACGTATTAAAGTATTTAAAATTGTGGATTTACCGCAATTATATATTCCTGCAAAAATAACTTTAAATTCCTTATCCTTCTCTTTTCCATAATATTGTTTTAATCTCTCATATTCTTTTTTAATTGAAGAATTATCCTTTGACTCATTTACAATCTTAGCAAATTCTTGAGATAATATCTGTTGCTTCACCATTTCTACATTATCTGCCATTGTTTTATCTGATAATTCATCTACTAACTGATAGTCTATCTTCAGTTGCTTTTCTTTCTTCCTCTTAGCATTTCCTGCATCACAAGCACGCTGTAAATCCTCATAATCAATTTTTCTACCATGAAAACTTATTTCCACTTCATCATAGCAATCATTGCTAACCATTTCATTGATAAAGCCTTCCCAACCTTTATGCGGTATCGGGTCAATCCAGGATTGCAGAGGTGTGCCCTTTTCTACAATCTTTCTAAGACGACTGTATGCTGACTCTTCCTTTATATCGTGATTATCTACCAAGATTCTGGTTTCTTGCTCATATGGATTATAAAAAATCTCGAATCTCTTCATTCCATTTTCCTCCGTAGTTGTATGTTTTATTACATTTTTACAGCCGCTATCTCATGTGTACATTATATAACTTGCAAATAAGTTATGCAAGCAGTTTCAATCCGCTATAATTGAAAAAGAAACCCTTTAGAGGAGGAACAAAAACAATGCTTCGTCTTCGAATAGAAAATATATTATTAGAACAGGGGCACTCGAAATATTGGCTATACAAGCGCATGGAACTTAGTTATCAGAATCTTAATCGTATCATAAATAACGAAACCTCATCCATTCGTTTTGACATCTTAGAACGTATCAGTGATATACTTGAAGTTCCTGTAGGCGACCTTTTTGAAAAGATAGATGATTAAAATATTACACCGGCAGAGACAACATTCCCTGCCGGCTTTTTTCTTATGCCAACTTCATCAAGGCACTTATAAAATCATCAAAACTTTTATAGTATATGCTATGCTGATTCATGAAAAGCAAATATTCCTTTGCCTGTGGCAACTCTTCTTCCATATAAGCAATCGCTTCTTTTATCGTTTCAAAGCCTTGATATTCTGCTCCGCTATATCCAATCACCTGTTTCTGTGTATAACTCCATACATCAAGAACCCCTACCCTCCGTCCTCTGCTGACTGCATAATAATTTTTCATTTTCCTAAACCTCCTCGTTCCCACTCAATAGGTTCTATTACGTTCATATATTTCTGGACAATGCTATTAAATAATGCCTGCCGCTGACTCAATCCATTCATATACTCGTGCCACTTATTTCCATTGACAAAACTAACTGCATTCACACAAAAATGGATATGCAATCTTTTTTCCCTGTCATAGTGTACTGCGTAAATTACCTGATACCCTCGCTCATAATATACATTACAGCATTGCAATGCTATCTGTTGTAAG
Organism: Lachnospiraceae bacterium; assembly: GCA_017622795.1. Classification (GTDB taxonomy): domain Bacteria; phylum Bacillota; class Clostridia; order Lachnospirales; family Lachnospiraceae; genus SIG299. The sequence goes on from JAGAQI010000069.1 coordinate 21,669, forward strand.
TACACAATATTATTCCCAAGAATGCTTTGCTCTCTTTCATCAAATCTATAAAACTCATGATATATCCTTGCTCCTTTTTTTCGTTCAATCTCATAGAAATTTTGTACATACTTCATTTGCTGAATCATAATTTCTGGTTCTGCATAGGCTGACACTCCCATTGCACCATAAGCAATCAATTCATCCTTGCGGTTCTCGCCCGGTCTGGTTCTCGTTATGTATCGAACTACATTTTCAACCGCATCCTCATTTTCATATCTTCCGTATTTAGACATAATTAAAAGTCCCATACCATTGTATCCTCCATCATTTTTTTAATTTCATTTTCTGACAAGCCCACCCGGCTATCATTTTTCAAATTATAATAATTTTGATTTAGCTGCTCTATTTGTCTTACCCATGCAGCAACCCTTCTTTTATCCTTTACTCGATTTCTTTCTGTTCCAGCCAATGCACAGTTTCGTACATATTCACCTTTTGTTATTCCTAACTGTCTGGCTCTTCTTTCAATCCTTGCTTTCTCACTTGGTGTATACCGTGAATTAATATAGTTTAATCGTCTACTCAAATACTCCATCCTTTATCGTTCTCCATTCCTTTCATATCAAAATAAATAATCATAAAAGATATCAAACTTAAAATAGCCGGAAGGCAAATAACTGATAAAACATTGTTATTTGCCTTCCGGCTATATATAATAAATACGCAGATTGTGTCACATTTTTAAAGTTTTCCTAATTGCATTATTCCTCGCTACCTATCCCCTTTCCAATTTTCCATTGATTATCATTGATGATTTATGAAGATGTTAGATTATTTATAATTTTTATCAAAATTAAAACTATAAACAAATATATAAAATAAAACTGCATCTGAAGGAGGACACTAACCATGTATAATGATCCAAATGAACTTTTAACCATTGATGAGCTTTGCAACGCCCTTTCCATCGGTCGCAACGCTGCATACCGTCTTTTAAACGAAAAAAAAATCAAAGCATTCCGCATCGGTCGAGTATGGAAAATCAGCCGTCTGGCTGTAGAGGAATTTATTCTCACACAAAGCAGGCTAAAATAAATCGAAAAAAGTCCATGAGATGTACTGTATATACATCCCACAGACTTTTTGATTCTTGCTAATCTTCTACACGCTCCAGCCAGTCAATTACCGCATACCCTGAAACTAATCCTACATACTGATACGATAAATCAATGCCCTCATTCCCTGCATTTGGAGAATCATCATCTGTACCATCCGGATATAGGAACGTATACCAATTCTGATTACCGTCCTGCTCTCTCCAAAGAACTCCACAAATCGGGTTCGACATAAAAGGAAATTGTAATTGAACCCTGTCACCAGATTTAAACGGAAGCTCATTACGACGCAAACCACTTTGATAACATTCCAAAGCATCCTGCCATTCGATTTGCTTCGCATATTCTATATCAACAAAACACCGGAACGGCTCATATTTACCTTCAATATACGCCATGGAATATGTAACCGGACACCATGACTTTTTCCCGTTCGATTTTACAACGATATCTACATAATACAGGAACCCTTTTTCTTCACACTGCTCAAAATATCGCAGTACTTGCTGAATATTATTACAAATTTCAGTTTCGCTTGTTTCCGGAGAAACCAGCGTTCTGGTCAGCTCCGCCAGAGAACTTTGAGTTGGCAGCTCACTTTTGTGAATCACATAGAAAATATCTTCCACCGGATAGTACCTGGCTGGATAATAAAACATTTCTGTCATCCAAACATGCAGCTTCAGCATGTCTCTAACTTTTTTCTTCTCCTTTTCTTCCGTCTGCCCCACTAACAAATTCAAAAACTTTGTCTTGTCTGACAACGACTTATAGCAGCCAATAACTATATCCATTTTCTGTTCTACCGAAAGTTCCGTTTTATTACAATAATAAGACCTAACTACTTTCTGTCGAAGCAAACTAAGAATATCCAAAGAATCATCTTCCGAACGGCAACTAATTTTATTCAACATCTGCAAAGTTTCTTTGGGAATGTCATCGGCAAAGCTTAAACCCAACAGATTTGCTTCATCTGAATAATTAAAGCAGCCCCTTTTCTCATCCCAGATTCCAAGCCACACTTTCATGTCAGTACCATCTGGATTTATCGCCTCGATATTCCATTCGAGAGTGTTAAATAAAAGTACTCCATAATATGACTCATAAAACACCTCTGTAAGTTTCAGAATATCTCCTTTTTTAAAAGGCAACGAAATGGACACAAAACAATCCTCCACTAGATTCTCTTCATTCTCCAGCCCTGCTTGGATATATCGTTCTTTGCATGGCCATACACGAAACAGACACAAGTCATTATTAAAATCGTAGCGGTCCACTTCCTGTGTATCAGGTTTTATCCTTTGAATATATGCAAAAGTTTCAATCTTACATAAATCTTCACCCTGCACATAATATTGTTTTTCTTCCTCAATATACCGATATGCTTTATCAAAGTTTGAAAAATAACCATCAGCCTCGTTATCCCAAAACCCTTTTTCCCGAAAAAAGGCTGCATAAAGGTATCCATCTGATTCACTTCTGACTGCTAGAGTTTGCTTCCACAAAGCAATCATCTTCTTTACCACATCATAGAATTTGACATTCGTCCATTGTATAGCCCCAGTAAATACACCTTCTGTCGAAAACATATCCTCCGTATAGTAGGCAACCAATTCCTCTAGTGCAACAATCTTTTCTTCCAAACTTACCTTGCAACTGTTTGCAATCAAAACCGCCTGTGCTGCCGGAGAAAAGACTGTGTTTCTATTATGCGCTCGAATACTCGGAGAATCAATGAAATCTAAAACATCGAACAACTTTACCACCCCTCTCAAAAAAGGAGCAGGTACTATCAACCGTACCTGCCCTCCAAATTTTAATATCGTTTATAGATTTGACCACGATTTCCTGCGTCAATAACGCAAATTACCATCTGACCATTATCTATGGTATAGATAATGCGAAAATCGTCCACACGAAGCCGATAGACGCCTTTATGACCCTTTAAAGGCTTAATATCACCCATAGGTAACTTACTGATAGCTTTTAACAACAATTCTTGCTGTGGCTTCGACTGCTTCGCTATGAATTTCAATGCCCGCTTTGAAATATCAATCTTATACACCCAGATTTACCCCCAACATTTTAGCTGCATCCTCCAAGCTGACCATTTCTTTATCCTCTTCCGGTGCAGAAAGGTAATCCTGATAAAGTGCTTCACAATATGCGTCGTCACCGCTTTCGTCTGCTGTTAATCCCTGAATAAAAGCCAGCACATATCCAAGCTTATATTCCGGTACTTCATCTAACAGTTGAATTGCCAGTTCTCTTTTTGACATTTACATCTTCCTTTCCCAATTTTGATTTACTCTTTGTCGTCACAGTTTCTTTTATCACCACCATTATAAAGCCAGTTTGTGTTAATTTCAAGGCAATTATGAATTAAGCATGTCATTCAGCTTTGTCAATGCTTCCTGCTTCGTTTCATCGTATACGTGGGAATAGATATTCATACTCGTGCTGATTTCACTATGGCCAAGCAACTCCGAGGTTACTTTCATTCCCGTTCCTGAAGTCAGAAGCAGACTTGCAAAGCAATGCCGCAGGTCGTGAAAGCGACAGTCTGTTACACCATACTTTTTCAGAAATTTATGATAATTGTCCATAAAAGAACGCTGCTCTACATAACGTCCGTCCGGTCGAGTAAACACAAAATTAAAGTCTGTGTAAATATCGGCATACTCTTCCTTTTCACGTTCCTGCTTTTTCTTCTGCTCCAGCAATACCTCACGGACAATATCCAGCATCGGAATATAGCGTACACTCTTAGCAGACTTCGGCTCCATCAGCTCGTAGGTTGCATGAACTATACCGTTCTCATCCGGTTCATGATAAACTCTACACAAGCTTTTCACAATATGAATCCGATTTTTTTCAAAATCTACACAATCCCATGTCAGTCCCATGATTTCACCTTTCCGCATACCGGTAAAAATCGCAGTAATCACGAGAGGATACATTTTGTCTTCCTTCGCTTTCTCCACTAGCTTCTTCACTTCTTCCAGCGTAAGCACATTGGGGATATAAGTTTTTCGCTTCGGTAATACAGTGTACTTGTTCGGATTCTCCTTTATCAATTTTTCTCGAAGTGCCTGTTCCAAGGCACCATTAATGATAACGTGCATATGCCGAACCGATTTACTGTTGTAGCCTTCTTTTATTTTTTCATTGTAAAAGCTCTGCAAGTCTTTTGTTTTTAGCCTAGAAAGCAAAATTGAGCCAAGTTTACTCGGCTCAATGTAAGTTCGGAGCAGCAACATATAACTTCCATATGTTGTTGCCTTAATTTCGTTCTTTTTATAAGATTCTAAATAGTTTCTAACCCAATCCTTTAGATGGTAGTCTTCCTGTTTTTCCAAAGAAGTGCCTAATATTTTTTCTTGCAGCTTCTGCCGGGCTTCCTTCTGAGTCTTTCCATAGACATACTTGCGTTTCATATTTTCATCAAAATATGCCGCTGTCCACCTGCCATCGCTCCTCTTATACACAGACCCTTCTCCGTTTGAACGTCTGGTTCCCATAAATGCCTCCTTTCCGCAAAAGAAGCGCCGCATTACTGCGACGCTTCTCCCTCTAACCAAGTATCAAATTTTTTCTTAGGAACAATCATCCGTTTTCCTAGCTCCAAAATAGGAAACTTCTTCTGCTTTGCCATCTCGTAGGCATAGCTACGACTGATTCCTAATATTGTTGCAACTTCTGCGACTGTGTAAGCTTTGCGCTCAATCTGTCCTGATGTGACCATAATCTTTTACCTCCATATTTTTTTACCGTTTTGTTATGGTCCATATAATTTTTAAATTTCTTCGTTGTCTACTACATCTCCAATTTCTCGGATAATGTAAGGTTCTCCTTCTTTTTCATCCATCCTGTATGGAAGGTCAAAAAGTTCCATACAACGATTAAATTTCGGATATGTCATTGGCCGCTCATGTTTTCTGATATCTTCCTTTAACGCTTTCAACTCCACTATATTCTCTTCAATTTCTTCATCATCTAAAAGTTTTCGCAATAAATCAATTACGAGCTTACTAATACTTTCTTTTTTAATCTCCTTATTCCGTGTAGCACTTAATTCATCATTTTTTATCTCATCCAATATCCGCACAAGTTTTCGTTTTACTTCTTCCGTTTCATTTTCTATACTTTCAGCACGAAGTTCTTTTATCCTTTCCGGAGGAATACCAAGCCAGCGACATTGTTCATTCATAAAGGCGTACTCCCCTTCTTTTTCAAATTTTTTTATTATCAAATTATAGAAGTCTACCTGATTTGCAATCGCAACCTCTGAAAAGTAATTAATAAATAACTGATACCATCGTGCAGAATATATTCGGCGAATTTCAGAAGGTTCTTCCTTATCAGTTTCCTTTTCGTTTTCAGTTTCCTTTTCACTATTCAAATGCTTTTCGTTTTTCTCTACAACCTCGTAGTTATATGCAGCGCTACGAGGCTGAAACAAAAAGCACCTTGCATATCTATAGAATGACGGACTTTCAAGCAATCTTTCTACATATGCCAAAGTATCTCCTTTATCTAATAGCACATGACTTTGTAAACATGCTTTCCACAGTTTATCGACATAGTGAAGTCTATTAACGAAATCCACTTTACGCCGTCGGCATAAATACAAATTAACCCTTTGCCCATCTTGTCGTTTTCTTCCCAGCATTTGAATAAATTCAATCTTATTTTCTGCCAGGATAATTAAATTTCTCAACTCACGATCTTCTATTGATACACCGTTATCTAAAACCGAGGTAGCTATAACAACATCTGCCGTAATGATACTGTCCCTTGCAATGTTATTAACAACTTCTTCCGCTTCCTTTTCATCCTCATGATTCGAATCAACAAAAACTGCATCATGTTTTTGCTTTTTCAATTCTTTTGCCAAGTCCTTGCCTTTTTTTATATCATTATAAAAAATCAACCATTTGCTTTGTTTCTCCCCCTTTTCTTTTGCTCTTTGATTCTCTTTTCGTATAATATCAGGAATTTCCGAGATCTCACCAAAGCTATATATATTGAGATAAGAATAATCCCCCTCACCCGTATACATTACTGTCTTTTGAGTAAATAAGAGTTCATTTGACAAAGTTATAGGTGATATTTCTCCTAATGCTCTCTTTCTAAACTTCTCTGCGTTACAAATCACTGGATATATGTTTTCCATAGTTGCAGACATAAACACTACAGGCACAATACCAAAAAATTCAGCAATAGAAAAATACGACAGCAAGGTATTTGTGTTAAAAAGTGCATCGTTTAAAAAGTAATGCGCTTCATCGCAAATAATATAATCAAATGATTCTTTATATAGCTGATTCTTTCCTTCAGTTTTTATATTTTTTTCTAAACTTTGATATGTATTAACACAAATACACTGATTCATGCCAGTCAAACCTTTACTAGCATATTCTGCTGTTATAATGTCTATTTTTTCTTGAATCTGACGCTTCAGCACTTCACGATTAACCAAATAATAAATACGTCTATTATTCTGATATGCAAATGGCAATAATGTATTCAGAACGAATGTTGTTTTGCCTGTTCCTGTTGGAGCAGTAATAAATACAATATTATTTAAAAAACTTTTGGTATCTAGCCGCTGCCCCCAGCCTATATATTCATCTTTGATTATGTCCGAAATATACATATGGCACCTCCTCATAGTTTTAGATTACTCAGTCCGCAATATGGTGGACAGTGGACGTTATTATTTATAAGGTTTGTCCACTGTCCATTTGTAATATACCATATTATACCTCTTTTTTCCCGCTCTGAGAAGCCATAAAAAATATAAACTGCTGTCAAAATTGCTGTCAAATCCAAGATTCCCATTTACAGCGTATTTATCAAATTCCAAAAAGGCACAAAAAAACAAGGCTCCTTGTAAAATTACCCATTTCACAAAAAGCCTTATTTTATGCGGCCAGTGGGACTTGAACCCACACGCCATATGACATAAGAACCTAAATCTTACACGTCTGCCAATTCCGCCATAGCCGCTCACCCATATTAAATTTTGCGGATACACGCTAGAACCTAAATCTGGCGTGTCTGCCAATTCCACCATACCCGCTGACAGAAAAAAGCTCCGGAAAACCGAAGCTGTTCCAATGAGTCACGCGGGACTCGAACCCGCGACACCTTGATTAAAAGTCAAGTGCTCTACCGCCTGAGCTAGTGACCCATATTTTGTTTTCCAACTGGGCTAGTTGGATTCGAACCAACGTCTGCAGCAGTCAAAGTGCTGTGCCTTACCGCTTGGCGATAGCCCATTAAGCCTGCCTTTCCACATAAAAACCAGCAGCTGTCTTTATATGAAAAAAGTGTCACGCCGTGACACTTTGCAGGGTGGATACAGGGATTCGAACCCTGGGCCTTCAGAG
>JAGAQI010000070.1 GCA_017622795.1 Lachnospiraceae bacterium
CACCCATAAAATGGGCGGTGGTATCCCCTTCGGGGTCGTGCGCTCTGCGAGGCTTTGCGGCTCCTTTGGAGCCTTATGTACAATGCCACACTTTTTCAAATTGCTGTCATTGTCCACGCAGTTTCCGCAAGTACAATCGCTGATGCGTTTGTCAGCTGGGGTACAAATTGTACCCTACCTTGCGCTAACTGCCTGCGAAAATCTGCCACCGGCAGTTTTATCGCAGAGATAGGTGCAGCATTCACCGCACCTATTTTCTTTTTCAGAAAAAGAAACAAAAATTGTGCTTCGGCACAGGAAGGAGGAAAATAGTGAACTATTTCCATTTAGAAGCAAAAGTTGTGAGCCGTGGCGCAGGGCGTTCTGTGATAGCAGCTGCCGCTTATGCATCCTGTTCCCGACTCTACAATGATTATGATGGGCTTACCCATGACTACACCAGAAAACACGGGTGTCTGTATAGCGAAGTCTTTCTTCCCCAATATGCACCTGAAGAATGGAAAGACAGACAACTACTCTGGGAAGCAGTCGAATCCGTAGAAAAAACAAAGGACAGCCGACTGGCAAGAGAGCTTGTAGTTGCTCTGCCATCGGAACTGTCCCTGGATGACTGGAAAGATATGTTGGAGCGTTTTGTTCGTGAGCAAGGTATTGACCTCGGTATGTGCGCAGATGTGAATATCCATGACCCGTATCCTCCGGGTCATAATCCTCACAGCCATATTCTTTTCACCATGCGTCCCTTAGATGAAAATGGCAAGTGGCAGGCAAAGACACAGAAAGAATACCTTTGCAAGCGTGGCGGCGAAGAACGTGGATTTACCGCTGATGAGTTCAAAACCGCAAAAACACAGGGCTGGGAGAAACAATATATGTATCAGTTCGGGGAGAAAAATGAGTATTTAACCCCGTCTGAAGCAGAGAAAATTGAAGGCTGTATCAGAACATCAAAAACTCCTAAAAGTACCCGCTATGGAAGACAGAACCCTCTTACAGAGCTTTGGAACAGCGAAGAACAGATATTTGCGTGGCGCAAGAGTTGGGAAATAATTATCAATGAAGAACAGGAACGCCATGGTATTACCGACCGTGTGGACTGTCGCAGTCATGCCGCCAGAGGACTAACTGAACAGCCGACCGTACACGAAGGATACCATGCAAGAAAACTGGAATCTATGGGAATTGTTTCTGAACGCTGCGAACTGAACCGCCAGATCAGAGCAGATAACAAGCTCCTGCGTGAATTGAAAAAACAAGTACAGAAGCTGATGAAAGCTGTCAAAGAAAATATTCCGGCCATCGCTTCTGCATTGGAAACTCTGCGTGACCACATGGTTCTGATTCAGTATCAGTTGATCGTGAATACTTCTCAGCAGGAAGCGGTGACCTTCCAGAAAAATCTTCTGGCTGATATATTGGCTGAATACAAAAATGTAAAATCTGAAATCAAAGCTAAAACCGCCGAGAAAAAAGAACTGATGGCAGAACAGAAAAACTGCGGTATCCATTTCATTCGTGCAAGTAAGCTGGGTGAACAGATTGCTACTTTAACCGAGGATATTGAAGAACTGAAATTCCAGAAAGCACAGTTGCTGTCTCGACTGAATTGCCAGGATAATGGTGTTGCATCCCAAGATAAAAAAGTAAAAGAGATGAATACTTTTCTTGAAAAACTGGAACAGCAGCATAGTACCCTTTCCGCACAAAAAGAAAAGGACAAGGCTCAGTTCCTTGAAATCAGAGATAGTATTGCACCTGAAAATCACGATGCCCTTATGGCAGAGCGTGAAGCAATCCGTCCGGATGGCAAGGTTGGTTTGGTTCAGAAATTGTACGCAGTTTACAAGGGAAAATATCGGTCTGAAACATTCGATGAAGCCAATAGACAGGTAGATGCTGAATTACAGGAAGAACCGATGATTAAGAAAAAGCGTTCTATCAGTGAGCAGTTGAAAACACCGAAACTGGAAACGCAACAGCCAAAGAAACAAAAGAGAAAAGAATACGAACGATAAGAAAACCACGGCTGTTGCTCCGTAATGGAGCAGCAGTCGTGGCTCTTTCTTTGACAAAGTTGTGTTATCCAAAAATAATTATAATCAAAAGTAGAATTGCAATACCCACAATCCCGAAAATGGCAAATCCATTTATGACCGTATTCACTGTCCGCTTTGCTTGTTGAACATCATCATAAATCGCCGATATTTGTTTGTCATTCAGATTTTTCTCTCTTACTTCTTGTACATCAATATCTTTCACCAGTGCATCGAGCGACATACCGAAATAATCACTCAACAACACAAGTCTTTGGAAGTCTGGATAGGTTTGAGCCAGCTCCCATTTTGAAATGGTCTGTCTGGATACCCCCAGTCTTTGTCCAAGTTCATCTTGGGATAAGCCTTTGGATTTTCTTAGCTCAATCAGTTTTTCGTTAAAGTTCATATCATCACTCCTCCGTAGTTGGCTTTGTGTTCTTCTTTCAATAAAATTGTATCAAACGGTGTAAGAGAGAAGCAACCAACTACTGTTGGAAATATGACAACCAATCTTAACATTTGGCTACATAGGTGCTTTTCTAAAAAACATTCCTTCAGACCATGCAATCTGTTCAAGCAGTTCTCGCATTTCCCCATCAGGATTATAAATCGAAAGATTCATGCAGTCCCACTCAAATTGAAGCAGAGCATCTTTATCAGAAAACATCATATCCATCCAACCGGAGTGATTACACATGATCTGGTCGATGATTTTTGCAACCTGTTCTGACGCTGGCTGTTCAATCCATTCGCCCCAATGTACGGAAACACGATAATAACACATCAGCTTCAAAATGATGCGGATATACTTATCTCGCAGACCGTAGCGTTCATAGTTGTTGAGCAGATAGGTTTCTACCTTGAAAAACTGTCCGCCACAATCCTTTGGAACCTGTCGGGGAAGGAAATCAATTATGTAGCAAGGCTTTTCCAGAAGCCTGTTAATATCACTCATGTAGATCACCTCCATGCCGTTTAGAAAAAATTAAAAGTTGTGTCGAGGTAATTTTTGGTACTCCGTCGGAATCTCATAATCATAACAGCCCAGACCTCTTACAATTTTTGACTGGAAGTCAGGGAACGCCCATCTGTTCAGATAGTCGATAAATTCAGCGGCACCGAACATAGCGCCGACCAAGTCCTCATTGACCCGTTTCAGATATCGTCCGTTCTCTGGCCCATTCCAAACCCAGCTGAACCCAAATTCCAAACAGTACTCATCCAGATTGTCTGCAACTTCTGCGGGAACCAGACACAGCATTGCCTCACTGTCGTGGCTGAGAATAACTTCTTTCATCCCGACATATTCCGTCTCATCCACAAAGACCATATCGCCCTCGTGGTATATCTCTATGATGCATTCGCAATGCCCTCGATTTGCAGTAAGATAGCCACAGTATTTTGTCATGTTATAGCCATAGGTTTCATCCATGACGCAAAAGCCAAACTGCTGATATCGCTCAAAAAAGTCTTTCAAAAACATTTTCTCGCCTGTAAATGTGCCAACATTCCCGGTAACACCCAGCAAATATACGAAACTAAAATCCCATCGAACGTCATGGAACTGCACATGGCCGTCTGGCTGCCGATAAGGGGCAGTTGTTTGAACCATTCCAGACTGCATACGCATGGTAAGGTCGTCGCCGCTGACCTCAAAGGCGATTACATTCATATCATGCAGGCTATATGGTGTTTTGATGTTATGACGAATTGTTTCCCTCATCGGATACTACCCCCAATTCATTGATTCTCATTTAATATCCACGGAAGCGTTACCCAAAACTCCAAATCAAAGTGGGGTGTCGGGAACCCAGGCGCTCCGTAAGGATAAGGTTCGTGGCAACACCGTACTTCGCCCCAATCCGCAACCGTACTTTTTGCGGTATCTCCATTCAGAATACGACCGGCAATGCGATAGCTGAATTGATATAAGTGTCCGTTATCTTTGGGTATGATCGCACATACATAGGTGGCTTTATCCGGTGCAATATTCAGTTCTTTCAGAATAGTGAAAACTGCTTCGGGAAGCTCGTTACGGTTGCATAACTCTAAGAAATTGCAGCAGTCATCACAATCGCAGCCCCATGGTTCGCTTGTCAAATACCAATCTGAGGTTGCAGTTTCATCTATTTCTACTTCGAAATCCCAAAGATGTCGTTTCTGCATTTCATGCACCGCCTTTCTCATAAGTTCATTTGCCTACTTATTATGTTTTGCCCACAGAGCGGCCATTTCTTTTGGCGTCTCTTGCATTCCTCGATTGAACCATTCTTCAATCCAACCATAAAGACCATAAGAAAAATATGCTGTTGTATATGCAACGAAATTTTCGTGTTCCGGTTTCGGACCGCAGGCTTCTTTAATGCTTTGCAGATTGAGGTGAGATAATCCTTGTTCATATAATCTAATACACAGATCTCTATTGTTCCAGTAATGTGTGAAGATGGCTTCAACCAAATTGAAATCTGGCTGCTGAATTGCGTTCAGCCACCAATTATCCAAAAGAGATTTTAGATGCTTACTGATAACATCTTCCTTACTGTCAAAATTACGGTAAAAAGAAGCTCTGCCAACACCTGCTTCATCACAAATCTGGCTGATTGATATGTCGTTCAAGTGGGTGGTCTGCATCAGCTTCAGAACTGCATCTGTGATATGTTCCACTACATAAAGATTACGCCCTTCATTGCTCATCGGTGATACAGTTCTAACTGTTTGTCTCATTTTCTGTCCTCCCATTGACTGTAAATACTATTGCTGATACAATCATAACGCCGATACAAATGTATTAGCGATTGCATTTATTATAAGCTGATGAAAATCAGTTGTCAAGAAGAAAGGAACTGTGAGATGTCATTGATTGCAAAACGATTGATCATTTTATCTGTCATTATTGTAGCTGCCTTCGTTCTGGGTAGATTGTCTGTCAGAGCATTTCTGAATTTGCTCTTAGGCGGAACCATGTTCGGAGGAAATATCCTATGAAAGGTGCGAAAAGGAGGACTCATAAAGTGCTTTGGGGATTTATCTATGTAACTGTATTTGTTACAGTGTTTATTGCGTCCGCAGTCTTTAAGATGAAATATGATCCAACCCATGGAGCATATAAAGCTGATTGGAATGATTCAGTCGGTACAATACATGCGGATCTTGCTTATGATGATGGAGAATTAAATAAATATGACCTGTACCTTCCAGCGGATAACACAAGAGAAAACTATGGTCTTGTTGTTTATCTCCACGCCGGTGGATTTACTGCCGGTGATAAAAGCGGAGATGCTGAAATGCTGAAATGGCTTTGTTCCAAGGGATATGTGGCTGCGGGCATTAACTATACACTCCGCACAGAGGAAAATACAGCCAGCGTTTACAGTCAGTCCGTAGAGATTCGGGATGCGATTCCGGTTGTCATCGAAGAAGCAGAAAAATTAGGATATTCCATTGATAAAATGTCAGTTGCCGGTGGTTCTGCAGGACACGCTTTGGCAATGATTTATGCTTATCGTGATGCAGAGCAGGCTCCTGTGCCTGTTGTACTGACCTTTGGAGCTGTTGGTCCTGCCAGCTTCTACCAGGAGGACTGGGGCGTGTATGGACTTGATAAGAGCGATAAAGCTTGTGCAGATATGTTTTCCGCTATGGTAGGAACAATGATTACACTTGAAGAAATTGCTGACGGCACATACATTGAAAAGGTAAAACCAATCTCTGCAGTGGATTGGGTTACTGACAAATCTCCTGCAACAGTTGTTGCCTATGGCACACACGATAAAGTGCAGCCGTTTCTTGCGTCCCTTCGTCTGAAAGCGGCATTAGAGGAAAATGGTGTTGACCACCAATACTTTGAACTCCCTCATTCCGGGCATGGTTTGCAAAATGACACAAAGCTCTATATGCAATGGATGGATTCAGTCGAAGAATATTTGGATAAGTATATGGGAAGCTGAAAGGAAATGAATAGATGAAGAAAGTTTTGAAAATTATTTTGATTATCTTTCTTGTAATCACATTGTTGGTTGCAGGAATTGTGTTATTTCTGTTCCATACATTGAAGTCAGAGTTAGGCGACCATTGGAAGGATTACGCAAAAGTTTTCGCCATGCAAACAGAAGCCAATAAAGATTTGCCACCATTGAAAAACATTTCGCAGCGTGAGATTGATGTGCAGTATATTCGCAAGGATGGAACGATTGAAAGCCGCCCTATCCGTCTTTACATACCGGAAGAATCAGAACAGCCTATGCCGCTGATTTATGTGCCGCATTATGAAATGGCGGAGAATGCTGCCGAGCTGAGAAGGTATCTGGAGCAAGGTTGGGCAGTTGCATCTCCGACAGATGTACTGCCATCTCATAACGGTCTGCTTACAGACGATGACCTTGTGTTCAACAATGCAGCCCTGTACGCACTGCGCCACATGGAGGAATTTGATAATCAGCGAATTGCTATCGTTGGTGGCAGTGCAGGAGGATATACAACTCTGATGCTCAGTGCTTTGCAAATGGGTAATTGTACATCTGTTGCGACTGCTCCTATTGCCAACGTGTATTTCAATTTCTACCAGTATTTTCAGATGGCACAAAGAGACGATGCCCCGTTTTTTCTGAAATTGGTCAGAGACTCTTTTACTCCGATCCTTGATAATTTCCCGGATATAAATGACACGGAACGATGGGAAGCCTTCTCTGCGGTTGGACTTGCCGATTGCTTTAACAGTCCTCTTGTAATAACTCATGTGACCTCTGATATTCTTGTGCCGGTAGATCAGATTACAAGAGAATTTACATACGCAAATGAGGGCGAGTCGATGCCGAAAGATTTCTCTACTCGTTTGTCAGAAGATAATCCCGGTGTTCTTGGGCATTCTTTGGCAGATGAACTTCCTGCGGAGCTGACCCATGTGGAACATATCATTATAGAAGATTTGGATGCAGACAGTGATTTGCCGTATAATGAAGAAAAGCTTTTCAATATCAACATTTACGATGATGGCCCAACAGAATCCTATGGCAGCCATCGAGCAACCAGCGGTACTGGTGTTGTAGATGACGTTCCATATCTGAAAGCCATGTTTGAACGAGGTCTGGCACAGAACGAAATTCTTACAGAAGGGAAGCTATTTCTACTGTTAGAACGATACATGGGTGAAAGCCCCCAACTTCCTGCACATGAGGGCGTGGACGATTCTGTTTATGGTTCTCTTGCGATTTATCGTCAGGAAATCGTTGAAGAACTTACTTGCTGGGCAGCAAACAACTCCATTGAGGAATTGGATGTAGCTGTAAAATCGGCTATTGCAGAACAAGATACAGACAAATATATTGAAGTATGGGATGAAATCTACAATGATATAGGTTCTTCTTTAAGATGATGGAGGTTCGAATGGACAAACGCAAAGATAAAATAACTGCTTTGGAAATTGTTATTGCTGCAACGCAGGTTTTAACAGTAATTTGCATCTTCGAAGGTAATCCTGCGTGGAAAGGAAGCCTATCCATTCTATTTATTGGAGCTGCAGCAAAACTCTTTTATAAATATAAGAATTACGAAGAAAAGCCTTACCTCTACGTCGGAATCGGCGTTGGAATAATTGGAATAGTATTATTGCTGTGGTTTGGTATTACTGGATAATAATAGTCCCCCTGTGGTAGCAGTACGCTAACCATAGGGGGATTTTTACATTAACAATATATCAATTCACTTAACACAATTTCCTCTACCGCATTTCGGATATTGTTCATAGCACCCACCCATGTCATTTGATCACGAGCTTTTAATGCTTCATTTACACCCTGCTGTTTTTTCATTTGCAGGGTCAACAGATCCATTCTCTGATTAGCGGTATCATCTACCTCATTCAGATGTTTAATCAGATCGCCGTCCAACAAAAGTGTATTGTACAGTACCTTGCGGTGTTCTTTCAGATGACGCAGACGCATTCGACCGTACTTTCCGTACCGTGGTTCTTCTTCCGGGAGTACAAGGTTAGGATAATACATCCCATCAGCACCCAATGTATAGGTTCCGCCCATTTCTTCAAAGATTGATTTCATAGAAAACCCTCCAATCTGTTTACTTTATTGCTACGCTATGTTATAATACCACAAGACACATCACATATCAAGATAAGGAGGATATGAAATGCGGAAAAATGATGACATCATAGCTATCTATTCCCGTAAGTCTAAATTTACCGGAAAAGGTGAAAGTATCGGCAATCAGGTAGAGCTATGTAAAGAATATGTTCGTGTGCATTATGGTGATGCTGCTGTAGATAAAGTGATCGTTTTTGAAGATGAGGGTTTTTCTGGTGGGAATCTGAATCGTCCTGCATTTAAGAAGATGATTGATGCGGCAAAAAAGAGAAAATTCAGTGCGATTATTGTATATCGTCTTGACCGTATCAGCCGTAACGTCAGTGACTTTTCCGGTTTGATTGAAGAACTGGCTCGTCTGGATATTGCTTTTGTTTCTATTAAAGAGCAGTTCGATACAAGCACTCCTATGGGACGAGCTATGATGTATATTGCATCTGTTTTCTCGCAGTTGGAGCGTGAAACCATTGCGGAGCGTATCCGTGATAATATGCACGAACTGGCAA
The DNA here is from genome assembly GCA_017622795.1 of Lachnospiraceae bacterium. Taxonomy (GTDB): domain Bacteria; phylum Bacillota; class Clostridia; order Lachnospirales; family Lachnospiraceae; genus SIG299. Next base: position 8,638 of record JAGAQI010000070.1, read on the forward strand.
AGACCGGACGCTGGCTTGGTGGCACAACACCTACTGGCTATGCTTCAGAAGCGGTTAAGAGCATTACCATTGATGGCAAATCTAAGAAAGCCTGCAAGCTGAAACTGATTCCGGATGAAGCTGATATTGTCAGAATGATTTATGATTTATATATAGAAACAGATTCTCTGACTTTGACAGAAGCTGCCTTGATCAAACAGGGTATCAAGACAAAAAACAATAACTACTTTACCCGTTTCTCAATCAAAGCTATTTTGCAAAATCCGGTTTATATGATTGCGGATGAAGATGCCTATAATTACTTCGTTCAGAACGATACAGACTTGTTCTCAGAAAAAGATGCTTTCGATAATCAGCATGGTATTATGGCTTACAACCGTACCGATCAGGAAAAAGGCAGAGCCACCAAGTACCTGCCTGCAAGCGAGTGGATTGTATCTGTCGGCAAACATCCGGGTCTGATTCCGGGCAAGGTGTGGGTACAGATTCAAGAATCTCTGGAACGTAATAAATCCAAATCGTTCAGAAAGCCACGCAGCAACGAAGCACTTTTGACTGGATTGTTGTTCTGTAGTTGCGGTGAGCGTATGTATCCGAAGATGAGCAAGCGTAAAACTGCGGACGGCAAGGTGATTTATACCTATGTTTGCAAAATGAAGGAACGCAGTCAGAGATCTGTGTGCAACAGCAAAAATGCCAATGGTAATACATTGGATATGGCTGTGGTTGAGCAGATTAAAATGCTTGCAGAGGACAAAGACACTTTCATTGCACAGCTGGAGCAAAGCCGCAGATTCTATACCGGCAATCGTATGGACTATGAACAGCGATTGGATGATATGCGAAAAGAAAAGGCAGATACAGAGAAGAAAATCAACTCTCTGGTAGACTCCCTCGTAGATATGGGTGACAGCCCTGCCAAGGCTCATGTAACCAAACGAATTGAGCAGTTGAATGGAGAATACCAGTCCCTTGAACAGCGTATTCAGGAACTGGAGGGACTGACTTCACAGCACGCTCTCAGCGACATTGAATTTGATTTGCTTCGTCAGTTGCTGACCATCTTCAAGGATGGCATTGATGAAATGACAGTTGAACAGAAACGTGCTGCCATTCGTACCATTGTGCGTAAGGTGGTATGGGATGGTGTCAACGCCCATGTGATTCTGTTTGGTGTAAAGGATGATGAAATCGAGTATCCGGAAATTGCTGCTGTAGCATCCGGTAATACTGAGGATGATGACGAAACAGAGGAATTGGTGAACTTCTCTGATGTCGATTATGATACTGACGATATGGAGGATGACCGCCTGGGAAAAACTAATCCCCTCAGTGCTTTAAAAACGCATTGGGGGGAGGATAGCAAATGAACTGTTGATGTTGATGAGAAGCAGTAAAAAACAATCCAGAGAGGTTTCATTGTATGATCCCATCGGTTCCGATAAAGAGGGAAATACCATTCAGCTGTTGGATATTTGTGTGGCAGAAGAGGTAGATGTTATCGATCGGATGGAGGAACAGCAAAAACTGGCTAAATTACAGAATTACATAGATAAAGTATTGACAAAACGGGAAAAGGAAATTATTACCTTACGCTATGGTTTATATGACGGACGTGAAGTTACCCAACGGGAAATTGCAGACAGGATGCATATATCCAGAAGCTATGTATCCCGGATTGAAAAGAAAGCATTAAACAAATTAAAGGCTGCCTATGCGTAAGGCAGCCTTTTGCCTTTTGTTATTTTTTAGATTCTTCTCCTAAGTCATCTTCGGAGGCGCTTGTTGGTGCATCAACCTTTGGAATACCAGGGTCAGTTCCTTTTTTTCTTCTGTTTGAGATGGAATCCAGTGCTTCCAATAAACCGTGGTCGGTTTGTTTTCTTCGTCTGACGGTACGTAACGGAAGTAAAACCGGTTCCCCGGTTTCCGGGTCAATTTTGTCAATTTTACAATAGAGCATGGAATCTGTCGGAAGCTCTTTTTTCTTTAAGTAATACTCGGAGAATGTTTTAACAAGATAGTAAACAACCGCAAAAGTCGGAACGCCCAGCAACATGCCGATGAATCCAAACAAACCACCGCCTAACAGGATGGAGAAAACAATCCAGAACGGGGAAACACCGGTGGAGTCTCCGAGAATGGCAGGACCGATGACATTACCGTCTAACTGTTGTAGCAGGATAATAAAGATAATGAAAATTAAACATTTTCCCGGGTCAATCAGGAGGATCAGGAAAGCACTTGGTATGGCACCAATGAAAGGACCAAAGAACGGAATAATATTGGTGAGACCGACAAAAACGCTGACTAATAACGGATACGGTATTTTTAAAATAGAAACACCGATAAAGCAAAGGATAGCAATGATTAAAGAGTCAATCAGCTTACCGGAAATAAAGCCGCCAAAAATTTTATTTGTCTGCCGGAAAATGGAGAGTGCAGCATTGGCGGTGTCAGGTTTTAAAAAGACATACAGTAATTTTTTTGCCTGCCCGAGAAATTTCTTTTTGCTGACCAATAAATAAACAGATACAATCAGGCTGACAACAACGTCGGTAACCAGGGAAACAACCCAGGAAATACCTACGGTGAGTTTGGACATGATATTTTGTGCCTGAACAATTAAATCATTGTTTACCCAGTTGTATACGGAATTGATAAGAGTATTTAATCCTTCTTCCACAATTTTTAAAAGTTCAGGGTTACTCTGCAAATGCTCGTTAATAAATTCATAAATGGTGTTAACATAAATTCTAAGGTCACTTGCCAGCTTTAAAATACTGCTGTAAAGCTCTGGAACAATCATACTGAATAAAAAGCTGATACCTGCCACTAATAACCCAAGCCATAATGCGATGGAAAAGGCAGTAGCAGTGAATGAGGATACTTTTACCGGTAAATGGCAGCGCCGGCAGAAATTGAATGTATATTTGTCGGTGACGGTTACCAGGGGATTTATCAGGTATGCGATGACTGCACCTAAAATAATAGGAGTTAAAATAGAAAAAATTTCTCCTAAAAGATTCAGAATGGCATCCATTCGGAAAACAAAGAAAAAGAATAGAATTCCAAAGGCAATGATAGTAATGACTGTTACGCCCCAACGAAAATGATTACTGTACTTCTCGCGCATATAAAGCTTCCCCCTGTGTGATTTTTGATGAGATATGTAAAAAAACACCTAATTTTAGTATAGCATAACTTTTTCGTGACGCAACCAAAAAATCTAAAAAAATAAGAAAAATTGAAACTGTTGCTTGAGTATTCGGAAAAGGTAATATATAATGTGTTTATGCGGTTTTTTTGAGGTTTTAAAAACGGCAAAGATTTGGTAAAGGAAGTAAAAGCAGTGATAAAAAAACTTTGGAAAATATTTGTAAATCGGGAAACAATTACGTATGGAATTGCGGGGGTCAGCACTACGGTAGTAAATTTTATTGCCTATCATTTGTTTTGCAACATACTCGGAATTCCTAATCTCATTGCTAATGCGATTGCCTGGGTAATTGCGGTAGCATTTGCGTATGTAGTAAATGCCAGATGGGTATTTCAGGACAAGCAGGAGGATGCAGCCGGTGAATCTAAAAAAATTGCAAAGTTTTTCGGTGCAAGAATTGTTACCTTCGGAGTGGAAGAATTGGGAATGTTTATTTTAGTGGACCTGCTTCATGGCAACAATTTGATTATGAAAGCCATTGTGGCAGTGCTGGTTATTATCTTGAACTATATTTTCAGTAAATTATTTGTTTTTACTAAGAAGAAGGCAGAGTAACGATTTGCTTAGCATATAAGGGAGAGGCTGAACATGGCAGAGAAAATTAAAGCGATTGTGGCGTTAAAAAAAGGAGAAGGAAGAACTCTCAGGGCCGGTGGCTTATGGGTGTATGATAATGAAATAGATTCTATTACCGGCACTGTGGAAAACGGAGAGCTTGTATTGGTAAAGGACTGTAACGGTTATCCTATGGGAATAGGTTTTATTAACCGTAATTCAAAGATTACCATCCGTCTGCTTACCAGAAATAAAGATGCGGTAATTGATAAGGAATTTTTCAGAAAACGTGTAAAAGATGCCTGGGAATACCGTAAAAAAACTGTGGATACCAGCAGCTGTCGTGTGATTTTCGGTGAAGCGGATTATGTGCCGGGGATGGTAATTGACAAATTTGAAGATGTACTGGTGGTACAGTCTTTAGCTCTCGGTATTGATCGTTATAAAATGCTGATTTTGGACTTGTTGAAAGAGGAAATGGCAGCCGACGGAATTGTAATCTGTGGTATTTATGAACGAAGTGATGCCAAGGTAAGAGAACAGGAGGGCATGAAGCGGGAAAAGGGCTTTTTATCCGAACCTTTCGATACTAAGGTACAAATCGTCGAAAACGGCGTAAAATATATCGTAGATGTGGAAGATGGCCAGAAAACAGGATTCTTTTTAGATCAGAAATATAACCGGCTTGCTATCCAAAAGCTTTGTAAGGATGCCAGAGTGCTGGACTGCTTTACCCATACAGGCTCCTTTGCTTTAAATGCAGGTATCGCAGGGGCAAAAGAAGTCATCGGTGTGGATGCCTCCGATCTTGGCTGCCGACAGGCGGAAGAAAATGCAAAATTAAATGGTTTAGAAGATACCGTATCCTTTGTATGTGCAGATGTATTTGAATTGTTGCCGGAATTGGAAGAAAAGGGTGAACAGTTTGATGTAGTTATTTTAGACCCTCCGGCTTTTACTAAATCCAGAAATTCCGTAAAAAATGCTATGAAAGGCTATAGGGAAATTAATATGCGTGGCTTAAAGCTGGTGAAGCCGGGTGGCTATTTTGCTACCTGCTCTTGTTCCCACTTTATGACGCCGGAACTGTTTACCGAAGTAATCGGCCAGGCGGCAAGAAGTGTGCATAGAAGACTGAAACAGGTAGAGTACCGCACGCAGGCTCCGGATCATCCGATTTTGTGGTCTTCGGAGGAATCCTACTACTTAAAATTCTATATCTTCCAGGTTTGTGAGGATGCGTAAGGGGGGTACAAGGTCTATGGATGATAAAAAATTGTTTCGGATGATATGTAAACTCATTCTCTTTGCAGGTGCTATTATTCTCGGAGTAATGTACAGCAAAGAGGTTTTGAATGCGGGAAAATTATTGCTTGGTATGCTGTCACCGTTTCTTGTCGGTGCAGCAACAGCTTTCGTGCTGAATTTGCCTACCAGATTTATTGAACAAAAGCTGTTGGCTAAATGGAGGAATCCAAAGTCTGCAGGATTAAAAAGAGGGGTAAGTATTGTGCTTGCCTTACTTTTTCTGGTTGCGGTAATCGTATTTGCTGCGTTGATGGTCATTCCGCAGTTGACAAAGACACTTATGGAACTTGGAAGTGTAATTCCGGCTTTCTTTAGGGATTTGATTACTAAACTTGAAGTAATGGCAAAGGAATATCCTGAGTGGAAAGATGCATTTGCAGCTTTGGAAGAACTGAGTATTGACTGGAGCTCGGTGATTAGTTATGTTACCGGTTTCTTAAAAGATGGGTTAGGAAATGTGCTTTCCTCTACGGTCGGATTTGCCGGAAGTGTGGCAGGAGCGTTATTTGACGGTGTTATTGCATTTGTATTTGCTATTTATATTTTATGCGGTAAGGAAAAACTGGCTATTCAGGCAAAGAAACTGTTACATGCTTATTTGTCGGAAAAATCTTATGAGAAGACATTGAAGGTACTTACTCTTTGTAACCACAACTTTGCAAAGTTTATTTCCGGCCAGTGTCTGGAAGCGATAATTCTCGGTACCATGTTTGTGATTTGCATGACCATTTTTGGCATGCCTTACGCAGTATTGGTCGGCGTGTTGATTGCATTTACTGCACTGATTCCGATTGTGGGTGCGTTTATCGGCTGTGCGGTAGGAGCGTTCCTGATTTTAATGGTCAGCCCTGTAAAAGCGCTCATATTTATCATTATGTTCCTTGTGTTACAGCAGCTGGAGGGAAATTTGATTTATCCGAGGGTAGTAGGAAATTCCGTTGGTCTTCCGGCTATCTGGGTACTGGTGGCAGTATCGGTTGGCGGCAGCATGTTTGGTGTAGTCGGTATGCTTGTGTTTATTCCGTTGATGTCGACCTTATATGCGTTGCTTAAGGAAAATGTAGCCAACAGAAACAGGAAAAAAGGGTTTGTTTTACAGGAAACGATAGCGGAACCGGAAAGTAAAACACCGAAGAAAAAGACACAGAAAAAAGAAAACAAAAGAAAGTAAGGCAAAATAAATGGAAAAAGATGAAATAATTATCCGCAGTGCCATTATGCATATTTTAGATTCTACCGTAGGAATGCCGGTGCTCTCGGATGAGCTTTTAACACTGACTCCGGATATGAATGATTTTCTTCGAAACCATATTTATAAAGTGATCTCCGGAGACGAATTAAAAACCTGTGTATTTGATGAGGATAATTCCGAGGTTTACCACCTGATTCAGGAATTTTCGGAAGAGAATATGGTGGAAACCACGAAAAAGCTGGCAGAGTTATTGTATAGTATTATGAACGCGAATGTTGCGATTCCTCCGGCAGATGTGTTTTTTGTAACCTATCAGCTGGAATCCCGGCAGCATCTTGCAATCCTGAAAATGAATTACAAGGAAGTGTATATGCATTATACTTCCATGAATGAAGAAGACGGTAATGTGAATGATGTAATGAAGCAGTGCTGTGCTTTGCCGGGCAACGGAGGAAGACTTTCCGAGGCAGTGACGATTTCCCTGGAAGAAAATACGGTACAGTTAATTGAGAAGAAGGCAGAAATCAATGGTGCCAAGGTAAACTATTTGTCGGAAGTGTATTTGCAGTGTCACGCAAAAATGTCCCAAAAGACAAAGCTGGATATTGTTACTAAGGCAGTAGACCAAATTAATAAAAAGTACTTTGAGGATGACTTTGAAAAGAAAATGGAAGCAAAAAGTGTCATCCATAATACGTATGCGGAGCAGGGCGCGTTGGTACCGGAAGAAATCGGGGAAGAATTGTTTGGTGATGTTCCCGAAATTAAAGAAGAGTTTGTAGAAAAATTGGAAAAGTACAAGCTTCCGAAAGAAGAAATCACGGTAAAAAGTGAGAAAACCACCAAAAAGTTTGAAAAACAGTTTTTAACTACAGATTCCGGGATTGAAATCAATATTCCGATGGAAGAGTATAACAACAAACAGCATGTAGAATTTATTACAAATCCGGACGGAACCATTTCCGTGCTGATTAAAAATGTAAATCGTATCACGTCAAAATAAAAAGATTCCGTTACAGTGACTTTAGAAATAGTGGCACTGTAACGGAATCTTTTTGCTTAATATTAGAAACAAATTAGAAAATGATTAACTGTATTGACATATAATATTATACGTCGTATAGTATTGCTATCAAAACAATATTGTTTCAGTTAAGGAGGTATAAATGGTATTTAATACAGGAGCAGCGCTTCTGGATGCCATTGTCCTGGCGGCGGTACAAAAAGAACCGGACGGCACATATGGGTACAAAATAACCCAGGAGGCGAGAGGCGTTTTGGAACTGTCGGAATCCACACTGTATCCGGTGTTGCGCAGGCTACAGAAGGATGAGTGTCTGGAAACCTATGACATGGAATTTGGAGGCAGAAATCGAAGATATTACAAAATCACGGAAAAGGGAAGAAAACAGCTGATGTTATACTGTCAGGAGTGGAGGAACTATTCCGGAAAAATCACAAGGCTGTTTGAGGAGGTAATGTAAGTGTCCAGAAAAGAATTTATGGAAGAACTTCAGGTATTACTTGGAGAGCTCCCAAAAGAGGAGAGAGAAGAAGCGATTCGTTATTACGAGTCATATTTTGAAGAAGCGGGTGCAGATCAGGAACAGGTAGTATTAGAAGAGCTTGGTTCCGCCGGAAGAATTGCAGCCCAGATATTACGTGATTACCGCATGGAAAACGGTGGAGGTGTTTACACCGAACAGGGATACCGGGACGCGGAAAGTGAAAAACAGACACCGGTGCGTTATAAAGAGGAAAATCAGGCAAACGGTGCAACCGGTTCAGGGGTAACTATTACAAAGAAGGGATTAAGCGGAGGCTCCTTAGTAGTGGCTATTTTGATTGCAATTCTGACCTTCCCAATCTGGATTTCTGTTTTAGCGACCGCCTTTGGTCTTCTGATGGGATTGTTTGGTGCAAGTATCGGTATTACCGTAGGTTTTGGTGTTGGCGGTATCGGTTGCATCATCGGTGGTGTGGCTGCTTTTGCGGTTGGTGTTTTTAAAACCCTTACCGTTCCGGTAGTCGGAGCTGGTTTAATTGCTATGGGACTTTTGGCGTTCGGCGCCGGTTGCTTAATGATTGCAGTTGTTGGCGGTATTATAAAACTTGCTATTTGGGTTATGAAAGGATTAATTAACCTGCTTGGCAGAATATTCCACGGAAAAAAGGAGGCAAGAGCATGAAAAAGTTTTGGAAAGCAACACTGATTCCCGGAGTTATTTGTATTTTAGCGGGTTTAGTATTATCTGCGATTCTGACCTTCGGCTTTCATGAGGAATTGTTGGAGCATGCAGATGAATTCAGTATCAATGAAGATAATTTTTTTGAGTATTTTGACAATGACAGATTCGCAAGCGTAACAAGATCCGGAACCCGTTATGATAAGTCTGAAACAAAGGAATCTTATCATTTTACTGCGGAACAGGGAGAAACCATTACCGGAATCAATTTTGAAATTGCAGTAGGTGAAGTGGACATAAGAACCGGTGACACTATGGAGGTTGTAGTAACGGATATGTTTGAAAATGCCATTTCTTCCTATGTGGAGGATGGCGTGTGGTACATTACCGATAGTCTTATTGGCAGCGGAAGTGTACATTCAGAGTATTCACCGGAGATAACCATTACGATGCCGGAGAATCTTGCCTTGGAAGATATGACCATTTATCTTGCTGCCGGTTTGATGAATGCAGAAAATCTTGTGGCAAAGGATATGCAGCTGGAAGTGGATGCAGGTAGTTTAAAAGTATTTTATCTGATGGCTGATAATTCCCTGAAAATAAAAAATGGTGTCGGTGAAGTAAAGATATATGATGCAAAAGTAAACAATCTTACAATAGAAGAAGGTATTGGTGCCATTGATGTTACAGGAGTAGTGACCGGACACAATATGATTAAAGGCGGCATCGGTGAAGTAAAACTGACCTTAGCAGACCGTAGCCGGGTGGATTTTAATTACAAGGTTACCTGTGGTATTGGTGAAGCAGAAATCGGAAATATGAGGTTTAACGGTAATACGGAAAACTTCAGCTATGACCGGGGAAAAGCAGATTATTTTGAACTGGATTGCGGTATCGGTCATATCGAAATTGATGTAAACGGAAATTAGTAAATGGTTAGAATGTTTGAAGTAAATTAGAAATGGACCGGAGCGGTTGCATTTTTAAATAAATCAGTGTAAACTGGTATCAAACAAAGAAAACCAATCTTTGATAACAAAACGAAAAAAGACCAGGAGGTTATGAATTATGAAAAAGTTACACAAATGTCAGACAGATAAAAAGCTTTGCGGAGTATGCAGCGGTATTGCAGAATATTTCAACATTGATCCAACATTAGTACGTTTGTTATGGATTTTATTCAGCCTAGCAGGTGGTGCGGGCCTTCTTTGCTACATTATTGCAGCAATCATTATGCCGGAAGCATAACGGCTATTTTTGAAGAGAAGATAATGTGGCGCTCTTATCACCGCGTCATATACTTTGCTTTTTTATAGTGTAAACTAATCCGGGTTTTCCAATATCACTTGCCTGACCGTCAGCGATGAGCGGGTCGGGAAAGTGATATTGGAAAACCCGGATTTTTAAGTAGAAAAAAGCAAAAATTGAGTTGTTTTTTCTACGCGTGTATGATAACATAAAATATGTATGAGGATTAAAACAAGATATAACATTTTTAGAAAAACGGAGGAATGTCATGAGAACTTTTATTGACATCATTAGTGAAGATTTAAAGCAGGCTTTTGCTGCTTGCGGATATGCGGAGAAATATGGTCAGGCAACGGTATCCAACCGTCCGGATTTATGCCAGTACCAGTGTAACGGTGCCATGGCTGCCGCAAAGGAATATAAGAAAGCGCCAATTATGATTGCCCAGGAGGTTGTGGCTGCGCTTGACAAAAAGAAGTTTGCCGAAGTGACCGCCATTGCACCGGGATTCATTAACATAAAGGTTTGCCCGTATTATCTTACATTGTACCTGCAGGACATGATAACAGCGGAAAAGTACGGTTATGAGGAGCAGGGCAAGGGTCAGAAGATTATCGTAGACTACGGCGGACCAAACGTGGCAAAGCCATTGCATATCGGTCATCTGCGTTCTGCGGTTATCGGTGAAAGTATCAAACGTATTTGTAAGTTTGCAGGTGCAGACGCCATCGGTGACGTGCATCTTGGCGACTGGGGCTTACAGATGGGTCTCATTATCGAAGAGTTGAAGGTACGTCAGCCGGAGCTTTGCTACTTTGACGAAAGCTACACCGGAGAATATCCGGTAGAAGCTCCGTTTACCATCAGCGAGCTGGAAGAAATTTATCCGGCGGCAAGTGCCAAATCAAAGGTGGATGAAGAATTTAAGGCAAAGGCTCATGAGGCAACTGCAAAGCTTCAGTCCGGTTATGCACCTTACATTGCAGTTTGGAAGCATATTTTAGCGGTTTCCGTGGCTGACTTAAAGAAGAACTACGAAAACTTAAATGTAGATTTTGAATACTGGCTCGGTGAAAGCGATGCACAGCCGTATATTCCTGCTATGTTAGAGGAAATGGTGGCAAAGGGCTATGCAAGAGAAAGCATGGGCGCCCTGGTTGTGGATATTGCAGAAGAAACTGACACTAAGGAACTTCCTCCGTGTATCGTAAGAAAGTCCGACGGTGCTGCAATTTACGAAACTACCGACCTGGCAACCATTATCCAGAGAGAAAAGGACTTCAATCCGGACCGTTACCTCTACGTAGTAGACAAGCGCCAGGATTTACATTTTGTTCAGGTGTTCCGTGCCGCAAAGAAGTGCGGTTTGTTACCGGCAGAAAAGGAATTGTTATTCCTTGGTTTCGGTACCGTAAACGGTAAGGACGGTAAGCCGTTTAAGACCCGCGACGGCGGAGTTATGCGTCTGGAAAACTTAATTGCAGGCGTAAATGAAGAAGTATTCGACAAGGTGATGTCCGGCCGTGAAATGCCGGAAGAGGAAGCACGTGCCATTGCCAAAACCGTTGGTCTGGCTGCTCTTAAGTATGCAGATTTATCCAATCAGATTGCAAAGGACTATATTTTCGATATCGACCGTTTCACTTCCTTCGAAGGAAACACAGGTCCGTATATTCTTTACACCATGGTCCGTATTAAGTCCATTCTGGCAAAATACGCAGAAACCGTGGGCGCGGCAGACGGCGGTATTGCCCATCCATACGGTGGGGAGGCAGAAACCAGAACTTATGGTGATGCAGAAATCGACTTAATGTTAACTGCAGCAAAATTTAATGATGTGGTAGCCAAAACCTATGATGAGCTGGCACCACACAAGCTTTGCCAGTACATTTATGAAATGGCAAACGCATTTAACAGTTTCTATCACGGAAACAAGATTATGAGCGAAGAAGACAAGAAGAAGCAGGGCGAGTGGATTGCACTGATTACGTTGGTGTTAAAGCTTTTAGAAACCTGTATTGATCTTCTTGGATTTGAAGCGCCGGAACGTATGTAAGTATTAAAGTTGGAGGAGCAGCAAAACATGTTTGTTGGACGCGCACAAGAGTTAAAACAATTAGAAGAAGCATATCGTCAGGAACGGAATGCGGCAGTTGTTTTATATGGACGGTATGGCATCGGAAAAACAGAATTGGCTGCTCTTTTTGCAAAGGATAAGCCGACTTTTGTTTATCTGGCAAGAGAGCTTTCTGAGCAGGAGCAGCGTTACTGCTTTGCAAAGGAATTGGAAATTCCGACGGAAGACATAGCCCCTGATTTCTATGACAGTTTAAAACTGGCGGTGGCAAACCGGGAAGATAAGTCGAAAAAGGCATTGATTATCATTGATGAGTTTCATTTTATGGTAAAGACAAGCGATGCTTTTAAAGTGGCATTCTTAAAAATACTGATGGAAGAACAGTGTATGTTTTTGTTTTTAAGTTCTTCCGTTAACTGGGTAGAACATTCTATGGTAGAGGACTTCGGTCCTGCGGCAAGGGCATTATACGCTACCATAAAATTAAAAGAATTTTCTTTCCTGGAACTGGTAAAGCGTTTTTCGGAGATGTCGGTAGAAAAAACAATTTATGCTAATGCAGTTCTTGGCGGCGTGCCGGAATATTTAAACTATTGGAACGAAAAAAGCAGTGTGAAAGAAAATATTCTGCGTATTTTTTTAAGAAAAGAGGCACCGTTATTGTATGGGGCAGAAATTTTCTTAAAAAAGGAATTGCGCGAGCTGGGGGCTTATAATGCTATTCTTGCGGCTATGGCTGCGGGAAAAAACAAATTGAACGATATCTACGCCCGCACCGGTTTTTCCAGAGCAAAAATCAGTGTTTATATTAAAAATTTGATTGAACTGGATGTGGTGGAAAAGGTATTTTCCTTTGATGCTTCCGAGAGTGCAAACTTAGTGCATGCAAACGTACAAAAAGGGTTGTACCGGATTAAAGATAACTATTTAAGATTCTGGTACCGGTATGTATTTCCGAATCTTTCTGCTATTTTGATGGGACAGGGAGAATCGGTGTATGAAAAAGAAATTGCCAAAGATTTTGCTGCTTATATGCAGGAAAGTTTCGCCAACGTCTGCGGAGAATATTTAAAATTGATGAATCAGTACGGACGCCTGGCTGCCCGGTATGACAATTGGGGAACCTGGTATGGAAAATCCGGACTGATCGATGTAGTGGCAGGCACCGGTGAACGAACAATTATGGCAGGATTTTGCCGTTTTGACAGCAGGATGATGACACTAAAAGATTTCTCGAAGTATAAGGAATTATTGGAATTGGCGATGTTAGAACCACAGGAGTTATATTTGTTCTCAAAAGCCGGTTTTACGGAAGAACTTCGGGAGAGAGCAGAAGCAGGTAGTAAAGACCTGGAAAACTGTAAAATTATTTTAGTTGGACTGGAAGATTTGTAATTACAGAAAAGAGGAGATACATGTACCGTTATTTATCAAAACTGGTCATTTACCGGACAATAGAAAAAGACAGTATCTTGTTTGAACTTGCCGATATCCTGGAGCAATGGGAAAAGAAGAAGGCTGAAAAAGAAGAGATAGTAAACCACTTGTATCATCAGATAAACCGCTTACTGGAAGTGGCAACAAAATATGGATTTGACGGAAATCTCTGGCAAAATTATCTGGCATATCTGATAGCTATGACAGAAACTCCGTTTGGATTTGTTTGTGAAAAAAGAGGAGCAGCCGAAGGCAGTGTAAATACCTTTGCAAAAGCAGATTTTGAGATATTCCGCCTGTTGTTTCATTATGATTTTTCCGCACTGGAGCAGGAATTGGAAATTGATTGTTTTTCTGTCATAACAAATTACTGTGCGGTGGATAAGTCTGAAAAGTATTACAACAAGAGTGTCAGCGATAAGGTGAAGGAATTAAGCCAAAAAATTGCTGCAGCCGCAGATAAAGAAGAAATATTTACAGTGGTAACAGGCTTTTATAAAGACTATGGTGTTGGTTTGTTTGGCTTAAATAAAGCGTTCCGCTTGCAGGAAATAAACAGTGAGCAGGTGCTGGTACCAATTACCAACACAGAAGAAGTACACCTTTCCGACCTGATCGGATACGAAATCCAGAAGGAAAAGCTGGTAGAAAACACCAAGGCCTTTGTGGAAGGCAGAAAAGCAAATAATGTGCTTTTGTACGGTGATGCCGGTACGGGTAAATCCACCAGCGTAAAAGCCATTTTAAACGAGTATTATAAAGACGGTCTTCGTATGATAGAAATCTACAAGCATCAGTTCTCCGAACTGGCAGGGTTAATTTCAAAAATCAAGAACCGGAATTACAAATTTATTATTTACATGGATGATTTGTCTTTTGAAGAGTTTGAGATTGAGTATAAGTACTTAAAGGCAGTCATTGAAGGTGGCTTGGAAATCAAACCGGATAATGTATTAATCTATGCTACCTCCAACCGCAGGCATTTAATCAGGGAAACCTGGTCTGACCGCTCCGATGTGTCCAAGGATGAGTTACACCGCTCCGATACGATGCAGGAAAAATTATCCCTGGTGGCACGATTTGGTATCAGTATCGGATTCTTATCGCCAAATCAAAAAGAATTTTTCGGAATTGTCAAGGGGCTTGCGGCAAAATATCCGGAGATTACATTAACTGAGGAAGAATTACTGCAAAAGGCCAATGCATGGGAGATTTCCCACGGTGGGAAATCAGGAAGAACGGCCCAGCAGTTTATCACATACCTGTTAAGTAAACAGGAATAGTAAAGGAGGATACGGTATATGATGAGAAAAATGCGCGAATGGCTTGCCGTTCTTGGAATCGGTGTATGTCTGCTTGCGGTAACTGCTCCGACAGTGAAAGTGTATGCGGTGACCGAGCCTACGTATGAATCAACAGAAGCTACTTTTCAGGCAGATGCTTATGTTGGGGAAGTAAATACGGATGAATTAAATGTACGTACCGGATTTGGTGCGAATTTTGATCAGGTAAAGGTGAACGGTAAATCTGTTATTTTAAATAAGGGAGATAAGGTTGCCGTTATGTCTAAGGGCAAATCCTCCAGTGGATATGAGTGGTATGAAATCCGTTGGGTAGAAGATGGTATGGAATATCATGGTTATGTCCGCGGAAAGTATGTAACTCTTTCCGAAACAAAAGCCCTTCCGATTGCAACACCGACACCGGAACCAACACCGACACCGGAACCAACACCGACACCGGAACCAACACCGACACCGATTGCAACACCGACTCCAATGGTAACACCGACACCGGTTCCGGAACCGAAAGAAGAGGGAGGGTTCTCCATTCTGAAAGGAATCGGTATAGTAATTCTTTTGTTGGTGATTGCAGCAGGTGTATATTTGTTTATCCTGTATAAAAAGCGGGAAGCAGCCGGTGCAGAAACATCCGAAAAGATTGACAGCTTAAAGAACATCCAGCTGAAGAAAGGTCCGGAGGATGCAAACGGTAATCCAATCAGTGTGATGAAGCGCAGACAGGAAGTAACTGAGGATATCAGAGACACATCTGCAATACGTCCGCAGTCCAGGGGCTATGAGTCTGATGCTGCTATTCTTGCAAGAAAAGAGCATGCCCGCATGATGAATGAAGAAATTATGGAAAAGTCCCGTTTCTATGATCCGAATGAAGAAAAGAAAAAAGAGGATGAATTGAAACAGCTTTCCGAAAGCTTAAAGGAAAAGGAATTACTCCGTGAAGAAATCGAAAACTTAAGCCCGGGTGATTTAGTATATCATGAGTATTTCGGTAAGGGTGTAGTTTTTGATAACTCTGATGTTAAGAGAATTGAAATCCGCTTTGGAACCGATGTGCGTTTTGTAGATAAGGGCGCTTGTGTGGCAAAGAAGCTGATGAGAAAAGTGTGATTAAAATAATAAATAAAAAGCTCCGGGTTATACCGGAGCTTTTTATTGCTTAATTATTCAAATAATCTTTGTATACGGCAAGAACCTCCTGCATGGCAGCAAGCCCCGGAGCACCGATGGTGTTTCTGCGTTCTACACAGGTCTGCATGCGGATGGCTTCGTAAATGTCTTCTTCAAAAACAGGAGAGATTTTCTTGTAATCTTCCAGCGGAAGTTCATCCAGAGAAATATCCTTTTCGATACAAAGTAGTACCAACTGGCCGATGATGCCGTGAGCATCGCGGAACGGTACCCCGTGATTTACCAGATAATCGGCAGCGTCGGTAGCGTTAGTGAAACCATTCTTTGCGCTGGCTTCCATAACGTCATTGTTGAACTTCATGGTGGCAATCATGCCGGTAAACAGGGCAAGACAACCTTTTACGGTATCAATGGCGTCAAAGGTCATTTCCTTATCTTCCTGCATATCTTTGTTGTAAGCAAGAGGAATTCCCTTCATGGTAGTAAGAAGAGAAGTTAATGCACCGTAGACACGACCGGTTTTTCCACGAACAAGCTCTGCAATATCCGGATTCTTTTTCTGCGGCATAATGGAGCTTCCGGTGGAGTAGCTGTCGTCGATGTCAACAAAACGGTACTCATTGGAATTCCAAATAATGATTTCTTCACAAAAACGGCTTAAGTGCATCATACAGATGGAAAGGGCACTTAAGGTTTCCAGTAAATAGTCACGGTCGGAAACGGAGTCCATACTGTTTCTGGTTGGACCGTCAAAGGAAAGTAACTGCGCGGTATAAGTGCGGTCTAACGGATAAGTGGTTCCGGCTAATGCACCGGCACCGAGAGGGCAGTAGTTCATGCGCTTACGAATGTCTTTTAAACGGTCGCGGTCACGAAGAAACATTTCAAAATAAGCACCGAAATGGTGAGCTAATGTTACCGGCTGGGCTTTTTGCAAATGGGTAAAGCCCGGCATATAAGTGGTAAGGTTTGCTTCCATGATGTTATAGATGGTTTTTAATAAGTCATAGAGAAGCTTATCTAATTCATCGATTTCATCTCTGGTATAAAGGCGCATGTCAAGAGCAACCTGGTCGTTACGGCTGCGGCCTGTATGAAGCTTTTTGCCAACGGTACCGATTCGGTCGATTAAAACCGCTTCTACAAAGCTGTGGATATCTTCCTGTGCTTCATCAAATTCCAAAGCACCGGAGGTAATGTCTGCTTCAATACCTTTTAATCCGGCAATGATGGAATCTCTTTCTTCGGTTGTTAAAATTCCCTGCTTGGCAAGCATGGTAACATGGGCAATGCTGCCGTTAATGTCCTGCTTGTAAAATTTCTGGTCAAAGGAGAGGGATGCATTAAAGTTATGTACGAGCTGGTTGGTTTCCTTGGTAAAGCGTCCGCCCCAAAGTTTCATGGTGTTGTACCTCCGTATTATTCTTCGGAAATGATTGCCTTTTCTTCATCTACCTTGTATTCGTAGTATTTTACAACATTTCCGCTGTTTATTGCAATATTGGAATGACAGCGGTCACGGTCGCAACGGTACGGCATGGTATCATAGGTGGAAAAATATTCACCCAAGGTAGAGTCATACGGTAATACCGGAGTATAATTCTTATCATCTGCCATAGTGGTATACTTCCTTTCTGTCATCATAATAGTACTATTTTAATCCTCTTTGTCTGATTTTGCAACATGCTTTTGCAATTCCATGAAAATAATAGGGGCAACCGAACAGGAACCTACCACAAGCCATTGCGGGAAAGTCAGGGCACTGACTTCAAATACAGTCTGCAGGTACGGATGTGTAATAACTAAAAGCTGTAATAAGGCGCAGACGCAGAAGGACAGGTTCATCACTTTGTTGCTGAAAAAACCAACCCGGAACAGGGAATGTCTGCTTCGCATGTTATAGGCGTGGAAGAGCTGGGAGAAGCTTAACACGGCGAAGGCCATGGTGCTTCCGTTGCCAAGATACTTGATTCCCACAACATAGGAGAACAATGTCAGGGCGCCGATCAGGATACCTTCTACGGCAATACTGAACACCAGACTTCCGGTAAATAACCCTTCTTTAGGAGAGATGGGAGGACGTTTCATAACGTCCTTTTCCGGAGGTTCCATACCAAGGGCAATGGCAGGAAGGGAATCGGTTATCAGATTCACCCATAACAGCTGCACCGCTGCTAACGGAGAAGGCAGCCGGAATAAAATAGCCATAAATATGGTGATAATTTCACCAATGTTGCAGGAAAGCAGGAACTGGATTGCTTTGCGGATATTCTCGTAAATGCCCCGGCCTTCTTTAACGGCGGAAACAATGGTGGCAAAATTATCATCCATTAAAATCATGTCGGAAGCATTTTTTGCCACGTCGGTACCGGATTGGCCCATGGCACAGCCGATATCAGCGGCTTTCAGGGCAGGAGCATCGTTGGTACCGTCACCGCTCATGGCAACGATTTCGCCCCGGGACTGAAGAGCCTTTACAATACGCACCTTATGCTCCGGTGAAACTCTGGCAAATACGGTATAATCCCGGACGCATTCTGAAAATTCCTTATCGGAAAGCGCATCCAGCTCGGCACCGGTCATGGCTTTGTTGCCGGAATTTAAGATACCAAGCTTGCCGGCAATGGCACAGGCGGTGTTTTTATGGTCACCGGTAATCATGACAGGGGTAATTCCGGCTTCCAGGCATTGTCTTACCGCAGTAACTGCTTCCGGACGGGGTGGGTCCATCAAACCAAAGAGACCGTATAAGGAGAGGTCATTTTCTATGGCTTCCGAAAGCTTTGTATCAGCCGGTACAAACTTGTAGGCAAGAGCAAGAACACGGAGAGCATCCTTGGTCATGGTATCATGGGCCAATAGGGAAGTGGTCTGCTTGGAGGAAGAAATATGACATTTCTTCAGTAAAACATCATATCCGCCTTTGGTGATTACTAATAAACGGTCGTTATCCGGCAGTTTATGTACGGTGGTCATGCATTTCCGGTTGGAATCAAAAGGAATTTCGAATATACGGGGATATTCTTTTAAGAAGGCAGGAGTAATCCCCTTTTGAAGCGCATATTCCGCCAGGGCTTTTTCCGTGGCTTCTCCGTTGACGGTTTTATTGTCCAGAGTAACATTACTGCAGAGCAGTGCCATCAGTTCCATGGACGGAAGCTGCTCGGAAGAAGTAAATACCGAGGTTTTGGTGACAGTCATGTGATTTTGGGTCAGAGTGCCGGTTTTATCAGAGCAAATATAGGTGGCACTACCCAGGGTTTCCACCGCCGGAAGCTTACGTATAATGGCATTTTGCTTTACCATACGTTGCACACCGAGAGAAAGCATAATGGTAACTACCGACGGTAGGGATTCCGGGATGGAAGCAACCGCAAGACTGACCGCTGTCATAAACATGGAAATCATCGGGATGCCCTGGAAGATACCGATGAAGAAGAGAACAACGCAGATTCCCAGTACCATCAAGGCAAGGATTTTTCCTGCTTCTGCAAGACGCTTTTGAAGAGGAGTTTCTACTTGCTCTGTGGTAAGAATAAGGGAAGCGATTTTACCAACTTCTGTCTGCATGCCGGTGGCAGTAACCACGGCAGTACCGTGACCGGTGCAAACTACAGAAGTAGAATAGACCATATTGGAGCGGTCGCCGAGAGGAGTACTTTCAGGAAAAACCTTGTTATTATGCTTTTCTACTGCGGTAGATTCGCCGGTCAGGGAGGATTCATCTACCTTAAGACCGGTACTTTGCAAGACACGTGCATCTGCGGGTACCATGTTTCCGGCTTCCAGGAAAATGATGTCACCGGGAACCAGTTCGGAAGAGGGAAGATTGGTGCGTGTACCGTCTCTGAGAACATTGGCGTGGGGAGCGGAGAGCTTTTGCAGGGCTTCCAGGGAATGTTCTGCTTTTGCTTCCTGAATTACCCCGAGGATTGCGTTTAAAGTGACAACGAGCAGGATGATAACCGGGTCTGCATAATCTGCATGACCTTCCAACAAAGAGAGCAGGAAGGAAACGGCTGCGGCACAAAGAAGTACCACAATCATAAAGTCCTGGAACTGGGCGAAGAAACGTTGCAACAGACTTTCTTTTTTCTGGGAAGCCAGTTCGTTAGGGCCGTATTTTTGTAACCGTTCACGGGCAGATTTTGAACTCAGACCATCTTTTGTTGTCTCCAATTTTTTCAGTACGCTGTCGGAACTCATGGAAAAAGGGTTCATAATGTGTATATTTTCCTCCTTATCGAAATAATACGAAAAAGACCGATAAACAAAGGGTTTGAAGGACTTTTTTTCTATATTTTATGCTTGTTTTTTTGTAAAAATGTCACAAAAATAAGGGGAAAGATTTGTGGATGTTTCAAGGAAGAAAAAACTTTACAAAATCGAAAACAGGTACTATCATATTACTAAGCAAAGAAACTACCAATTTAATATTCCCCCGATTAGTTTCTTTCTGTCTGTTACAGTTCAGTAACAATTTCCCGGTATAAAAACTAAATAAAGTTATCATTTCTTGTTTATGACAGGAGAAGGAGTGTCTGTATGAAAGTGGTTTTTTGGAACGGAGTCAGTATATCTGATGATGTGACGAACTATATGGCTGCTATTGGAATAATTCTGTCATCGGAATTTCATTGTGAGGTTGTACTAGGCAGTAATTACATTAGTAATCATATGCTTCAGGACTGCTTTCTAAGTAAAATGAAAGAAGATGGAATTGCCCATGTACCATATTGCTTTTTGTATGATTCATCCGAATATTCTAATGCGTTATGGAATATGAGGAAGAACCGGCAAGGTAATATTCTGGAAAGACCTTCGGAAGGAGTGACTATTCTGTTTCCTCCGGATGTAGGAGAAAAGAAAATATTTTCTTATGAAGTTTCTGAGGGTACCTTTTATCTTTTAGGGATAGCAGGAGAAAATTACTTATCATTTCAAAATGTACTAGATGAAGCAGATATCATTATCGTGTTCTTACCACAGGCTGAAATTGAAATTCAAAAATTCTTTTGCCGATTTTCGGCAGTAATTCCCAAAGCAATATTTGTATTGGAAGAAAACATAAGGGGTAATAGGAGTTTCTATTATGATGAAATGGCAAAATATGGAATTATAAAGAAAAATATAGGAAGTATTACTAAAAATAATGAATTTAACGAAGCTTGTATCGAAGGAAAATTAGAGGATTTTATAAAAGACAATCGCTCAACGAAAAGTCTGCAGTATAGCTTTTTATTTGGAATCCGGCGTATTGCCAGACTCTTGTACGAACGCAATAACAAAAGAAAGGGAGTGTGAGTGTTATAAGAAGTTATAAGCGAAAATACTGGAGAAAAATAGCAGAAGCAGGATGGATGGTAATTTCCTTAATTTCAGTAGTCGGTTTTGTAATGATATATCAAAAGTATGAGGAATGTCAGGGTCAATTAGAATTACGTGAAAGAGAAATGGCTTCCTATCAGAGGAATGTATATTCTGCGACAAAGAATCTGCCGAAGGGAACCATAATCACAGAGGAAAATGTATGTCAGGAACTTAGATATATGGATGTTCCGCAAGAACTGTTTGCATCTCAGGATGCATTTGGTAAGAGAATAAATCATGATGTGGAAAAGGGTACTTATCTGACAGATGCAATGTTAGAATATGATAATCCTCAAAGCAGGGAAGTTTTTATTTCAGAAATAGATATCCCGGAGTTCTTACAAAGCGGAGACCGTGTGGATATAAGAATACGGTATAACAATGCAGAAGATTATACGGTATTAGTTGACAAAATACTGGTAAGATGCACTGCTTCCGGAGGAATGGTCTTGGAGTTATCGGAAGAAGAAATTTTGCTTGTTTCATCTGCAATAGCGGATAAAAATGTATATGACAATACAAAATTATATGCGGTAAAGTATCCGGAAAATAAATCACAGGAATCAGGGGAGATAACCTATATCGCAAACGAAGAAGTTCTTAAAATTTTGAAAAAAGAAAAAAAAGAAGGAGAAAGCAGAACAGCTTTGGAAGAGCGGTTGATGCAGAAACAGTAATGAAAAGGATTTTAGAATTACGAGATGAGGATTTTTTTCAATGGCTCAAAGTTCAGTTAGAAAAGAGAAGTGTATTGCATAAGATGCGTTTGGATAAGAAGCTGATCAAAGAAGAATTATATCTGATGCTGTTTCAGGAATTAGGAATAACGGTAGACGATATTGAGCGTTTTTTTATTCCGTTTAATCAGGCAGGGTATCTTTCACCAAGACAAAAATTTGAAATTATATTATTCGTAATGGAAAAGGATTATGGAAAATGCTTTTTATTTTTAGAAGGAGCTGAGAGTACTCCGGTTATTACGGGAGAAGATATAGAAGCTGTCTATCTGCAATGGTTAGAAGAGGATAGATTGTTTTTATCTGATGAGGAGAAAAAAGAATTTTTTGTACAAAGCTTGATGGATCGCCTGGGACTGGATGTTTTGGAAGTATTGAAGAGGGCTGCTCCGGACGGATTCTTGATAGGAGAGTTGTGTCCTGCATTTTATGCTCAGGAATCGGCAGAAGAACGAATTGCAGTTTGTTCGAATGGTTCCATAATACGCCTTCCTTTTCTGGCTATAAAAAGCAAAGAGGAGTTGATAAGAATAATCAAATATAAACTTATTTTGGAAAACAAAGGTGAGTTAACTATGATGGAACCGATATTGGATTTTGTTCAGGATGATGGCACATGCATTACAGCAGTACGTCCGCCGGCAGGAAGAGACTGGGGAATCAGAATTTTATACGGAGCCGCCGGAAAGGAAGAAGCAGGATGGAGAAACTAGTTGGATTTGTAGGCTACGAATGTGAGGATATTGTTTTATATTTAGCAAAAATTCTTACTGTATTAGGAAAAAAAGTGGCTGTAGTGGACCGCACAGAACAGGAAATGCTACTGGAGGTTTTAGAACTGAAAAATGACATGAAAAAGGAGTTGTATTCAGATGACTTTTACGGGATTTTGGTTACAGGCCAAGGGGTCAGCTATGAAGAGTATGATATCATTTTTTACTTATTTGGCTATCGTTTGATTCATCCTAAGCTGTATGAGTGCGAAACTTTGATTATGGTGACGGACGGAGTACCGGCGCATGCTTCTTTATTACGAAAGATTGGAAATTGGGGGAAAAAACAATATTTAGTGATAAGAAATCTGGTTCCTATGAAGCATACAGAACAATACTTAGCCATTTTAGCAGATAATGAGAACAGCTATTGTGAAATTCCATATGACGAAAGTGATATTCGAATGAGATATAGTCTGAGTTCTTATTCCAAATGTACTGTAAAACAGTTATCAGCAGGTATGAAGCGGGCACTGATGATTCTATTGAAATTTCTTTCCGTGGAGTGTCCGGAACGAAGTATTCGCGATGCGATGAAAAGGTTTTAGGAGGAATACTGTATGGGTAAAATAATTGCTTTTTGGTCTCCTTTCGTAGGGAAAGCAAAGGTTACTTCCTCTATGTGCGCTATAGCAGGAATATTTGGCGCGGAATTTCCGGAGTATAGTATTGCAATCACCCATATTGGCTCTGATTGCACGGATTTGGGCAAAAAACTGGATTACAGGTATGAAAATATTCCGAAAGAAGAAATATATGAAAAATCAGGAATATCGTCTTTGAAATTAAATGTACGTCAGGCTATGTTGACAGCAGAAAAGGTTAGACATAGCGGTATCCCTCTTATAATGAAATCTTTGTTCTTTTATCCAAACATGGAAGAAATGAAATATGATGAACTGATTCACTTTATTATTACAAAGGTAATGGCAAATGAGTTTGACGCTGTTTTTTTGGACTTGAAAAGCGGGAAAAGCAGTGATTTGCTGCATTGGATAAATGCTGCGGACTTAGTGGTAGTAGTTTTGCCGCAAGATCCTTTTAGTTGGAAAAATTTTGAAACATATGAAACAGAATATCTGACAGGAAAAAAGTATTTTATTTTACTGGGAGGATATATGGAAAATTCTAAATTCAATAAAACTTGTTACATGCGTAAAACAAAAGGAAATATACAGGGAGAGCTACTCGGGGAAGTACCGCTTAATATAGGTTTCTTTGATGCAATGGCAGAAGGAAGAACACTTGATTTTATCTATAAAAACCAGAAGGTGAGAAAAAAAGAGGAAAATTATGAATTTATTTTTCAAACAAAAAGAGCTGCCAACATCCTCAGAAAGAATATTTTCATTTCCGGATTTGAAGATGAAAGTATTACAAATGCTTCAGGATTATACAGAGATGTCAGTCAAGGATGTGGGAATAAGCGAAGGACTTCATGAAAGCCGGGAAGAACATCGAAGGATGATATCTCGTTGTGTGCGTAGCTGCAATTCAGGAAACAGAGGGGCGCGTGAAACAGTGCGGGAACTGATTGAAACGTATCTTGTTCGGGAATTGAAAATAAGCAGAGAAGAAGTATTACGGATGATACCGTTCAATGACCCGAAGCAAATGACTCCGTGGCAACAATTCGAAGTGCTGATTTTTGATATGGAGCATGAAAACGAAAGCTACGGATTTAGGCGCTTATGTGAATTGTATGGATGGGGGAAAGATACGTACACGGTTTCGCATCAGGAAATATCTCGGGCTTATATGAATCAGAATCCTGTTTTGACTTATGACGAAGAGTTAAAAGTCTTAGTACAGCTTTTATATGCGGAAACAGTTGGACTTGGAATCATTGATACTCTGAATTATCAGAAGGGATCTTTGGAAGAAATTCAAATCGGAATGAGTGGACAAGTTGAGCAACAATATGATTATAATACTTTTTTTCGTGAGGATAATGCAAGGGAGATTTGCAGAGTCGGTATTCATGTTATGGTACGGGGAACTACCATTTGGTTAAAAGCGCTATCTTTTGAAACAGAAAAGGAAGTGCAACGGGTATTAAGAAATTTAATTCAAGACGCAGGAAATGGTGAACTGACTAAAAATCATCCGATGTTAGTGGTTGATACAGTGGATGGAAGGAGAATTTCAGTATCCAGACCCCCAATGACGGAGGCATGGGCTGGATTGATCCGTAAATTTGATACAATAAAAGAAGTGTCACTTGAAAAATTATTTTCTGTTTATGAGAAGGAAAAAATCGTACCGCAGCTTCTAAGACAGTTAGTACGTTCAGGACGGAATATGGCGATTACAGGAGAAATGGCTTCGGGAAAAACCACATTGTTCCGTGCTTGCCTTGCTGAAACAAGACAGGATATGAACATTCGTGTAATCGAAGCGGATTCTTTTGAACTGAATATCAGAAGTTTTCTTCCTAAAGCAAATTCTTTGACTATGAGGGTAACAGAAAGAACACCTTCAGAAGAAGTACTTGCATTTGCAAGAAAAACAACGGGACAGATTTTTGCTATTGGAGAAATAAATTCAGCTTCCATGGCGATGATGGCAATGGATTTATCGAAAATTGCTTCGCAACTGTTTTTTTCTGCTCATTATATTACTACAGAGCATATGATAGCGGATTTTGTGAATGCAAAACTCTGTAATGGAGGATATTCAGAAGAATTGCTGGCGGAACTTGATGTAGTAAGATGTCTGGGTTTTGATGTACATTTAAGGGTGAAACAGGGAAGACGTTATGTTCAACGGATTACTGAAATTGTTCCCAAGCTAAATAAGCAGCAACATAAATACAGCACCTATGAAATACGTCCAATTTATCAATATGATGAAGAAAAGGAACAGGGAGTTTTACTTAATTCTCCAAGTGAAATAACATATGAAAGAGCAAAGCAAGTATTGGGAAAAGAAGAGTATTTGGAATTTGTCCGGTTTTTTGCGGGATAAATATTTAAGATTATGTCCTTATGGGCAGAAGCAGCTGACAAAACTGATAAAAAAGCAAAAGAAAGAACTGCTTGTTTTTTCTGTTTTAGCTATTGCTCTGCTTATTGCATGGAATAATTCTTTTGAGAACACAGATGGAATATACATGGCAGAAAGTATTTTATTGGCACTTTATCTGCTTTGCATGGAGGTTCCGGGATACCATTTGAATCAGAAAGAAAATAGGATTTACTACGAATTGCTTGTGTTTTTTTCCAGGGTGAAACATAGGTATGCAGCCTGCCATCATATAGGTAATGCAATACTTACTGCTGCAGATGGAATGGAATATGAAGTGCAAAGGTTGGCAGAAGAAGTAGTTGAGATATTATATGATAGAGACAGGAGAGAAAAAGTACGGGCATATGTTGAAAATGATAAGAAGAATCGCTTTATGAAACTGTTTTTGATACAGGCATATGAAGTTTCAGAGCAGGGAAACCGGTGTTTTTCTGAAAATATGGAGTATCTGCGTTTAGAACTTATGGAGGAAATATATCGAAGAAAGAAAAGAGGCTTTGAATTTTCCGGTTATATATTTGTAGCAGTAACTCCGTTCTTTATGATGCCGCTATTGAAACAATGGGGAAAACAATTTACACCGGAGCTGGAATATTTTTATGCCGGTTTAGGAGTTCTTTTAGAAACTGTTGTATTTTGTATTACAATTTTTATATACATAATGATTGTGAAAGCTAAAGAACTGACTTTTTTTGCGAAAGGAGTGAAGGAGCGTCTGTTTAAAACAGAACCTTTTTATTATATCGGGCAGGTATCTAACGTTATACGGTATTTGGACCGGGCTAAGGGAAAGTTCAGTTATTTCATCCGGCGCTTATTATTGCAGGCGGGAGAGAATGTAAGCTATGGTCGTTTTTGCTTTCGATTATTACTAAGTACCTTTTGTTTTTTTACTGTTTTTATAATAACAGGAGTGGAAATTCATAAGAAAGAAAAAGAAGCAATATTGTATGGGACAATAGAAATGAATGTTCTTCTACCGGTTGCGGATGAAGAGAAAAGAGAAATAATAGAAGCACATATATTAGAGGTGACAAGAAGATGTATTAATTTGAATATAGTGAGAGAAGAACAAATTGGTATGCTTCTTAGAGAAAGAGTCCGGTTACACAATGACTTTGTAGAACAGACAGTAATCGGAGAAATAAAGAATAGAACGCTACAATATCAAAATACGGGTTTATCTTTTGCTGAAATTGTTATTAGTTTTTTTCTTAGTGTAGGAATCAGCTTTTTTCATGTGCTTCAGTTGCTTCATCAGTCTTCGCAAATACGCTCAGAAGCGGTTTTTGAAATACGTCAGTTTCAATCTATAATACTTATGGAATGTAAGCTACAGGGAATGACTATACTAAGCCTTTTAGAGGACATGGAGGTTTTTTCAAGATATTACAGAAATTGCTTGAAAACGTGTATTAATTCGTATGGTAGTGGTTCTGAAACTGCGCTTTTACGATTGAAAGAGGAAGGAATGGCATTACATGAGAGCTTTGAAGAACTGGCAGATGCGTTTCTTTCGGTAGATGAAGTCGGAATTGAGCAGGCATTTTCGGAGATAGAAAGTAACAGGAAGCTTTTGGAAAGAATGGAACAGTTAGAAACTGATTTTATGATGGAAAATAAAAAGGACACCATAGAGCTGCTGAGTAAAATTCCGTCCTTGCTTGCCGTAGGAGGATACTTTATTCTTCCTGTTTTTATGTATTCTTTAAACGGAGTATATGAGGTTTTTGAACTTTTGGAAGAAATGCAAATATAGGAAAGGAATAGGTTATGCATATTAGTAAAGAGTTTTTGATGGAGGCAGTTGGACTGTCGTTGCTGATGGCATTGATACTAATCAGTATGCAGATGTTTCAACGTTCCATGAGGTTAACTTCATTAGTGGAAGAAGAACAAAGAAGACTGATAATGGAACTGGAAGAATACGAAATAGTAAAATATGAAGATTTACTAATTGATGGCATGACGGCAATTAATTATATAAAAAAGATAATCGGAACATATGGTCTTCCGGTGTACGTATCAACTGAAAATAGTATTTTTACAGTAACAGAGCAATCTGAGTGTGCAGAATTAAGAGATATAGCATCAGACAAATATATTAATCCCCTAAAAAAATACCGTTGTAAAGTGGAACGGGATGAAAATGGGGTAATAAATAACATACGAATAGAAAAAGGAGAGTAAGAGAATGAGTGCATCAAAGAGTTTTATTAAAAATGCAGTAGGAATTTTAATTGTTGTGGCAATATGCTTTGTATCAGTTACTATTTACAAGAAAGGGAATGCCAGCATTAATAGTTCTATCAGTGATTATGATGAAATTGTTTCCCAATTTGATAATGCAAAGTTAAAAAATTATGATAACTCTACAGCATCCGGGAGTCAGATTGTAGATTTATTGAAAACAGTAAAGGAAGATGATGGTGTAACCATTATAGTATCCAACGGATACACAGTAAAAGAAAAAAAAGAACCGCAAAGCTATACCTATGCGTCGCTTCATGCAAATGATTCTAAAATACTGCAGGAAATTATAGACAAGAATAATAAGGAGAAATATATCAATCCAAATGCATCCTTCACATCTGCGGTGATTTATGATGACAACAGAGAAATATCTTCTGTGGTGTTTATACAGCAATAATGAATGAAGTAAAAAAATATATTTCTTTTTCTTTCTTATTGGCCATTTATGTTATTTCAATGTTTGTTTTGCTACGAAGCTTATATATATATCAAAGCGCATATCATGCATTAAGCCGACTGATTTCCCATTCTTCTGTAGAAATTTTGTATGAAGAGGAGAACAAATAAATGCAGATGATGCAAAGAGTATTTTTGATAATCAGTGTAGTAATAATTCTTGGTACATCGCTTGTTTGTGTTCAAAAAGATAAAAAATTACGTGGACAATGGGAGCAGGTATTAGTAGAGAATTTTCTTGGAAACTTATGTAATACAGGAAAACTTACAACTACGGATTATCAAAAGCTATATTCCGGATTAGTAAAAAGTGGGTCTGTAATAGGAATAGAGATAGACGAATACCGGAGAGAAACAGATATAAACGGAAATATTTTTTATTATTATGTTTCTTGGAAAGAGCACGAAATGAAGTTTCATACAGAAGGATACTGTATGTTTAATGAAGGAAGTATCATTAGGATAAATATATATCGGTCAAATATGATAGAAATATGCAACAAATCATATTGGAGTATTATTGAGGGAAAGGAATCTAAATGATACATAAATGGATGGAACAGTGGTTTGATACATTTTTGTTTTTTGCATTGCTTATAGGAATGCTTTTTGGGTTTTTGTGCTTTTGGCGGAATGAAATTCAAATACGATATGCTGAAGTAATTGTACAGAATTTTTTGAAAGAGGTATCTGTCCGGGGAAAAATTACACAGGAGAGTCTGGAGGTGCTGGTTAGCAATCTTGGTAATGTAAATCAGAATTACAGTATAATGGTTGAAGGAACAAAGTATGTTACGGAACCTGTGTATGCTCAAATTCCCCGGGAGTACTTATTAAAATACTTTACAGAAAGAAATAATATTCAACCGGTAATAATTCAGGAGTACCAATGGAATGTTTCTGAGGAATCTGCAGAAGAATTAAGGTTGCAAAAGGAAACAAATGAAACTATTTTGGCAGCAGAGAGCACGGAATGGCTACCTCTTCCGGGTGAAGAAACCGGGTGGGAGGTGGAAGCGGTACGACCGGTTCAGGAAGTATATGAGAAAGAATCATTGATAACTTTATGCCGGATAACTTCTGAGACAGGTTCGTATTATGCAGAGGCTGCTCCAATTTTGGCTGAACAATCCGGGGTAGTATATTTAGAATTAATTTTAGGTGAAAACAGTTATCAGATTCCGGTGGAGATTTTATGCTATCCAAGAACAGTGGAGTGTAAGTATGGGCATGAATTAGTTAATACAGAGCAGGTACTGCGGGAATTTAATTTAACCGGTGAAGTAAAGTGTCCATATTGCCGGGAAATACCAAGGCAAATCACGGTTGATAGCCCAATTGTATTAAAAAAATGCGGAAGTAAGTTAAATAGTGCAGAGGTATCGCTTTTGATTGAATATATGGATTCGCATACAGAAATTATTACTTCTGACAGCGACGAATGGCAAGATTCATTTGACGAAAACTACTGTGGAATACAGCAGGTTAAGATTAGCTGTAAGGGAGAAACTCTTTATATAACAGTGGTATCCGAAAATGAAAAATGTAAACAATGCGGAGGAGATTGTAATGAACGGTGTTATACGGATTATCTTCGATTCCCATATTGTCTGACTTGCCTGGAAAAACAGGCAGTATTTACCTGTGAATTTTATAAAGCAGAACAGAAGATATCCCGGAATGAGATTTTTCTGGAATTGGCTGAAAAGCAGGAAGTATGCTTTTTGGCAGGAGATTTTGTGACAGTAAGACTTATGAAGCGGGACAAATTTCTTTCATTGCTTCAAGAAAAAGTAAGACAGGATGGAAAGGTACATACAGAGTGAAGCAGGGACATGTTGCTATTATTTTTATGATATTTTATATGGCATGTTGTTTATTACTATTCTTAGAACAGGAAAAATATGATGCTGTTGTAAAAGAAAAACAACGTATAGAACATGCATTGCTGAATGCAATAGAAAATACAGGCCGGGAGTATGAAAAAGTATTATTTGAAACAGATGAAAAGCAGCAACAGTTTTTTGTAAACAGCTTCTTTGAAGCATTGTATATTTTTGCAGAGATATTTGAACAAAAAGAAAAGCAACAAAGTATAATGATGCATGTTCCGTTGCTTGTATTAGTGGAAGAGGATGGAGCGTTCTTTAATTATATTTCGGAAAAGCAGGACGAGAACAATGCTATGCTTATCCGTATCTGGTCTGAAAAAATAAAATTTGAGTACCCTGCGGTTTGTACAGAAGTGCAGAAAAAAGCTATTGTGGCAGCTGTTTTAGAGGAGGTTACGTCTTATATTATCTCAAATCATAATTATATTGCTTCTCAATATGGACTGTCGTATCAGTTTACGGCACCTGATTTTCTGGGAAATATGGAGGAATTGCCGGAATTTCCAATGCTTTTTGTTGTGTTTCAGGGATGGCCGTTGAATGCTTCGGGAAACATTACTTACGAAAATTGTATGGATGCAGCTGTGTTTTTGCAGAGAGTGCAGGAGAAACTATCAATACCGGATGGAATTCCATATAGTGAAATGCATTGATTTTACAGTAAAACAATGTGGCAGCTTGGAAAAATTGAAATAGAGATAACTTACATAGGTATGGTAATAAGCTTATTAGTTCACGATATGACATGTTAAATAGGAACTGGAAAGGAGTGATAATTTACAAATTAGAAGAGCCTGACTGTAACATGACCGATGATGCAAAGGGAAATGCATGAAGGGTCCTTCCCCGGGACGATATGGGGGTATCGTTCCGGAGAAGTAAAACTTTTTTGAATGGTATACGTGATTATACTTGTGGTTTGCTACTATTTATTGCAAACTTTTTTTTGTTGTTTTATAATAGATTTACAGTACCAACGAGGAGGTGGCTTCATGTATTGTCAGGAATGTGGAAGTAAGTTGCCGGAAACTGCAAAGTTTTGCATTAACTGCGGAACCAAAGTGTGGAGGAAAGAAGCTGCAGAAGAGGTAAAAGAAGTTCAGGCAGATTCTGAAGCTAAGCAGGTAGAATCAGAGATAATTGTGCCGAAAAAAATCAGAAAGAGCATCAAAAAAGCCAAAAAAATTATGAAAAAAATCAGAAAAGGAAATAAAAAACTGCTTGCTGTTCTTGCCGGTGTACTTGTTGTGCTTGCGGTAGCAGCAGGTGGATTTTTTGCATATTTGGAGAACAGAACATTATATACGCTGTTGAATCCGGAACTATACTTTGGCGAATGCTCTTCTTATAATGTTATGCAGTCTGCCCCGGGAGAAAGTCTGGCTATCGCTTATTTCAGATCGGAAACAGATTTCATTGATAAAGTGTTGGAATATGCAGATATGGTGCATCAGATAGACGATAACCTACTTGAATATAAAAATACATATGAGCAGGATGGTCCGTTTCAGTTGCATAGAAGCTGGGTGGTTGCCCTGCCGGATGTTTTTTGGAATGATTATTCTTTTTATGAAAATAATACAGATGAATTAACGATACTATATGGTTACAGTGAATACTACGATGAATATGAAGTTACGTTTTACATAGAGGGTTACCAAAACTGTGAAGTCCTTGATGTGAACCCTTATGAAAGAGCAGATTTAAAAGATAACGTGGAGGAAAACGGTACAAAACCGGTGGCAACTGCGACCCCAAATCCGAAAAGACGAAAGGGAAATGGAGCCGGAACCCCAACGCCTACCCCAACACCTACGCCAAAGCCGGAAAGACGAAAGGGAAATGGAGCCGGAACCCCAACACCTACTCCAATGCAGCAAGTCAAAACAACTGCAACTCCAAAGCCGCAGGCGAAGGCAACTGCAACTCCAAAACCGCAGGCGAAGGCAACTGCAACACCGGTTCCGACCAAGGCGGCAGAGCTTGTAGCGCAGAAGGTAGATACCAAAACATTGGTACAAGCACCCAAGAATGCGTTTCAGGATTTAGGGGCATGGAGTAACGGCAAAGCAGTGACGGGTGACTCAGAGGAACAGGGAAAAGCAACACAATATATAGAATATACGGTAAGTCAGAAAACCATAGAAAAGTATATGGAAATGTTAAAGCAGAACGGCTTTGCCGAGGTAGATTCCTACTTTTTCCAGTATAAAAGTGACCCGTTTGTAGCATGGGGATTTAATTGCGATTACTTACCGAATGCAGATAAAGTTAAGATGCAGTATAAGGATAATGTGTATTGTAACTTATGTATTTGGTCTTCGGACAGTGATGAGTTTCATTTGGTGTATTCCTCCGATTTGACAAAGTATGACTTAGGTTTCCGAATGGATGGATCTGTGGCGGATACTTCTGTAAAAGGACCATCTGCAGGAGCAGGCTTGTATCGTATGCCGGATGGTACGTATCAGACCTCTGACGGACGATTGTCTGCTGCTTTGAACACCGCTATGGTACTTCGTGACGGTAAAGCCTATCATTGTACTGCAAGAAATGAGAAGAATCCGGATAAAATGGAAGAATGGTTGTGGCTGGATGATTATTACCGGAATGAAGGAATTTGCTTTATGGTGCCAATGAACTATGTTATGGCAGGGGATATATTCCAATACAGTGATTTTGAAAGAGAACGGTATTATAACAAACCGAACGAAAAAGCAAACATTACTCATTGGAACTGGAATAATAAACCATTATTTTTGGCAACCGTTGATGGTGGCTGGGTAGGACCTAAAATTACGGACAGTAATTTTAATGCAGTAACGGTACGTGTTTTGTATTATGAAAAGGATGTAGAAGCTGTGTATTACATTTATGCCGAAACTTCCGGTACCCCGGCGGAAATAGAAGCTTTATGTGCGGTATCTTTAAGTGCTGAAGTGGGCTCCTCCTTTGATGACACCATTTATTTGTCGGTCGGAGATACCTATACCATTCATTTTTCGGATACGCAATTCGGTGCAAAATCCAACGTGTATGATTGGGAAGTAACGGACGGAAGTGCGGTGTATATTGACGGTGTCAGTGAAAATTGCGAAGTAACTGCCATGAAGACGGGAGAATCTACCGTAACACTAAAATATCGTTATACAGTAGACGAACCGGATGTATTGACCGGGCTTCCGAGTACAGGATTTAAGTCTAAAACAAGAGTGTATAGGATTGTTGTAAAATAAAAAACAAAGGATGATTTATATGAATATCCAAATTTTCGGCACAAAAAAGTGCTTTGATACAAAGAAAGCAGACCGCTATTTTAAGGAGCGGGGTATTAAGTTCCAGTTCATTGACCTGAAGGAAAAAGGCATGAGTAAGGGCGAGTTTACCAGCGTAAAGCAGGCGGTAGGCGGTTTAGATAAGCTGTTGGATGAAAATAATAAAGATAAGAATACCCTGGCGCTGCTTCAGTATTTATCCGATGCGGATAAAGAAGAAAAGTTACTGGAAAACCAGCAGCTGTTAAAGACACCGATTGTACGTAATGGGAAACAGGCAACGATAGGCTATCAGCCGGAAGTATGGAAGAACTGGGAGTAGTGACGATGCAAAGCATAACTGAGCAATTATTTACTCTGCAGGACTTGGAATACAAAAAGTTTCACAGCAAGCTGATGCCAACGATAGATTCTGACGTGATTATCGGGGTACGTACTCCTGACTTGCGTAAACTGGCTAAGACGCTGAAAGGAACACCGGAGGCAGAACGGTTTCTGACAGAACTGCCGCATCAGTACTACGAAGAAAATAATCTTCATGGTTTTTTACTGGAATCCATAAAAGAGTTCGATGCATGTGTCACAACTTTGAATGCGTTCCTTCCTTACGTAGATAACTGGGCTACCTGTGATATGATGTCACCTAAGGCGCTGAAAAAAGATTTAGCAAAGCTATATGAGTGGGTGAAAATATGGACGGCAAGCAAAGAAACCTATATGGTCCGGTTTGGTATCAATATGTTGATGAAATACTATTTGGAGGAGGAATTCCGGCCGGAATATCCGGAGCTGGTGGCTTCCATCCGCTCGGAAGAGTATTACATAAAAATGGTGGTGGCGTGGTATTTTGCCACGGCTTTGGCAAAGCAGTATGAGGCAGTGTTACCGTATCTTTTAGAACACCGTCTGGATGTCTGGACTCACAATAAAACTATCCAAAAGGCGGTGGAAAGCTACCGTATTACACCGGAACAAAAAGCCTTTTTAAAAACTTTAAAATGCAAATAATGCTTTATAAATAAGCCTTTCCGTTATTGATATGTACCCAGAATTCTGGACACATTGATTTATGAATTAGGCACAGCAATACATGGATGCTTCCCTGTATTTTACAGGAGGCATCCATTTTGTTTTTGCCTGAATTCTTTCGTTATTGTAATAGTTTATATATTCG
>JAGAQI010000003.1 GCA_017622795.1 Lachnospiraceae bacterium
ATTAAGCCGGAGGACTTGGCGGAAAAGGATGTAACGGAGCTTGCCTTGCCTAAGGGTTTAAAAGGTGCAGTGGCAGTGGAAAAAGTAAGGGATGTATTAAAGGGCTGTTGTGTTAAAACAGCCGGCGGTGTCACCTACCTGATTGTGGGTATTGAAAATCAGGCCGATGTCCACTATGCCATGGTGGTCCGCAACATGCTTTACGACGCATTGAATTATGCTTCCCAGGTGGGAGAGTGTGCAAAAGAAAATAACCATGTATTGGAACTACGGCACCTGGGACGGTGCCAGAAGCCTGCACGAAATGTTTGATGTGCAGGACAAAGCAATTTTAGATTATGTGTCAGATTACAAGTTAAATCTGATTGTCCCGGAGGAAATCAAAGATTTTGATAAGTTTAAAACCGAACTTGGTCCGGTGTTGGCAATGAAGAAGTAAATTTACTAAATATTTGTCTGAAAGCAAATTTAAAAATAACAAACGGTTCAGAGGAAGGAGCTGGAAGTAAAGTGTGCAGGGGAATTATTGAATTACAGGAAATGAGCAGAGCAGAAGGAAAAGCAGAAGGTAGAGTAGAAGGTAAAGCAGAAGGAACTCTCCTTACTTTGCTTCAACTGGTCCGGGACGGCCTTTTGGATTTATCTGTCGGAATAGAGCGTTCCGGAATAAGTGAAGATGAGTTTAAAATTAGATTAGAACAGTTGGCATAAACGGTTTTTCTCTATTCTATCGCATATTAATAATTTATACTTTGTATACATCTTTGTTTTGGGAGAGACGGAGAAAGGAGTACAGTATTAAAACAAAGGATGTGACAGAAAAAACATTCATTGCTCTGAATGATGTTTTTTCGGATATTTTTAATGTATTAGTGTTTCAGGGGCAACAGGTGATGACTCCCAACTCCTTGGAAGAAGTCACAGGTATCAGTCAGTACAAAGCGGATGATTCAAAGCTACATGAGCAGGAGCGTGACACTTGCAAGCTTTGGAACGGTCTTGACATTAATCTGGTTCTTGTCGGAATGGAAAATCAATCCAAGCCAGAGCGAGATATGCCATTCCGCTGTATCGGCTACGATGGGGCTTCTTATCGCTCCCAGTTGTTAAAGAAAGAAGAAAAGCAGATTAACGGTAAAAAGAAGCAGGTTCCTGTAAAGGAGCGTTACCCGGTAATCACCATTGTTCTGTATTTTGGCGAAAAGAATTGGCGGTACCCATTGGAGTTAAAACAAAGCTTCCGCCCGAAGTTGCCAAACAACGAAATCACACAAAAATTGCTACCTTACATAACAAACTATAAGGTCAATTTAATTGACATTCCACGTTTGTCACCAGACACAGTAAAGATGTTTCAAAGTGATTTCAGAATCGTTGCAGATTATTTTATCAATGCGTACAACAATCCGGAATATGTTCCGGATGATGCAATTATTACCCATGTGGATGAGTTTTTAAAGCTTATGCACGTACTTACCGGTGACAACCGGTATGAGGAAATTTCCTTTACGGAACAGGAACAGAAAGAAGGTGTCAGAATGTGTAAGGTTTTGGATGCAAGAGAAAAGCGAGGTGAAAATCGCGGAATAAAGCAAGGAATAAAGCAAGGAATAAAACAAGGTGCCTTACAGGCACTGGATTTGGTGCGCGTGCTTTCCGAGCAGGGATATCCTATGGAGGAAATCCTTGCCATGACAGCAGAAGAAGATGCAAGAGAAAAACTTTACAAGCAGTATGGCATTATATAGGCGCCGTAACACAAAAAGCTTTCTTGAAAAACGTCAGCGACGAGCATTTTTCAAGAAAGCTTTTTAGAAAGTTTTTAAGCCCGTATGATCTTTGCCACATATCCAATCACCTGTGCCTGATTTAAGTCGGTTGGGCGCAGTCTGCCGTCCCGGAGACCGTAGTAGTGTTCTTCGCCGTGTTCTACCAGGCGGTTGGTAATCACCATGTTGTCACTAAACATAACCACGGTGTTTTCGCCTTTCATGGCATCGCGGTCGTTTGCTATAAGAAGTACGTCGCCTTCGGTGTAGTGAGGCAGGTAATGCAGACACGGAATTTTAATGCCAAGGAAAATTTTGTAGGTCAGTTCGTCTCCAAGGCGGGTGATGTCCATCACCTCGTAATCGTTGGTCTGCTTCAGGTTGCCGTTGCCGGCGCAAAGCGGCAGCATAACGTTAACAAACTTGGAGCTGTTTTGTTGCTCGTGGATAAATTTTTGGTTACGTACCTGCCAGTCCAGAAAACGTTTAGAGCCTTCCGGAAGGGAGCGGTATGCTTTAATGCCTTCCAATCCCTCCGGCTTAAAGGTGCCGGCGCCCACCAGCTCATCAATGCTGATATGGAATGCCCGGGCAAGCTTTACCGCAGTGGAAAGGCGGCAGTCCTTAGCTTCTTTATCGTAGAGAAAGGTTTTCAGTGTGTCAAAGGAAATATCCGCGATTTCAGCGGTTTCCTTAATGGTGTAGTCGTGTTCTGCCATCAACATATCGATATTCTTACGGAAGGTATCAATATATTTGGTGGATTTTTCCACCATATTTTTTTCGAAACTTTTTTGATTTTGGTTTTTCAAAATCTTTTCTCCTTTTTTTGGAAGTGTTATGATAACACTGTCATTATTGAATGGACATGGGTGGAGCTTATGGGCGGCGGTTCCTTTAAAATCAGCCGTCCGTAAGCGAGCTACCCCTACATAATATCATGTAAGAAACTTA
Source organism: Lachnospiraceae bacterium (assembly GCA_017622795.1). GTDB lineage: Bacteria > Bacillota > Clostridia > Lachnospirales > Lachnospiraceae > SIG299. The sequence goes on from JAGAQI010000003.1 coordinate 2,724, forward strand.
CATGTCAATAATTACCAAATTATTATAGGGAGGAAATTTATGAAAGAAGACGCGTCACTAATGATTCACGCTGTAAATGAGCAGCATATTTTATACTATACGGTATCCAAGCATTTGAATACAGCTTACGAAGACGGTGAGCTTTACGAATACGGAATCAAGTGCGCGTTATGTGATAAGCGAGGCAAAATGATGGATGTGGAGGATGTAAAGTGCGTTTCTCCTAATTTCAATCTGGTACGTCAGTTAACTAACATTTTGGCAAGATATCAGGTGTATCCGGTGCATCTTCTGGAAATCCTGGATGATTTAATGAACCGGGACAAACTTCCGGAGGATGATAATCAGACAACTCCGTTGCTGTGCGTATAATAAATCATATTGAATTAAAAAAGTAGCCGTGGTAAACTTAGGGTAACATTCCAACAGGAGAACGCCCTATGAAATTACCCGGCTATTATTCGTCCGGGCAGTTTGCCCGGCTGGCGGGTGTGTCGTTAAAGACCATCCGCTTTTATGATAAAAAGAATATTTTAAAGCCGTCCTATCGCAATCCGTCCGGTGCCCGTTTTTATACTGAGGAGGATTTTGTCAAGCTGCAGCAGATTTTGTTGTTAAAGTATCTTGGTCTTGCTCTGGAGGACATCAAGGAACTGGCCATCGATACGTCAGACCAGCACATGCTGTTAAACTCCTTAAAGCTTCAAAAAAAGCTGGTGAAGGACCGCATGGAGCAGCTGCAGCTGGTGGAGGCGGCCATTGATGATACGGTAACCACCATGGAGCAGGAAAAACAGGTGGACTGGAGCCACATGCTGGAGCTGATTCATTTAACCGGCATGGAAAAAAGTTTAAAGAGCCAGTACCGGGATGCCGGCAATATTTCTGCCAGAATCCGCCTGCACCGCGACTATTCCGTAAATAAGCAGGGCTGGTTCCCTTGGCTGTTTGAACAGTGCGGTTTCACAGAAGGTATGCAGGTGCTGGAACTGGGCTGCGGCAATGGGGCCCTTTGGACGGAGAACCGGGACAAACTGCCGAAAAATTTTCATGTGGTATTGTCGGACATTTCCGAGGGCATGATCCGTGATGCCCGCCGTGCGATATCGGAGCATTTTAAGGAAACGGCGGAGCTGATGTTTTCTTTTGAAACCTTTGATTGCCATGCCATCCCGTATGCGGATGCTTCCATGGATGTGGTGATTGCCAATCATCTGCTGTTTTATTGTGAGGATATCAATGCGGTTTGCCGGGAAGTAAAGCGGGTGTTAAAGCTGGGTGGCCGGTTTATCTGCAGTACCTATGGCAGTGCCCATATGAAAGAAATCACCCATTTGGTGCAGGGCTTCGACAGCCGCATCGTTTTGGCTGCAGAAGATTTATATGAGATTTTTGGTCTGGAAAATGGCGCTTCGATGTTAGAGAAGGTATTTGATGAAATTACCTTAGTGCGTTACGAGGATGAAATCCGCATCAGTGAGCCGGAACCGCTGCTAGAATATATTTTATCCTGCCACGGCAACCAGAATCAGATGCTGTTAGACAAATACAAGGAATTTAAGGCCTACGTAACAGAAAAGACCCGGTATGGGTTTAAAATTACGAAGGATGCGGGAGTATTTATTGCTCGAAAAAAATAGGACGGGGTTTTTACTGACACAATGAGTGCAAAAAAGTGTTGACAATTGTATGGAGTATGTAGTAGACTATAAACAGAAAGTATGTTCGTTCTTGCATGCTCCAAAATGCGAATGGAGGAGTGCGCATATGTGCGAAGGTAAAAAGGAAGGAGAGAATGGCATGAACGCATCGGCAGTAAAACCTACATTACCGTTTGTCACTAGAAAAAAACTGGAAAGAACCCCTGCCTCTGCAGAAAATAAGCAAAGAGTGGATTATATGAATGCTCATAATTTCTCCTTTAGTGTAGATAAAGAAACCGGTTCGTTACATTGTAAGGTAGAAAAGAAGTAAGGCATGAATATGGTTATCCAAGAAAATGAACTGAACTGTCATAAACTGTACAAGGTTGTAGATGACATTATTGGCGTATAAATAAATTTTTTTAAAAAATTAAAAAAAGTACTTGAAGGTGACCTAAGGTCACCTTTTATAATATAGTCAGACAGAAGATATTTACGAAAATTGCACATAAAAATGTAGTCACAAGAAAGGAACAAAAGACATGAAAGGTATTATTCTTGCCGGAGGTTCCGGCACCAGATTGTATCCGTTAACCATGGTAACTTCCAAGCAGCTGTTACCGGTATATGACAAGCCGATGATTTATTATCCGCTGTCCACCTTAATGCTTGCGGGCATCAAGGACATTTTAATTATTTCCACTCCACACGACCTGCCAAACTTTGAGCGTCTGCTTGGCGACGGCAGCCAGTACGGTGTGAAGCTTTCCTATAAGGAGCAGCCAAGTCCGGACGGACTTGCCCAGGCCTTCTTAATCGGTGAAGAGTTCATCGGGGATGAGCCTTGTGCCATGGTCCTTGGCGACAACATCTTCTACGGCAACGGTTTTTCTAAGCTGCTCCGTGAAGCGGCAGTCAACAGCACCGTCGGCAAGGCAACCATTTTCGGTTATTATGTAAATGATCCGGAGCGTTTCGGTATCGTGGAATTTGATGAAAACGGTAAGGTTATTTCCGTAGAGGAAAAGCCGCAGAATCCAAAGTCCAATTACTGCATCACCGGTTTATATTTCTACGACAAGCGCGTGGTAGAATACGCAAAGCAGGTAAAACCATCCAAGCGCGGCGAGCTGGAAATCACCGACTTAAACCGCATCTACTTAGAGGACGGTACCTTAAATGTTAAGCTCCTTGGCCGTGGTTTTGCATGGCTGGACACCGGCACTATGGACAGCTTAGTAGAGGCTTCCGACTTCGTGCAGATGATTCAGAAGCGTCAGGGCATCGAGATTTCCGCACCGGAAGAAATTGCATTTATCAACGGCTGGATTGACAAGGCAACATTACTGGAATCTGCAGCAAGATACGGCAAGTCTCCGTACGGCGAACATTTAAAGAAGGTTGCAGAAGGCAAGATTCAGTACTAATTTAGGAGGAAATATATTATGACTATTATCGTAACAGGCGGCGCCGGTTTTATCGGTTCCAATTTCGTGTTCCATATGTTAAACAAGTATCCGGACTATCGCATCGTTTGTCTGGACAAGTTAACCTACGCAGGTAATTTATCCACTCTGGAGCCTGTCATGCAGAACCCTAACTTCCGTTTTGTGAAGGCAGACATCTGCGATAGAGAGGCAGTGTACAAGTTATTTGAAGAGGAGCATCCGGACATCGTGGTAAACTTCGCGGCAGAAAGCCACGTAGACCGTTCCATCGAAAATCCGGGCATCTTCTTAGAGACCAACATCATGGGTACCCAGGTGCTTATGGATGCCTGCAGAAAGTACGGCATTACCCGCTATCATCAGGTTTCCACCGATGAAGTGTACGGCGACCTTCCACTAGACCGTCCTGACTTATTCTTCACCGAAGAAACTCCAATCCACACCAGTTCTCCGTACAGCTCTTCCAAGGCGGCGGCAGATTTACTGGTACAGGCATATCACAGAACCTACGGTTTACCAATCACCATCAGCCGTTGTTCCAACAACTATGGTCCGTACCATTTCCCGGAGAAGCTGATTCCGCTTATGATTGCCAATGCACTTAACGACAAGCCTCTTCCGGTATACGGCGAGGGTATCAATGTGCGTGACTGGCTCTATGTAGAAGACCATTGTAAGGCCATTGATTTAATTATCCATAAGGGCAGAGTTGGCGAAGTTTACAACATTGGTGGTCACAACGAAATGAAGAATATCGACATCGTGAAGCTCATTTGTAAGGAGCTTGGCAAGCCGGAAAGCCTCATCACTTATGTTACCGACCGTAAGGGTCACGACATGCGTTATGCCATTGACCCAACCAAGATTCATAACGAGATTGGCTGGCTGCCGGAGACAAAGTTCGCCGACGGTATCGTAAAGACCATTCAGTGGTACTTAGACAACAAGGAGTGGTGGGAGACCATCATTTCCGGTGAATATCAGAACTACTACGAGAAGATGTACGGCAACAGATAATAGAGGAACAGAATATGAAAGTATTTGTAACAGGCGTGGCCGGACAGCTGGGCCATGACGTAGTAAATGAATTGAAAAAGCGCGGCCATGTGGCGGTGGGCAGTGACGTGGTGGAACCAAGCGGCGTACTTACAGACATCGGTACTGATTCTTCTGCTCATGTGGAAATGAACGCAACAACATTTGAATTGTTGGACATCACCGATGCTTCTGCGGTAGAAGAAGTGCTTACCCGGGTGAACCCGGATGCAGTCATTCACTGTGCGGCGTGGACCGCTGTGGACCTGGCAGAGGACGAGGACAAGCAGGACAAGGTCCGTGCCATCAATGCAGGCGGTACAAGAAATATCGCAGAGGTTTGCAAAAAGCTGGACTGCAAGATGCTTTACATCAGCACCGACTATGTGTTTGACGGTCAGGGCGAAGAACCATGGCAGCCGGATTGCAAGGACTATGCCCCCCTTTGTGTGTACGGTCAGACCAAGTTGGAGGGCGAGCTGGCAGTCAGTGAACTGCTGGAGAAATTCTTCATCGTCCGTATTGCCTGGGTGTTTGGTGTCAACGGCAAGAACTTCATCAAGACCATGTTAAACGTGGGCAAGAAGTATGATACGGTCCGGGTAGTGTGCGACCAGATCGGCACCCCGACCTACACCTACGACCTGGCAAGACTGCTGGTAGATATGGCAGAAAGCGAGAAGTACGGTTATTATCATGCCACCAATGAGGGTGGATATATTTCCTGGTATGATTTCACCTGTGAGATTTTCAAACAGGCGGGTTATGATACAACAGTTGTTCCGGTAACGACGGCAGAATACGGTCTTTCCAAGGCGGCAAGACCGTTCAACAGCCGCCTTTGTAAGCAGAAGCTTGCGGATATGGGCTTTACGCCGCTTCCGACGTGGCAGGATGCGCTTTCCCGGTATTTACAGGAAATTGAGTACTAAAAACAAGGAGGATTGCATGGGTAAGATTACAGTAACGGATAACTGCAACGGCATTCAGGGCTTAAAGGTAATTGAGCCGACCGTATTCGGTGATGCCCGCGGTTATTTTGTAGAAACATACAACTATAATGATTTTGCGGCAGCAGGCATTGACTGTCAGTTTGTGCAGGACAACCAGTCCGCATCCAAGAAGGGCGTGCTGAGAGGCCTTCACTTCCAGATTAACTATCCGCAGGATAAGCTGGTTCGCGTGGTAAACGGAGAAGTATTTGACGTGGCAGTCGACTTAAGAGAAGGTTCCGAAACCTTTGGCAAATGGTTTGGCGTGGTACTTTCCGCAGAAAACAAAAAGCAGTTTTTCATTCCAAAGGGCTTTGCCCACGGTTTCATTGTGCTTTCCGATTTTGCAGAGTTCTGCTACAAGGTAACCGACTTTTACCATCCAAACGATGAGGGCGGTCTTCTTTGGAAGGACCCTGCCATCGGCGTGGAATGGCCGATGCCGGAAGGCATGACAGAAGCTGACCTGATTTTATCCGAAAAAGATACCAAGTGGGGCGGCATTGAAGAATACAAAAAAGAACGCGGCTTATAGAGAACGATTTTATCGAATTTATTATTATACACATAATGAAAAGTTGGTACCTTCAAAGACCGTTAGCGTTGAGCGGGTCTGGAAGGTACCAACTTTTCTTTATGTGGTAACTATAACAATTCGACAATGGTGATATCTTTTTCCTTAGATAAGTCTAAGAAGGTTCCGTCCACATTTACTACCGGCTTGGAAAGCTTGTGCTTGTTTATCATGACGATAGTACCAATCAGCGAGTTGGACAGCCGCACCTGATTGTTTAAGTGGGACTGGGCAATGCTGGTTAAGAAGTCTAACAGCAGATTGACATCGTACTTCTGGTAACCGCTGTTTTCAAACTCTGCAATAACGTCAAAGGAACAAATTTCTTTGCGGTAGGAACGGCGTGCCGTCATGGCGTCGTAAACGTCGGCGATGGCAATAATTCTTGCAAAGGTTGGAATTTTTTCCAGAGTAAGGCCGGATGGATAACCGGTGCCGTCGCAGCGTTCATGATGCAACAGGGCTGCCATCTGGATTTCTTCCGGGAACCGTGCCTTATTTAAAATGTCGTAGCCTATTTGGGCATGCTGCTTTACGGTTTGGTATTCTTCATCGGTTAAGCGGCCCGGCTTATACAAAATATCTACAGGGATTTTTACCTTGCCGATGTCATGGAATGCGCAGGCAAAAACCAGGCTGCGTTTTTCTTCATCCGTGAAATTTTGCTGGGATGCAATGGTATGTGCAATGAGCGCAACGCTTAAGGAATGGATGTACATAGTGTCGTCATATTCCCGGAGCAGCTGCAGTGTGCTCATCAGATGCATGGTATTTTTTACGGTTTTGGCCAGCTCTAAAATCTGGTCGATAATAGGGGCCGGATCAAATGCATCATAAGGGTGTTCAATTACGGTTTTAAAGGCTGCCTCCAGGTCATTTGCCATGTCCTGATAGGTGCGGTTAAACTGCTTGAACTCCTGGGTTGTTTTTTCCGGATTCAGAGGCTTGTTTTTTTCTGCTTTGGCAAGGAGATCCTGGGCAACATCCTCTGTAATGATAACACATAACTTTTTTACGTTGTATAACTTAAGCCGGGATACCAGTCTTGGATTTAAGGTGGTATTTTTTGGTATGATTAGCTGGCCGGAAGGACTTAATACGTCGTCGGCGGTAATCATGCCCTGGCGGACTTGTTGAAGTGATATGTTCATTGGATGCATGAACGACTCCTCCTGTGTGTGCAATGGTTAACTGAACAAATTTCTGTGACTTTATACCTATATTCCATAATAATATAGTTTTCGAAATTTGGCAAGGAAAAACTTGTTTACTTTGCTTCAGGAATGAATTAAGATAGTAGTAAGAATAAATCAGATGGGGTGGAGGCGTACATGAGGTTTTTACATGCAGGAGATGTGCATCTGGGAGCAGAGCCGGAAAGCGGCACGGACCTTGGTCCGCTTCGCCGGAATGAGATTTGGGAAACGTTTCGTAATATCATAGAAGTTTGTGAGCGGGAGCAGGTGGATTTGCTGCTGCTTCCGGGAGATTTGTTTCATGGACAGCCATTACTTCGGGAGGTAAAGGAGGTGGACTATCTGTTCCGCCGCTTAAGCCATACAAAAGTAGTAATGTGCGCCGGTAACCATGATTGTCTGCTGTCTTCCTCCCATTATTATGATGTGACCTTTCCGGAACATGTGACCTTTTTAATGGATTCCCATGCGGACAGTGTTTTCTTTCCGGAACTGAACACGGAAGTATTTGGTTTGAGTTACGAAACAAGGCAGATTTCCGAAGCAAGATACGATGCGCTTCATTGCAACAAGCCGGAGCGTATCAATATTTTACTGGCCCACGGAAATATCCTGTGTAATGATAAAAGTATTCCGCTTCACCGGGGCGTGCTGGAAACGGCAGGCTTTGATTATGTGGCACTTGGACATTTACATAACCGTCCGGAAATCAGCAAGCGAATTGTTTACAGCGGCAGTCCGGAGCCGTTAAACCGGGGAGAAACCGGTGCAAAGGGGTATATTCTTGGTGAAATAAAGAAAGTGGGAACCGGTCCTTCTGAAATGGAATGGGAGTTTATTCCGTGTGCAAGACGGGAATATGTGCCCCTTACTTTGGAAACAACAGTATACTCCACGGAATTGTCCCTATGCAGTGAACTGCTTGCTGCCGTGCAAAAGAAGGGGTTGCAGCACATGTATCTGGTTACCCTTACCGGTACCAGAGGCAGAGAAGTGATATGGAATACGGAAGCCTTGGCAGAGCTGCTTACAAAACAGGGCGCGAATGTCATAGAAATATCAGATGAAACTATACCGGATTTTCCGGTGGAGAAGCTTCGGACAGAACAGCAGGATACCCTGGTCGGCCGTTTTATCGAACGTATGGAAGAAGTGGAATCTCCGGAGCTGAAGAAACTGGCTTTGCAATATGGGTTACAGGCATTGCTGGCCAGGGATGAAAGATCATAAGTGGGAGAACAGAATGAAAATCACGAGACTTGCGGTATCGGATTTCGGAAAATTTCATCAGGAAGAATTCCGGTTGTCTCCGGGACTAAACATTGCGACCGGTGCCAATGAAAGCGGTAAAACTACACTGCGCCGGTTTATCCGCAGCATGTTTTACGGTTTGGAGCGGGAGCGGGGTATTAAGGCAAGAAAAGATGATTATACCCGGTTAAAGCCCTGGGAGTATGGACGTTTTCAGGGGATTTTGGAATTTACGGCAGAGGGAAAGGAATATCGTCTGTTCCGGAATTTTCTCACTACGGAGAAACAGGTAATACTTACGGATTTGTCTACCGGCCGGGAGCTTGATCATCCGGAGAAAGTCTTGCGCCGGTTTGGTTTAACTTCGGAGGCAGTGTACACCAATACCTTTTGGGTAGGAAATTCCTGTAGCACGGAAGAACTTCTCGGAGCAGAGTTAAAGGATTACCTGGCAAATCTTGCATACAGCGGGGGTGCCGGACTGAATCTGCAAAAGAGCCTGGAATGGTTAACCGTAAGAAAAAAAGAAGTGCTAAAGCAGGTGCCGGAAAAAGAGTTGGCAGCTTGCAGGGAGATACTTCTTACCAAAGAAGGTTTGCAGGAGCAGTTGAATTTGACTGACCGCAGGATGGAAGCAGAGGTACAGCGCCGTAAGGAGCTGGAACATGCCATTCAAAGAAAAAAAGAGTTATCGGAACAGGTGGCAGCAGAGCGTAAGCAGGCGGAGCAGGTGGAACGGCAGAAATTTACGGGAGAATGGCTGTTGACGCTGTTTTGCGTGTTGGCGGCAGGACTTTGCGGAGTATCTTTTTTTCTTACTCCTTTTCAGATAAAACCGGTAGGTTTTGCGGTAAGTCTGCTGTTGCTGGTGATAGGCTTGGCTTTAGGACTTCCTAAAATGAAACGCGGCCGTGAGGCAACCGCCCTTAAAACAGAACTGGAAGAACAGCTGTCGGAACAAACAAAACAGCTGGAGGCATATTATGAGGAACTGACCCTGCTGCTTCCGGAAATGGAACAGTGCAAACTCCGTATGGAGCAGGCGGAAGAAAAATTGCAGGCATGTGAACTTACAGAAGAACGTTATAGGGAATTAAAGCGGCAGCAACAAACATTACTTAGGGAGGCCGAGGCACTTTCCCTGGCACATACTACCTTGGAACAGCTTTCTGTGGAGTTATATGAAGAGTTTGAAACAAAATTTGCAGTTGCCCTGTCGGAGTATGCGAAAGCATTTACCGACCACACCTACGAACTTTTGACTGCAGATGAAGATTTAGTGCTGAGGGCAGTGACCGGGGAGCGGAATCTGGAGGTTTCGGATGTCAGCTTCGGTACGGCGGAGCAGTTTTATCTTGCCCTGCGGTTTGCGGCGGCAGATGTATTTGATCCGGAGAAAAACAATCCGGTTATTTTAGATGACAGTTTTACTGCGTTTGATGACCAGCGCCTGGAATCAGCCATTTTAGCATTGGCGAAGTGCGGACGGCAGATATTGGTGCTTAGCTCCACCGGGCGGGAAGAAGCTGCAGCAAAGAGGATGGGAATTACGTATGAGGCGGTTTTTTAGAGCGTTTGGAAAGTTCATATGGAATATGGTCAAGATTCTGATTATCCTGGCTCTTTTGGCAGCATTGGCAGCAGGCATCTGGCTTTACAGAGAGTATGCAAGGCCGGTTCTTGCTCTTCGTTCCAAAGCGGAGAAGATTGCAGAACAGTCGAAGGAAGAGGATTTTAAGTCTTCCCTGACCAGCGTGGTATACGATGCAAACGGTGAAAAGATTTCCACCCTGCGTTCGGAAAAAGCAAGCTATTATCTGACCTATGAGGAGCTGCCGCGATGGGCGGTGGATGTTATGCTGGTAACGGAAGACCGGAAGTTTTACGCCCATGAGGGAGTGGATTTTGCGGCAAATATCCGTGCTTTTTACTATCTGGTAAAAAACAAGGGCGAAATTACCCAGGGCGGAAGCACCATTACCCAGCAGCTGGCAAGAAATATTTACCTGACCAATGAGGTGTCCTACGAGCGTAAACTGGTGGAAATTTTTCTTGCCTGGGAATTGGAAGATAAATACTCCAAAAATGAAATTCTGGAATACTATCTGAATAATATTTATTTTGGTAATGGCTATTACGGAATCCAGGCCGCAGCATACGGCTATTTTGGCCGTAGCGTTAAGGATTTATCCCTGTCGGAAACGATTTTTATTTGTGCCATTCCGAATAATCCAAGCTTGTACGACCCGATGGTTAGGATGAATAAGACATTGGAGCGCCGGGACCGTATGCTAAAGCAGATGCTGGAAGCAGAAAAAATTACGCAGGAAGAGTATGACCGGGCAGTAGCGGAAGAAATTAAACTGGGAACGTTAAGTGTCAGCCGTCACAATTATGTGGAGACGTATGTGTATTACTGTGCTATCCGGGCATTGATGGAACAGGACGGTTTTATCTTCCGTACGGACTTTACCGGGGATGTGGATAAGGCTGCTTATGAAGAGCGATATGAGGCGTCCTATTCTTACTGGCAGCAGAAATTATATACCGGCGGTTACCGGGTGTATACGTCCATCGATTTGGATAAGCAGGCTCTGCTTCAGGATGCTGTCAACGAGGGAACCGCGTCCTTTACGGATGTGAACGAAGAAGGGATTTATCAGCTGCAGGCATCTGCAGTCTGTATCGATAATGAAACCGGTTATGTGGTGGCCATAGTGGGCGGCAGGGAGCAGGAATATGCGGGATATACTTTAAACAGGGCATATCAGAGCTTCCGTCAGCCCGGCAGTGCCATCAAACCGCTGATTATTTATACACCATGGTTTGAACGGGGGCTGACTCCGGATACCATGGTACTGGATGCAAAATTTGACGGCGGTCCGAAAAACTCCGGCTCCTATTTGGGAGAAATTACGGTCCGCACAGCTTTGGAGCAATCCAAAAATACAGTGGCATGGAAGCTGTTTGCCGAGCTGACACCGGAGGTAGGACTTGGTTATTTAAAAAACATGAAATTCCGCCGTATTGTAGATACAGACTACGTACCGGCAGCGTCCCTGGGCGGTTTGACCTATGGCGCAAGTGCGTTGGAAATGGCCGGTGCCTATGCTGCCCTGGAAAACGACGGTGTGTTCCGCAATCCGACTTGTATTATTCAGATTACGGATATTGATGGCAGGGAAATTGTAGGCGATACCATCCAAAAAACAAGAATTTATGAACAGAATGCAGCCCGGACTACCACCGATGTGTTAAAGGGTGTTATGATCCGTGGAACTGCCAGAAAGAAGAATCTGGAAACCGCCATTGCTGCAGGAAAGACCGGAACTGCCGATGACAGAAAAGACGGCTGGTTTGTCGGTTACACAGCATATTACACCACGGCAGTTTGGGTCGGCTGTGACCTGCCGAAGGAAATCGAGGACCTGTCCGGAAGCTCTTATCCGCTTTCTATTTGGAAGTCCTATATGGATATTATTCATGAGGGCTTACCTGTGAAGGATTTTGAGCCGTACACTCCGGTGGAAGGGACTTATGTGGCACCGGACATTACACCGGTACCAACTCCTGCTTTTTCAGAGGAGGAGATTCCGCCTGCTAACGTGACACCGGCTCCGGATGAAGAACCGACACTTACTCCGCCGACGGTATCGCCGGAGAATCCGGAAACGACTCCCGTACCGGGTGACAGTGAAACCGGCAACGCCGATGATTACCGCGTCACCTCTCCGCCGGACATTTCTTGGGGCGATGAATTTGACCCGACCGAGGATCCGCAGTAAGTTTTCTTCTGCCTTCCCGCCGGACCGGCCGCTTCACTTAAATTTTTTTTCACTCAGCCACTTCCCACGGGGGCTTGCCGTGCCGGATTTCGCAGTGAAGACTATGCCTGCTTACCGGTGTTTTGCAAGAACTCGCCGGAGGGATGGAAAAGAATTGTAATTTCTATTTGGCTCTTTTCAAAACATCCTACGGATGATACAAAAAGACGGTACATAGGTGCTCTTAGCAAACGAGTTTGCCAGAGGCACCCTAGATACCGTCTTTTTTATGCTCCGCATTTTTGAAAAGAAGCCAAATGCATTTACGTTGTTTATCCCCTCCGCCTCAAACAGCTTGCCAAAACACCGAACGCAGGCATATCACTGCTAAAGCCCGCCCCGGAGCCGCCGGGAAAGTGCTGAACGTGAAAATAAATTTAAGTGAAACGTCTGTAAAATCCGGCGGGGAGGCCTACGGATGGTTGAGCATGGCAGTGGAGAGTCTTAATTTGATTTTGGTACTGTATAGCGGAGGGGATTATGGCAGTGTTTCCTTCTATTTCGATGACCAACATTCAGTGCTTTGCCGAAGACTCCAAGGATGCTTGTCTTGCAGATAAGTCGGAGAGGACGGTTTTAGCTATTGTCTGAGGTGGAGGTGTGGAAGAAAGGCAGGATATGTTTTTAAAATTGGGCGTTTGAGTTGTCAAAAAAGTGCGTAAGCACTTTATAAGAAATGTATTTGGGCAGTTCCGGACAACATGTTGTCCAGGAACGCCCGAAGCATTTCTTATAGATACATCCGTAGGATGTTTTGACAACTCAAACCTAAGCAAAATATATGCCCATATTTATCACTTTTACACCGACACCGAGTTATAGTAAAACCATCTTCTCCGGATTACGCTTTCGGAAAGACAAGCAGCCTTGGCAAGTCTTCGTGAAAAGCAGCTGAGTCGGGAGAGAAAGAGATGGAAACGGGAATAAAAAGAAGGGGTGCGAAAGCACCCCTTCCGAAAGTTTTAAATAGTCTGCTTGTTATTGTACTTTTCGATACAGCTACGAATGCGGTCGCTTGGATTCAGCAGGTTGCTGATGGAACCGTCATGGTTTAACGTATCGATGAGCAGTGCGATGTACTTACTCATGTCTGCGCTGATGTAGTAAGGCTTGGACAGCATTTCCTCGGACTGGTAAATGAGGTTGGTGGTGATGACTCTGTCGATGAGACCTTCTTCATAAGCCTTATCAAATTTCTCAAAACCGTTGGTGAATAAACCGAAGGTGGAGCAGATGAAGATTCTCTTTGCCTTGCGCTTCTTTAATTCCTTGGCGGTGTCAAGCATACTTTCACCGGAGGAAATCATATCGTCAATAATGATAACGTCTTTGCCTTCTACGTCGCTGCCGAGGAACTCGTGGGCAACGATTGGGTTACGGCCGTTGACGATGGTGGTATAGTCACGTCTCTTGTAGAACATACCAACGTCGGCACCCATGATATTTCCGAAGTATACGGCACGACCCATGGCACCTTCATCCGGGCTGATAACCATCATGTGCTGGTTGTCCATTACAAGGTCAGGTACGTTACGGAGCAATGCCTTAATGAACTGGTAGGTTGGTAATACGTTTTCAAAAGTTTTAAGCGGAATAGCATTTTGTACACGTGGGTCGTGGGCATCAAAGGTGATGATGCTGTCTACGCCCATATTTACCAATTCCTGCAGAGCAAATGCACAGTCTAAGGATTCTCTTGCGCTTCTCTTGTGCTGTCTGCTTTCATATAAGAATGGCATGATAACAGTGATACGGCGTGCTTTGCCGTTTACCGCAGCAATAATTCTCTTTAAATCTGCGAAGTGATCGTCCGGGGACATATGATTTTCATGACCGCAAACGGTGTAGGTTAAGCTGTAGTTGGTTACATCTACCAGAATGTACAGGTCGTCACCGCGGACGGACTGACGGATTACGCCTTTAGCTTCGCCGGTACCGAAACGTGGACAAGTGGAATTAACCAGGTAAGAATCTTTCTTGTACTCGTTAAAATGAATGGTTTCTGTATGCTCGTGGTTACGGGCTTCTCTCCAGTCAACAATGTAGTCGTCTACTCTTTTGGCAATTCCTTTCGAACTTTCCAGTGCGATGATTCCGAGCTTTCCTACCGGAATGGTTCCTAAGTAGTCTTCCTGCTGTGGCATGGTGTTATCCTCCATTATACTTTTCTTTTATTGTGTTGTGTATAAAAACGGCATGGTGACCGTGTTTATCATATCCTTGAATTACCATATTTGTCAAGGCAGTAAAATTACTTTCGGCAGTTTGACCGAAATGTCGAAAAAAAACAAAGGGATTTAGGCATTTTCTACTTTTTCCAGCTTTTTCTTTATACGGATATCCTCGCCAAAAAAGCGAAGTGCTGTATAACTGCTGAGAATACGGGAAAAATTACGCTCGCCGTAACGGTCGGCCAGTTCCTGGACACCGAAGTTGGTGGAGATGATGGTGGAACGGCGGTTGACGAGGCGCTCATTGATGCACAGGCTTAACCGGGACAAGGTAAAAGCGTTGGCAAGCTCGGTACCTAAATCATCGATGATGAGCAGGTCGCAATCTAAAATATGCTCACAGGATGCAGAAAACTCCTCTTCTTCGTTGTACATTGCCTTGCCGAGAATATCGAATAATTCATGGGCTGTAAGGTAAAGCACGGTGTGGGCAGTGCCCAGCAGTTCTTTGGCAATACAGTGGGAAAGAAAGGTCTTTCCAAGGCCGGAATTACCGTAGAACAACAAATTATTAAACTCGTTATCAAAGTTACGGACAAAAGCCTGACAGGTATCGTAAATGCGTTGAATGTTCTGACGGGGAGTCAGCTTTGTTTTCGGATCGACAACGGTGTCGTTGTAATAATCAAAGGAAAAGGTGTTGAAATTTTCTTCTTTGATTTTGTTGGCTACGTTGGACTGGGCATAAACATAATCTACTACGGCCTGCTTAAAGCAGTGGCAGCGTTCTTCACCAATCATGCCGGTGTCCTGACAGTCTTTGCAGGTATATACAGGAGAGAGATAGTCGGCAGGATAGCCATTAGCCAAAAGTAAGGCAGTCTTTTTTTGGGAGAGTTCTTCATTTTGTTTACGCAGCTCGTTTGTATCGGTAGTGCTATCGGAAAAGAGAGCGGTTGTGGCAAAACGCATGGAATTCTCGATGATTTGTTGTTGTAAGGCAGTATATTCCGGAAGATTCTGCGCGATTTCTTTTTCGCGGACGGTAATCAGGGCGCGGGAGGCGGACTGACGCCCGTCATAGATGCGCATAATGGCGTTATACTGATATGGTTTTAAAGACATGAAGCTACCTCCGTCTTACATCTGCTTTAATAATTTTTCTTCCAGACTGGATAGTTCCTGGCTGGAATACTGACGCTGCGGATAGCTGTTGTAGCTTCCTGCGGATTTTGTCATAGGGACAGCCGGACGGACAGAACCGTCTGTTGCGGTAGGGCGCGGGTTCATTAAGGCATGGGTGGTATCTAATGCCTTAACCTCTGCCAAAGTGGTGGCGCCGGCCTTGTGCCAGCTTTCCAAAATACGGTCGGTGTATTTAAAATCCGGCTTACTGATGTTCATGATGGTGCGGTTGCAGGCTTCTTCCAAAAGCTCTGTAGGAAGCTTCCAAGAGCTCCACTTGCGGATGAAGTCACGCTCCGGACCGATTGGCATACGGCCGAGAGAAAACACTTTATTGACTACATTAAAACAGGTGTCGTACATGACACTGTATTCCTGCGCTTTTTCTACGGAATCAATGCCTTCCTGATGCCAGGAGATGGCGACTTTTTCTATGTACTCCCACTTCTTTTTGTTCTTGTCGATGCAATATTCATATAAATGAAGAATTAAGTCGCCGGAGAACCCAAGCTTGTCGGAAAGAAAAGCCACAAGACTTAAGTCCTGCGGAGTAAGCAGACGTCCCAGATATACTTCAATAGCGTCTAAAATCATGGACATGTCGCCACCCTGACGAAGGGCTTCCAGCTGGGTTTCAGTATAAACCGGGCGTTTGTACGGATCTTCCGGTGTTACCTCCGGACGGCTTTCGCGACGGTATTTCTCGATGGAAATAACGGTGCCGGCAGCAAGCTCGGAAGGCTGCGGAAGGGATGGTTCCACATTTAAATCCAGTAAAGTAATGCCGGTGAGGCTTTCGTTTTCTTTTATGAGGGAAACCACTTTGTTTTTTTCCCAATAGGAAAGAGCCCGGATGATATCCTTTTCGGTTTCGTCTAAAGCGTCGGCTGCCGTGGAAAGAGTAAACGGCTTAGCCGCACCGGAAAGACAACGGAGTAAATATAAATAAACCTTAACGTAAGAACCGTTGGCGGACGGCATATAGCGGTCGATGAATAAATTTGGCACCACGGTGGCGGAAAATTTACGTTCGGTATTGAGTGAAATAGTGCTCATAGTTCTTGCTCCCATTCGTAAAGTTGTGCCGGTAAGACACAAAGAGCGTCAATTTCCTGACGCGAGAATGAGTATAACACATTTCAAAGAAAACGGAAATAGGTGGAAAAGTGTACCTATATCGTAGAATGGTTTTGTGGACAATGTGGATAACTTTGTGGAAAGGTACAAAAATCACGTGGAATCGACCTTTTTTCAAAAAAGTAATCCACAGCTGGACCTTCAACAGGATGTTGAAAAAAGCTGTGGATATTGTGGATAAGTTAGATGCCCAGCAGATTTTCGCCTACATTTACGATATCTCCGGCGCCCATAGTTATTAACAAATCTCCGTCCTCACAAAACTGTAACAAAAAATTTTCAATTTCGTCGAATGATTCAAAACAGTAAACTTCTTTACCTTTTTTTGCAATTTCATCTGCCAGCGTTTTAGAGGACACACCCAGGGTATCCGTTTCTCTTGCGGCATAGATTTTTGCCAGTACGACAACGTCGGATAAGGAAAGTGCATCGGCAAATTCGGAGAGTAATGCTTTGGTTCTGGTATAGGTATGAGGCTGAAACACGGTAACAGTGCGCTTTTGTCCGCATTTTGCAGAAGTAAGGGTTGCCTTGATTTCCGTCGGATGGTGGGCATAGTCGTCATAAATGGTAATGCCGCCCAAGGTTCCCTTATATTCGAACCGGCGTCTGGTTCCGGTAAAGGTTGGAAGTGCCGCAGTAATGGTTTCCATGGAAACCCCGTAGTTTAATGCCAGAGCAATGGAAGGCAGGGCGTTGGAAACATTATGCCGGCCGATGACTCCTAACTGCACCCGGCCGAGAAACTTTCCTTCCGCAATAAAATCGAAAGAGCCGCAACCATGATTGTCATAAGTTACATTGGCTGCCGCATAGGTATAAGGAGAGGACGGGTTCTCCAAAGAAACAGTGCCGTCCAAAATACCGTAGCTTGCCACACGGCAGGCTGCATCGCCAAAAAGAGAAGCATAGTCCTCGATTTCTCCGTTCACATAGGCAGTACCGTCTTCCGGCACCAGTGCCACATATTTGGCGAAGGAAGCCCGGATATCGTTAATGTCTTTAAAAAAGTCCAAATGGTCTTCTTCTACGTTTAATACAATGACATCCGTCGGATATAAGGATAAGAACGTGTTGGTGTATTCACAGGCTTCGGCCACAAAATAATCGGAAGAACCGATGCGTAAATTGCCGCCGATTAAGTCAAGCACACCGCCTACGGTGATGGTAGGGTCCAGGTCGCCGGCCAAAAGAAGCACGGACAAAAGAGAGGTTGTCGTAGTTTTACCGTGGGTGCCGGCAATGCCTACGGAATGAGGGTATTGCTTCATAATTTGTCCCAGCAGTACAGAACGCGGCATAAGCGGGATGCCCTGTGTCTGTGCGGCACAGAACTCTTCGTTGTCACTGTGGACAGCAGCGGTATATACCACCAAATCAATGTCATTTGTAATATTGGAAGAGCGCTGCCCGATATCTACCCGGATACCGGAAGCTTCTAATTCTTTTGTTAAGTCGCTTTCATGCCAGTCGGAGCCGGAAATGGTGAAGCCGCGGCTTGCAAGAAGTCTTGCCAGGGCACTCATGCTGATGCCGCCGATGCCGATGAAATGAATGTGAACCGGTTTGCTAAAATCAATTTGATACATAGGAATCACTTCCTTATTTTTTATGTAGTATTTGCTATTAGTATAGACCATTTTTTTGAAAATGGAAAGGTTCTTTTACAAAAATGGGACATATCACCAATATGCAACATTCTAATTATTAGATAAAACGACAAACTTTGGTAAAAATGAATAAAAAAAAGAAAATATAAAAAAGATTTTTGTAAAAAATATTCACTTTTTCGAAAATAAGTGCTATAATCATTTCATAGTACAAATAATACAGCGTTTTTACGCTTTGAAGAATGGAGGACAATTGTGATTAGAAAAGAAATGATTGCCATGCTGTTAGCAGGCGGACAGGGTTCCCGACTTGGTGTTTTAACATCTTCCATCGCGAAACCTGCAGTAACCTTCGGCGGTAAGTACCGTATCATCGACTTCCCGCTCAGCAACTGTATCAACTCCGGTGTAGACACCGTGGGTGTACTTACCCAGTATCAGCCACTCAGATTAAACACCCATATCGGTATCGGTATCCCGTGGGATCTGGACAGAAATGTGGGTGGTGTTTCCGTTCTTCCTCCATATGAGAAGAGTACCAACAGCGAGTGGTACACAGGTACAGCAAATGCTATTTACCAGAACTTAAAATACATGGAGCAGTTCAATCCGGAGTATGTTCTGATTCTCGGTGGTGACCATATTTATAAGATGGATTACGAAGTAATGTTAGACTTCCATAAGGCGAACAAGGCTGACATTACCATGGCTACCATTCCGGTTCCTATGGAAGAGGCACACCGTTTCGGTATTGTTATTACAGACGATACCAGAAGAATCGTAGACTTCGAGGAAAAGCCAAAGAATCCTCGCAGTAACTTAGCTTCCATGGGTATTTATATCTTCACATGGAAGGTATTAAGAGAAGCACTTCTTACTCTTTCCGAGCAGCCTGGTTGTGACTTTGGTAAGCACATCATTCCATACTGCCACAAGAGAGGCGACAGAGTATTTGCTTATGAATTTAACGGTTACTGGAAGGATGTTGGTACTTTATCTTCTTATTGGGAATCCAACATGGAACTTATCGACCTGATTCCGGAGTTCAACTTATATGAAGAGTTCTGGAAGGTTTATACAAAGGCAGATGTAATTCCACCACAGTATATTGCGGCAGACGCCGTTGTAGAACGCTCGATTATCGGTGAAGGCGCAGAAATTTACGGTGAAGTTCACAATTCCATTATCGGACCGGGTGTTGTAATTTCCGAGGGTGCGGTAATTCGTGATTCTATTATCATGAAGGGCACTGAAATCGGACATGATACCAAGATTAACAAGGCAATTATCGCTGAAAACTGCGTGATCGGTTGGGAATGCGAACTTGGTATCGGTGAAGAAGTTCCAAATGAATGGAAGCCGGATATTTACGACGGCGGTTTGGTAACCATCGGTGAAAATTCCATCATTCCAAACCGGGTAAAGGTAGGTAAGAACGTTGCTATTTCCGGTGGCACAAATATTGATGATTATCCGCACGGACTGTTAGAATCCGGTCAGAATATTATTAAGGTAGGTGATGGCAGATGAGAGCAATCGGTATTATTTTAGCAGGTGGTAATAACTTAAAGATGCAGGAGCTTTCCAATAAGCGTGCCATCGCGGCTATGCCTGTGGCAGGAAGCTATCGTGCCATCGACTTTGCACTGAGCAGCATGTCCAACTCCCATGTTCAGAAGGTGGCTGTGTTAACTCAGTTTAATTCCCGTTCCTTAAACGAGCACTTAAGCTCCTCTAAGTGGTGGGATTTCGGTAGAAAGCAGGGCGGTCTGTTTGTATTCACACCAACCGTAACCAAGGATAACGGTTTCTGGTACCGTGGTACAGCAGATGCTATTGCACAGAACTTAAGCTTCTTAAAGAACAGCCATGAACCATATGTAGTAATTGCAAGCGGTGACTGCGTATACAAGCTTGACTATAACAAGGTTTTGGAACAGCATGTAGAAAAGAAGGCAGACATTACCGTAGTTACTAAGGTTTTGGATCCGGAAGAAGATGCAACCCGCTTTGGTGTTGTTTCCGTAGATAACGAAGGCAGAATTACAGAGTTTGAAGAAAAACCGTTAATTTCTAAGTCTAACACAATCTCTACCGGTATTTACATTATCCGTAGAAGACTTCTTATCGAACTCATTGAAGAGGCAGAAAGAGAAGACCGTTATGATTTGGTTAAAGACATTTTAATCCGTTACAAGGATACCAAGAAGATTTACTCCTATGAGTTAGAAGACTATTGGAGCAATATCTCCACCGTAGATGCTTACTACAGCACCAACATGGACTTCCTTGATAAGGACATCAGAACCTACTTCTTCAAGGAATATCCGGATGTTTACTCCAGAATCGACGATTGCCCGCCGGCAAAGTACAATCCTGGTTCTTCTGTAAAGAACAGCCTGATTTCCAGCGGATGTATCTTAAACGGCACGGTAGAAAATTCCATTTTGTTTAAGAAGGTTTATGTCGGAAATAATGTTACCATTAAAAACAGTATCATTTTAAATGATGTGCATATCGGTGATAACGTAGTAATTGAAAACTGCGTAGTGGAAAGCCGTGACTCCATTAAGCCAAACTCCCAGTACATTGGTGAGCCAGGTAAGGTGAAGATTGTACTGGAGAAGGAAGTTAGATACGAAATCTAAGAGGGATTGCGGTTGTAAAAGCCGCACAAATGAGAAAGGGGTTTACGCAAAGTGCAGATTACAGATGTCAGAATTCGTCAGGTAGCAAAAGAAGGAAAGATGAAAGCAGTCGTTTCTATTACTCTGGATAATGAATTTGTAGTCCACGACATTAAAGTGATTGACGGTGATAAGGGACTTTTCATTGCGATGCCAAGTAGAAAGACCGGTGAGGGAGAATATAGGGATATCGCTCACCCAATCAATTCCGGAACAAGAGACATGATTCAGAAGACTATTCTGGACCACTATGAAAAGGCGTTGGCAGAAGGTACGCTGGAAAGTGCCGAATAATCGCAATTGCCGGATGAGTTAAGTAAATCAGTATGGATAAGGAGTCGTGCAGAAGTATCTGCGCGGCTCCTTTTTTGCACAAAAATGAAACTTTTTACTAAAGAATGGGGTCTAAATTTTACAAGGTTTATATAGAATTTCCACTTGTGAAAAAGAGCGGTTTGGTATATCATAACATAGGATATTAAAATTGGGCTTTTTGTAGGCTTTCAATATATTTTAGCGGGAATAAGAGGATTTTAAAATGGGAAAAACAAGAAAAAAAGGGAAACGTGCAATGACCGTTGCCATTACAATATTATTAATTACGTGGATTATTTTGTTAGCGCTGCTGGTAGCTATTTATATGCTGCGGATTCAGGGATATGACAATTTTACGGAGTGGAAAAACCGCAATCAGTCCCAAGAGGTAATGCAGCCGGATGTGATCATTCCTTCGGTGACACCGACTCCGATTGTGGTGCCGACCTCCACACCGACGCCAACCGTAACACCGACTCCGGAACCAACAGCTACACCAACTCCGACTCTGACCCCGGGGCCGACAGCAACACCGACACCAACGGAGCCTCCGGTCAGAACCATGGTATTTTCCGGTGATGAAACGGTGGATGCAGGGTTGCGCTTTATGGCAGAAGAAATCTTTGGCCTGGAGGAAGAAGTGTGCTATGTCAGCTATGAAAACGGTATCTATTTTTCCACGGTGTTCCAAAAGGGAGACTGGATTGTTCCTCTGGTTTACAATCTGCTTACCGGCAAACAGGTGACCGGCAGTGATTTAATCAAGGATACCTATTTTGCGGTAATAAAAGAACGTCTGCAGACATATATGGCAGAAAACTATCCGACAGAAGCGGAAGATGAATTCCTGACGTACAACCAGATTTATCAGGCAGAGGATTATCAGAAGTTTTATTTAACAGAGGACCAGCTGGTATTCTGCTTTGACGCAAATACATTAACAGCGGAACATCCGGCATTTTCCTATGCGGTGGAGCTTGCAGAGGCAAAGGCATTCTTTAAAAACAATCTGGACGGAACCGCCAACGGGCCTTATATCCGGGAACTGGATCCGAATGCCAAGATGATTGCCCTTACCTTTGATGACGGTCCGCATCCGAAGGTGGAGGACCAGCTTTTGGCTATTCTTGAAAAGCATGGAGTAAGAGCGACCTTCTTCTTCCTCGGACAGCGCATTGAAGAGTGGTATCCGGATGCGCCAAAGAATGTTTATGAAGCAGGTCATGAAGTGGCCAGCCACACCTATTCCCATGAACTGGATTTCGGAAGCGCAAAGAATGATAAACTCTGGCCGGAAATTAATCAGACCAATCTGGCCATTGCGAAGTCTACCGGATATGCACCGGATTACGTCCGTTTCCCGGGCGGAAGCTTCGGAAAACGTTCCATAAAGGTTCCTATGATTAAAGTAAACTGGAACATGGACAGCGTTGACTACGCGGAGAAGAAAAAAGAGGATGGCGCGCAGATTATTTATAACCGTCTGAAAAAGTCTTCCAAGCTGGGAGACGGAAGCATTGTGCTGCTCCATTCCATTTATCAGAACAGCTGTGATGCAGCAGAAATGTTCATTGAATATTTGATACAGGAAGGCTATGAACTGGTAACCATATCCGAGTTGTTCTATTACAAGGGCTTTGAGCCACAGTATGATGAGGTATATTTGGACGGCCTGGGAACAACATCGAAAAAGTAAGCAGTCAGAGGAAAGCATATGAAGTTTATTATAGGTTTGGGAAATCCTACCGCCCAGTATGTGGGTACAAGACACAATATCGGTTTTGATGCCATTACCCGTCTGGCGGATGACCACCACATCAGTGTAACGGAAAAAAAGCATAAAGCATTGTGCGGAAAAGGAATTATCGGTGGCGAAAAGGTTATTTTATTAAAGCCACAGACATATATGAATTTAAGCGGAGAAAGCGTCCGGGACGTACTGGACTTTTATAAAGCCGGTCCGGAGGATATTATTGTTTGTTATGATGACGTCAGTTTGGCACCGGGACAGTTACGAGTCCGGGAAAAGGGAAGCGCCGGCGGACACAATGGTATAAAAAATATTATTGCCCATTTGGGTACCGAGGAGTTTGCAAGAGTACGCATCGGTGTGGGTGAAAAGCCGGCAGGCTGGGATTTGGCAGACTATGTGCTGGGCCGTTTTCCGGCAGAAGAAGAGCCTGTAATGCGGGAAGCCCTGGCGGATGCTGCCAGAGCCTGTGAGATGTTTGTAATGGATGAATTATCCGCTGCCATGAACTTGTTTAACAAGAAGAAAAAACAGGAGAACAATGAAAGCGTATCTGGAACCATTAAAGGAAATCAATGAATATCTGGAGGTTGAAAAGGAACTGCTCCGGGGAGGAAAGACAGCCCATGTAACCGGTTGTATTGATTCCCAGAAGTGCCACTTGATTGCGGGACTGTCGGAGCATTTTCCGGTGCGCCTGATTATTACTTACAGTGATTTAAAGGCACAGGAGCTTTGTGAAGAATACCGCTTATACGATTCGAATGTGGTACGGTATCCTTCCAAAGACGTTATCTTCTATAATGCGGACATTCATGGAAATGCCATTGTGAAGGAACGTTTGCGGGTCGTGAAAAAGCTTCTTGCCGGAGAACCCGTAACGATCATAGCAAGTATTGACGGCGGTATTGACCGTCTGCTTCCTCCGGAGGAAATCAGGAAAAAAACATTGCATCTTTCCGAAGCCGATATGGTCGAGGAAGAGGCATTAATAAAGCGCCTGGTAACGCTTGGCTATGAGCGGCAGGCACAGGTAGAGCTGCCCGGCGAGTTTGCGGTCCGAGGCGGCATTATTGACGTGTTCCCGTTAACGGAGGAAGCACCGGTACGTATCGAACTGTTTGGTGATGAAATCGATACCATACGTATCTTTGATGTGGACAGCCAGCGAACGGTGGAACGTATCCCGGAGATCACCTTATTTCCGGCAGCAGAGTATATTTTTACACCGGCTGATTTGCAAAAGGGCCGGGAAAAGATTTTGGCAGAAGCAAAAAAAACGGAAGAAAGTCTGCGCTCCCAAATGAAAAATGAAGAGGGAATGCGTATCCGCCGCACAACGGAAGAATTTCTGGAAAATCTGGAATATTGTCCGGGGCATGCAGCAATAGACTCGTATATTACCTCTTTTAGCAGTGAAACGGTTTCCTTCTTTGATTACTTTGATGAGGATGCCCTGATTGTCTTGGATGAGCCCGCCCATATTTCGGAAAAGGGTGAAACTACCGCATTGGAATTCAGGGAAAGTATGACCGGACGCCTGGAGAAAGGGTATATTCTTCCGAGCCAGGCAGAAGTAATTTTTAATTATAAAGCATTACTTAGCGGTTTGGAAAACCGGCGGGTGTTACTTCTTTCCACCATGGACTATTCCTTCGACTTGCTAAAAGCGAAGGTGCGGTATGATATTCCTGCTAAGAGTGTCAGCCCGTATAATTCTAATTTTGAATTATTGGTAAAAGACTTAGCCTCCTGGAAAAAGAAGGGCTACCGTACCATTGTGGTAACCTCCTCCGGTACCAGAGCGGCCCGTTTAGCTGAGGATTTGCGTGGTTATGATTTGCCGGCCTTCTTTAGTGATGAAAAAGACCGGTTAGTGCAAAACGGCGAAATTATGGTAATTCATGGGAACCTGCGCCGGGGCTTTGAATATCCGTTCTTAAAATTTGTCATGATATCCGAAAGTGATATTTTCGGCGGCGAGAAGAAAAAGAAACGCCACAAGAGGGAATACAGCGGACAAAAAATACAAAGCTTCAATGATTTGACGTTTGGTGATTACGTGGTACATGAAGACCAGGGTGTGGGTATTTACCGTGGTATTGAAAAAATAGAGGTAGAAAAGGTTACCAAAGACTTTATAAAGATTGAATATGGTGACGGTGGTATTTTATACATTCCGACCACCGGTCTTGACCGCATTCAGAAGTATGCCAGCGCAGATGCGGCAAAGAAACCAAAATTAAATAAAATGAATTCCACGGAGTGGACCCGGACAAAATCCAGGGTAAAATCTGCGGTAAAGGATATGGCGGAGGAACTGGTAAAGTTATATGCCCACCGTCAGGAGCAGAACGGCTTTGTTTATGATGAAGACTCTGTCTGGCAGAAAGAATTTGAAGAATTATTCCCGTACGAGGAAACAGAGGATCAGTTACGGGCAATTGAAGATACCAAGCGGGATATGCAGAGCAAAAAAATCATGGACCGTTTAATTTGCGGCGATGTCGGCTACGGAAAGACCGAGATCGCTATTCGTGCCGCTTTTAAAGCGGTGGAAAACGGAAAACAGGTAGTGGTGCTGGTGCCTACGACTATTTTAGCCCAGCAGCATTATAACACTTTTGTCAGCCGCATGATTAATTATCCGCTAACGATCGGTATGCTGTCCAGATTCCGTACACCTGCCCAGCAAAAGGCTGTACTGGAAGGTCTTGCCAAGGGTGAAGTGGATATTGTTATCGGCACCCACCGGGTACTTTCCAAGGATGTAACTTATAAAAACCTGGGATTGCTGATTGTGGATGAGGAGCAGCGGTTTGGCGTTGCCCACAAGGAAAAAATTAAGCAGATGAAAGAAAATATCGATGTGCTGACGCTTACGGCAACACCGATTCCGCGAACCCTGCATATGAGTCTGGCAGGAATCCGGGATATGTCGGTGCTGGAAGAACCGCCGGTGGACCGTCTCCCAATCCAGACCTTTGTCATGGAGCATAACGACGAAATTATTAAAGAAGCCATTCACCGGGAACTGGTGCGGGGCGGCCAGGTGTATTATGTATATAACCGGGTCAATGGCATCGAAGAGGTGGCAAAGCATGTGGCGGAGCTTGTGCCGGAAGCAGAGGTGGC
This sequence comes from Lachnospiraceae bacterium, assembly GCA_017622795.1. Taxonomy (GTDB): domain Bacteria; phylum Bacillota; class Clostridia; order Lachnospirales; family Lachnospiraceae; genus SIG299. The sequence continues at coordinate 28,677 of JAGAQI010000003.1, forward strand.
TTATGCCCACGGTCAGATGAGTGAGCGCCAGCTGGAAAAGATTATGTATGAATTTATCAATGGGGAAATTGATGTGCTTATTTCCACAACAATCATAGAGACCGGCATGGATATTTCCAATGCCAATACCATGATAATTGATAACGCGGATCAGCTGGGTCTTTCCCAGATGTATCAGCTGCGGGGCCGTGTAGGACGTTCCAACCGTACCGCCTATGCATTTTTAATGTATAAACGGGATAAGATGTTAAAGGAAGTAGCAGAGAAACGCTTACAGGCCATCCGTCAGTTTACGGAGCTGGGCTCCGGTTTCAAGATTGCCATGCGTGACCTGGAAATCCGAGGTGCCGGGAATCTGCTTGGTGCAGAGCAGAGCGGTCATATGGAAGCGGTAGGCTATGATTTGTACTGCAAGATGTTAAATGAAGCAGTGCTGGATGTAAAGGGAGAACGCAGGGAAGAGGATTCCTTTGAAACCGCAATCGATATGGAGGTGGATGCGTATATTCCTGCTACGTATATCCGTAATGAGGTGCAGAAGCTGGATATGTATAAACGGGTTGCCGGTATTTCCTGCGAAGAAGAGTTTAACGACCTCTCGGAAGAACTGGTGGACCGCTATGGTGATATTCCTCCTGTGTTTGACAGCTTGTTGAAGATTGCGCTATTGAAGGCCATGTGCCATGCAGCATATATCACGGAGATGAAGCAATCCGGTGGGGAGATTAAACTGACCCTGTATCCGAAGGCGCGTTTAAAAACGGAGCTGCTGCAGGGCTTTTTAGAGCAGAGAAAAGCATATTTGAGTTTTGCTTTGGAAGCAAATCCGTATTTTATTTATAAATTGCCAAGAAAGCAAAAACCAATGACGCCAAAGGCAGAAGCTGACTGGATGTTCGGTTTGTTGAAGAGCTTTTTGACGGAGCTTTTGGAACTGGTGGAAGAGAAGAAGTAACAATGTTAGGAGAACGTTGATATGAGTCGTAGAAGAAAGCAAAAAGGTTCTGTTTGGTTAAAGATTTTGATTTTTGTGGTGGTTCTTGTACTGGCAGCAATAATTTTTGGGCGGAAAGGTGAGGATAAACCGAAAGAAACCGTCTGGCAGGAAGGCAGTATGTTACGTATTGGCGATACCCAGGTGGATTACCGGGAAGGGCTGGTGTATTTAAATGCAGTACAGCAGGATTACGAGCAGTATTATGGCAGCGAAATCTGGCAGTATGCGGTGGATGCTCAGGGAAATACCATGGGTGAGGTAATTAAGGAGCAAACACTGGAACAGATTATTTACATCAAAGTAGTATGCCAAAAGGCATCGGAGCTTGGAATAGTCCTTTCGGAAGAGGAACTGCAAACCGTAGACCGTCAGACGGCAGATTATATGGCAAAGCTGCAGGAATCTGATTTACTGCTGCATGGTGTGAATTCCGATATTATCCGTCGTATTTACGCAGATAATTTATTAGCGAGAAAAACCTTTGAGGTGACAACTTTAAATGTAGATACGGATATTCCGGACGAGGAAGCGGCTCAGCATAAGTTTTACACCATTGCTATCCGCAATTTCAAAATTGATGCGTCCGGAAACCGGATTTCCTACGAAGGAACAGAAGCGGAGGAACTGGCAGCAAGAGTGGAAAATCTTCGGGCACAAGCCTTGGAATCTACAGACTTTTACAAGTTTGCTTCTGCTAATACAGAGGATTCCGATATGTTAGAGATAACCGGAGGTATCGGTGATTTCCCGGCAGAATATGAGGATGCTGTGCTGGCATTAAATACCGGAGAAATTTCGGAGGTTGTTAAGAAAAACGACTATTACTACATCTTCTACTGTGTAACGGATTTTGATGTGGATGCGACCCATGAGAAAAAAGAAGAAATGATTGCGCAACGGCAGGAAGAGGAGTTTAAGAACCGCTATCAGGAGTGGCGGGAAATTATTCCGGTGGAAGTGCATGATGAAATTTGGGATGCGTTGGATTTTGATATGAAGAGTGTAGGTTAAAAAGAGCCCCTGCTCCGGATGGAGCAGGGGTTTGTTGTATATTATCTCGGACAATTAATTTCAAATATATCGTCTATCATGTTGTGAACCAAACTGGCTTCTTTTGTTTTAGCCAAAGTATACAAGACTTCCTTGCCTTCCCTGCGGCTGGTAATAAGTCCCGACTGCTTTAAGTTTCTTAAATGATGTGACACTGCGGGAGAACTCATATTTACGGCGGCGGCAATGTCAGATACGCATTCTTCCGTGTGGCAAAGGAGCCAGAGAATGCGCAGGCGGGTGCTGTCGCAAAGCATGGAAAAAATATCCGCTGCCATAAAAAACTGCTGTTCTGTGGGAATGGAGGACATAAGGTCGGTTAAGTTTCCCCCGTGATTATGAAGATGGTCGCAGGAAGTACCGTGGTCACCGTGATGCTCGTGGGAGCAGGTAGTATTACTCATTTTGATTCCTCCTTTGTTATCTCAATCTTAATGCCCGCATGGAATTTAAGATAGCCAGGACACAAACACCTACATCGGCAAAGATGGCCATCCACATATTAGAATATCCAAGGGCGCTAAGGAGCAGTACAAGGACTTTTACTCCAAGGGCAAACACGATATTCTGACGTACAATGCGCATCGTACCTCTTGCAATGCGGATAGCAGTAGGAAGCTTGCTTGGTTCGTCGGTCATAATGACAATATCGGCCGCTTCAATGGCTGCATCGGAGCCAAGACCGCCCATGGCGATACCAATATCGGCACGGGCTAAAACCGGAGCATCGTTAATTCCGTCCCCGACGTAAGCAAGAGTGTGTCCGGAAGGCTGCAGGGTAAGTAATTCTTCCAGGTGGGTTACTTTATCTGCCGGTAAAAGCTCGGTATGAACATCGCTTAAACCAAGTTTTTTTGCAATAGCTTCGCCGGTAGCTTTTTTGTCACCGGTCAGCATGACAAGCTTTCGGATACCGGAGTTTCTAAGGGTTTCCAGTGCAGAAACCGTATCCGGCTTTATTTCATCTTCCACGCAGATGGTGCCGGCAAAGGTTCCGTCAACGGCTACATAAACTGCAGTACCGGTGGTAAACTCCGTAATGTCAGCCGGCAGAGAGATGTTCTTTTCTTTCATCAGGCGGAGATTGCCCGCCAATATTTCTTTTTCTTCTGCGATAGCCCGGACACCAAAGCCGGCCAGTTCTTCTACATCGGAAACATCGGAGAAAGAACCGGTTTCGGACAACAATGTACATGCTGCTTTGTATTCTTCCACAATAGAAATAGCGATTGGGTGGGACGACTGGCTTTCTGCCAACGCGGTATACTTTAATAAATCAGTTTCACTGATATCAACCGGTGCCAGCTTGGTTACCTTGAAATTTCCTTTGGTAAGGGTTCCGGTTTTATCAAATACAAAAGCATCGGTTTTGGCAAGGGCTTCCAGATAGTTGCTGCCCTTCATTAAAATGCCCTGCTTGGCGGCGCCGCCGATTCCGCCAAAGAAGCCTAACGGAACGGAAATAACCAGGGCACATGGACAGGATACAACCAGGAAGTTTAATGCACGGTAAATCCAGTCGGAAAAGCCACCGCCAAGAATAATAGGCGGAACAAAAGCGAGTATTACCGCAAGAATAACCACCACCGGGGTGTAATATCTGGCAAAGCGGGAAATGAAGTTTTCTGCCTGTGCTTTTCTTGCGGAGGCGTTTTCTACCATATCTAAAATTTTGGATACGGTGGATTCGGAAGAGGTTTTGGTAACCTGAACCGTAAGGGTGCCGCGTAAGTTGATACAGCCGCTGATAGCGGTATCACCGGCGGACACTTCCCTTGGAAGGGATTCTCCGGTGAGGGCAGCGGTATCTAAGGAAGAGTTTCCTTCTGTGATAATACCGTCCAACGGTACTTTTTCACCCGGTTTCACCAGGATATAATCGCCCACAGATACTTTTTCCGGAGAAATCTCACGGGTTTCGCCATTCTCGATTAGGTTGGCGTAGTCCGGCCGAATTTGCATCAGGGAGGAAATGGACTTTCTGGATTTTCCTACGGCATAGGCCTGGAACAGTTCCCCGATTTGGAACAGAATCATAACCATAACGCCTTCCGGATATTCGCCTACAAAAAAGGCTCCCACGGTAGCCAGTGCCATTAAAAAGTTTTCATCGAATACCTGGCCGTTTTTAATTCCTAACAGTGCTTTGCGGACAATGTCTCCGCCGGCAAGAAAGTAGGCAGCAAGAAAGACGGCAAGGGAAACCCACTGCTTTCCGGGAAAGTCCGGAAGTAGGAAGGAAATAAGGCAGGCAACGGCAAATACTGCGACTGCCAGAAGAATTTTCTTTAACAACTTTTTCTGCTTTTTTGTCATAAGATCACCAAAATTTACATTTCTTCTACGGTAACATCCGGCTCTACCTTGATGGCGGTTTTTACAACGGATGCGGTAATGGTGTCCACAATACGGTCTTCAAATTCCACAAACAGCTTCTGGGCAATAAAGTTTAAGCTGGCGGAAATAACACCGTCCAGTTCTTTAATCTGGGTTTCGATTTTGTTGGCGCAGTTTGCGCAGCAAAGGTCTTCTAAAAGATATGTTTTTTTCATAATGAAATCCTCCGTTTTCCATAAAGTTTAAAGGAAAGTCAATTAAACGATTAAATGATTGTTTAATTGTTAAACTGAGTGTAACACGAATCGTATGGTTTTGTCAACTTCATTTTAAGGAAATCTTAATTTGTGTTTTGGCGCAAAATATGCTATATAGTATTGGTGTCGGATAGTAACGCTATTCGTTTGTTTTAAGATAACCGGAAAGGATTACAATATATGAAGGAACTTTGGAATACATTCCGTGTTCAAATGAAAGTGATAGGGAAAGAATTTTTAGTATATTGTTATGTGCCATCTCTGCTTTGCCTGTGCTTTGTGGAACTCTGCTCAAGAAAATCGGTGGTGGATTTGTGCTTGTTTTTGATTCGGGAGCCGCTGGTGTTTTTATATAATGCCCTGATTATTGCAACTACTGCTTCTTTGTGTCTGCTATTCCGGCGCAGGATTTTCGTGCTGTCTGTGGTATTGCTTTTGTGGGCTGCCATTGGCGTGACGGATTTTGTGCTGTTGTCATTCCGGACAACTCCGTTTACCGCGGTGGATCTGGCATTGATAAAAGATGCATTAGCCATTGCGAACCGATATCTGTCATGGATTGGAGTAGTGCTGATTATTTTGGGCGTGATTGCTGCCCTTGTTCTATGCGTGCTTTTATTTCGAAGGGCGAAGAAGGAAGAAACTATTGTCCCTTATAAATTCAGTATTCCATTTTGCGGGTTGCTGATTGCTGTGTGCCTTTTGCTCACCAATTTCGGCATGGGAGTGGGGTTGCTGGACCGGAATTTCGGTAATCTTGCGAAGGCATTTCATGAGAACGGACTTCCGTACTGTTTCATGAACAGTGTATTAAACACCGGCATTGAAAAGCCGGAGGACTATTCCGGGGAAACAGTAGGTAACTTTTTAAATAAATACGAGGAAGAAGAGGGACGGGAACTGGTAACGATTTCCCCGTCGCCGACGAAACTGCCTGTAACAATAACACCTGTGCCGGAAGCAACGGAAACACCAGTGCCAACGGAAGAACCGCAGATAACTGCAGTGCCGGAAATAACGGAACCTTCGGTTCCGACAGAAGAACCGGCGTTGAAAGAAAACAATCCGAATATTATCTTTTTGCAGCTGGAGTCCTTTTTTGATGTGAAATATATTGATAATTTTTCCTGCTCGGAAGATCCGGTTCCGTTTTTTACGTATTTAAAGGAAAAATATCCGAGTGGATTTTTAGCAGTTCCGTCCATCGGAGCAGGAACCGCGAATACGGAATTTGAAACCATTACCGGTATGAATCTGGATTTCTTTGGACCGGGAGAATATCCGTATAAAACGATACTGAAGGATACGGTTTGTGAAAGTGCGGCACATATTTTAAAGAAGCTGGGATACTCAGCTACGGCAATGCATAATAATGACGGTACTTTTTATAACCGTAACGAGGTGTTTGCCAACCTGGGCTTTGACCGCTATATTTCCATAGAGTATATGGCAAAGGCGGAGGTAAATGAACTGAACTGGGCAAGGGACCGGGTGCTGGTAGGCCAGATTATGAAAACACTGGCTAAAACCAAGGAACGGGATTATATTTATGCCATTTCCGTACAGGGACACGGAGCTTATCCGGAGGAACCGCTGCTTCCGGAAACTACGCTGGAAATTAACCTGCCGGAAGAACTGTCAGAGTATTATTATCAGTATTTATACTATGTACACCAGTTAAAAGAGATGGATGATTTCTTAAAGGAACTGATTCTTAACTTAAGTGCCTGTCAGGAAAAAACGGTGCTGGTATTGTACGGGGATCACCTTCCGAGCCTTGGATTGTCGGATGAACTGCTGACCAACGGCAACTCTTTTCAAACCGAATATGTAATATGGAGTAACTTTGATCTTATGGCAGCAGATATGGATTTGCAATCCTATCAGCTGTCTGCAAGGGTAATGCAATTACTGGGAATAGAAGAGGGAATTATGCCTCAGTATCATATGTACCGGCAGGAAGAAGAGGATTATCTGGAGAATATGCAGCTACTGATGTATGACATGCTCTATGGGGAAATGGAGGTATATCAGGGTGTGAACCCGTATGAGCGGACAGAAATGAAGATGGGGCTGGAGGAAATCCGGATACTGGAGGCGTACTTTAAAGCGTCCATGCTGGAGGAAGAAGAATCTCTGCTTTACATCCGGGGACAAAATTTTACGGAGTGGAGCAAGGTAGTCGTAAACGGGGAACCGGTAGAAACCATCTTTTTGACGGATGCATTGCTGGCGGCAAAGGATATTCCGGAACCGGAGGCTGGCGGATATCATATTACAGTGCGACAGCAGGGAAATGATGAAATTGTATTAAGCGAAACAGAAGAGACAATATATTACCCGGAGTAGAGAAACTCCGGGTGATTTTTTGTGAAAAAGCAAAATTAACGCAAAAAATAGCAAACAGAGATTAGTTGCATTAAAAATTGCATGCTATAATACGCTTGTTTCGTGTCATTGAACGACTATTTGAAAAATAGCGAAAGATTGTGACAAAATATATCAGGAAAGGATAGGAAACAAACGTATGAGAAGTAAAAAAGCAAAAGCTATGTTACTTAGTATCCTGCTGGCGGCATCTTTGTGTCTGACGGCATGCGGTGCTACAGAGAAAACTCCGGACCCGACCACTGCACCTACTCAGGCGGTAACAGAGGCGCCGACAACAGCACCAACTGCTGAACCAACGGCAACACCAACACCGGAGCCGACAACAGCACCAACTGCTGAACCAACGGCAACACCAACTCCGGAGCCGACCGCAACACCGACTCCACAGCCAACGGCAACACCGGCACCTGTAGTATCAGACGGTTCTCTTGATTTAACTTCCAGAATTTCCGTGTGGGGTCAGGATATCGGTGTACAAAATGATGACGGTAGTATTACGTTTGAAGGCGGTCTGGTAGACAAGTGTGCATTCCCGCTTCCGGATATGATTAACTCCGGCGATACAGTAACCCTTACGGTAAAAGTGAAATTTGCTTCTGCTGATGATACGGCGGTCCGTTTTTATTTGACGGATGATTCCATAAATAATTGTACGGAAGAAATTATTGCTGTACCAAATACGGCAGAAGAGGTCGAAACCACAGTTACTTTAAAAGCGGCACAGACGGCAACCGCGGTTATGTTTGCTTCTGCCAGCTATGATGTGAAGCTTCAGAATGTAACCCTTTGCTCCATTGTGATTTCCGGTACTGAGAAGGAAGAACCTGCTGCTTCTCAGGATTCCGGCGACTGGTTATCTGCATGGGCAACCACAGAAGAAAAGTGTAATTTATCCGGATCTACGGATAGTGCAATGCCAAAGCTTGCACTGGAAGGAACAACCATCCGTCAGATTATCCGTGTAACAGCAGGAGGTACACAGATCCGATTCCGCCTTTCCAACCAGTATGGCGAATGTGATGTGGAAGTAAACTCCATGCATGTTGCCAAACAGTCCAAGGATGCTTTGGCAGACGGTAAGGGTCACGGTAATTCCAAAGTAGATATGTCTACCATCCTTCCGGAAACAGACGTAGCGGTTACCGTAAACGGACAGACCTCCTTTGTTATTCCGAAGGGTAAAGTGATTTTCACCGACCCGGTTGATTTGGCAGTAGAAGGTTTGGATAATCTTGCAGTTTCCATGTATTTCGGTAAGGCTCCGACTACCAATATCACCGGTCACAGAGGTGCCAGAGCAACTACTTACCAGATGAAGGGTGACCAGACCACAAGAGAAACCTATATCGGTGCAAGAGAAACTACCGCCTGGTATTTCCTTGCAGATTGTGCCGTGCTTTGTCCGGGCGGTAAGGCTGTAGTATTCTTTGGTGATTCCATTACCGACGGTTACGGAACCGATGCCAGCTATTTAGGCAAGAAGCCGGACAGCTATACGAGATATATTGACTATCTGGCAAAGAGACTTCAGGCAAACGAAGAAACAAAGAAGATTGCTGTTTTAAACGAAGGTCTTGGCTCCAACTCCGTCCTTGGCGCATATCCGACGGTGTCCGGAAAGCAGAGATTTTCCAGAGATGTTTTGGAACATGACAATGTAGGCTATGTAGTAATTTACTTCGGTGTAAATGATATTGGTAAGGTGACCAATACTGCCAAGTATGACCAGCTGATTCCGGAGTATAAGAAGATGGTTGATTTATGTCACGCCAACGGAATCAAGGTATATGGTGCACCGATTACTCCGTTCGGTACCAGTGATTATTATACAGAGGCTGCAGAAAACCTGCGAACCATGATTAATGACTGGATGCGTTCCGCTGAATCCGGTTTTGACGGTATCATTGACTTTGAATCTGTTCTGGCAGACCCTGCAAATCCAATCAATCTGTTATATGAGTATACGAAGGCAGACGGTTTGCATCCGTACGAAGGATACAGCGCCATGGCAGACGGTATCGACCTGAATCTGTTTTTAGAATAATTTAAATTACAGCCGGGAGCTGTTGCAAGGAGGTTTGCGACAGCTCCTGTTTTATTTCATAGCTACGTTAAAGCAAAAAAGCGGAAGAAAAACGCAACCGATAAGTAGTACTTAAAAACAGATATTGGTATAGTAAAATTAAAGGTATCAGGAAAGAAAAAATGTGTAATAAACAGAGATAAGGGAGGCTGCAAACATGGAAAATACAGTAGTGGAAAGAGGACCAAAGGCACCGAAAGACCCAACAAAAAAACGGTCCGTAATTTATATTATGTTAGATGACGCAATTGAAGGAAGACCAAACGGTTTTGGCGGTTTTTTCGATGTGAATTACCTGGATGGCAGAGTGGCGGCAAAGGTAACCAATCTGCTTCCAGAACTGGATAAGGAACTGGCAAGAGAACTGCAGACCTGTGAGGGTTTCCGTAAAATAGTACATAATATCGGGGTTTCTATAAAGGCAGATAAAGAAGAAGACAGGAGCAAAACCATCCGATTCGCCCAGCAGTGCAGGGCGGCGGCAGGTTCCGGTACTCCGTTTCCGGCAGAAGTCGTATGTGACGGAAGAGAAACCAAAATCTTTGTGGAAGAGCATCCTGCGGCAGAAAATGAGCAGGTGCTCACTGCATTTTTCTTTGAATTTCCGGAATATTTTACCGCAAAGGTAACCATTGCATATTATTTGAATGACGGCTATGAGGTGCCGGAATTGATTCCGGATCCTCCGGTACGGTTTGATTCTGAAAACTATGCTGCCATGATTGCACGATCCTGCATGCAGACCGGTAATCTGTACCGTATGAAAAAGGCGATTGCAAAGGCTAAGGCAGGGGAAGAGGTAACCATTGCTTATATCGGTGGTTCCATTACCCAGGGCGCCGGTGCAAAACCGATTGGAACAAACAGCTATGCCTACTGTTCTTATGAAATGTTTAAACAGCGCTTCGGCAAGGGCGACGGCAGTAATGTGCATTTTATTAAAGCAGGCGTGGGAGGAACACCGTCCGAGCTTGGTTTAACCCGATATGAAGATGATGTACTGCGTCAGGGAGCCGTAACTCCGGATGTGGTAGTGATTGAGTTTGCGGTGAATGATGCGGGTGATGAAACCAACGGCGTCTGCTACGAAAGCCTTGCCCTGATGGCAATGGAAGGCCCGGGAAATCCGGCGGTAGTGTTGCTGTTCTCCGTATTTATGGATGATTACAACCTGCAGGATAATTTGTCCAGAGTAGGTTATCACTATAATCTTCCGATGGTAAGCATCAAGAATGCGGTAACACCAAACTTTTATGAGGACACACCGGTCATTACCAAGCGTCAGTTTTTCTATGATTTATATCATCCGTCCAACGACGGTCACCGGATTATGGCAGATTGTCTGGATTATTTCTGGAAGCTGGCAGAAGAAGGGGAAACTCCGGCAGAGGATGTGGATTTAACAAAAGAAGGCGTCATCGGTAACCGGTATCGCGCCCTGATTGCTTTTGGTAAGGATGATGCGGCTAAGCATGTGAAGTGCTTAAGTGCAGGCTCCTTTACAGGAACAGATAATATGCTTCAGTGCGTGGAGCAGGATGCCAATGCCTATACTACACCGGAATTCCCGGACCACTGGATGTATGAGGGGGCTTCAGAACAACCGGAAAGCTTTACCATGACAATGGAATGTAAGGACCTGCTGTTGGTGTATAAGGATAGCGGTGACCCGTCCTTCGGAACTGCAGAAGTATTGGTAGACGGTGTGGTGACCCGTACCATTAATCCGTTGGAAGTGGGCTGGAACCACTGTAATGCAGTCATCGTATATACCGGGGAAGAGGTAAAAGAGCATCAGGTAGAAGTCCGCATGACGGATGCAGCAAAGAAGTTTACAATTTTAGGTTTCGGCTATACATTGAAATAAGTTTTGGGAGGAAAATCAAAATGAAAAAATGGGGAATAACAATTTTGCTGGCAGGAATGATGCTGTTTGCGGCCTGCGGCAATAAACAGGGCGCGGAAACACCGGATGCGGTACCAACGGCAGCTCCGACAGAAACAGCAGCGCCTACTGCGACGGCAGTACCAACGGCAACACCGACACCTACGGTAAAACCGACGCCGACAGAAAAACCAACACCGACACCGTTGCCAACGGTAGCGCCGCTGAAAGACATCTATGCGGATAATTTCAAAATCGGTGTGGCGTTGAATACATTTACCATTGGTAAAAACTACAAAGAAGAGGTTACCAGACATTTCAACAGTGTTACTTGCGAAAACGAAATGAAGACCGATGCAACCTTAGACCAGGCAAAAAGCAAAAAAGGTGTAGCGGATGATCCTGCCTTTGTGGCGACCAATTTCAGCCGTTGTCAGAGTATCATCAAATACTGCAAAGAGAACAATATGCAGATGAGATACCACACTCTGGTATGGCATGCCCAGACTCCGGACTGGTTCTTCCGTGTGGACTATGATGTTAAGAAGGATTACGCGGATATGGAAACCATGAAGATGCGGATGAGAAATTTCATTTTCCAGGTAATCGAGTATTATGATACTGAGCATCCGGGACTGATTTACGCTATTGACGTGGTAAATGAAGCGTTCAACGGTAACGGTAAATACAATACCACGGATGGCAATAACGGGTGGTATAAGACAATGGGCCACGAATATGTTTACTATGCATTTCTTTACACAAGAGAAGCAATAGATGCATCGGAAAACATGAAGGATGTAAGTCTGGTATATAACGATTACGGTATGACCGGCAAGGTGGACAGGGTACTTGCGAACCTGCCGGAAATGTTTGCGGAACATGGCAAGGATGTGCATGATTATGTGGATGCCATCGGTATGCAGAGCCATTTGAGTACGAATGACTATATGCAAAATTTCCTGAACGCCGCACAGAAGTTTGTGGATGCAGGCTTTGAATTGCAAATTACGGAGTTGGATATCGGCATTGCCGATAACAAGGTGGGAGAAGAGCCTACCAAGGAGTTATTACTCCGTCAGGCAAAGAAATACCGCTATGTAATGGATGGCTTGTTAGATATTCAGCAAAAGACAGGAAAAGTTACCTCTGTTACCGTATGGGGATTCTCTGATGGTCACTCCTGGAGAGCCAATGATAATGGATTTGACGGCCGTTGTCTTTTGTTCACCAAGGATATGGAAGAAAAGCCGGCATTACGTGGTATGGCACGGTGCGCCGACATTGCATCTCTCTATGAAATCGGAATTAAATACTAACAGATAAAGAAGGTGGAAGTTTGAAGCAGAAACTTAAGTATGGATGGGAGTTTCAAAAAGTACCCATTATAAACAGCGAAATACCGGAGAGCTATGAGGAAAATGCCTTTTATGAAGTGGTGATTCCTCATGACTGGCTGATTGATCAGGCGGAGAATCTTTATGAAGACTCCGTCGGCTGGTACCGGAAAAGAATACAGATAAACGTTGAAGCGCAGAGAAATTATTTCCTGCGCTTTGAGGGCGTTTACATGGATTGCACCATTTTTGTAAACGGAAACAAGGCCGGAGAATGGAAATACGGTTACACTACTTTTGAAGTGGATATTACTCCGTTCGTACAGCAGGGAGAAAATGAAATTTTGGTGAAGGTAGTACATCAGTGCCCAAATTCCCGTTGGTATACCGGTGCGGGAATTTACCGTCCGGTATGGCTGGTAGAAAAGGAAGCCGCCTATTTTGCGGCTGACGGAATTTACGTTCACACAGAAAAAGAAGGTTCCGGTTATCATACGGAGCTTAGTGCAGAACTCGTATTACCGGAGGGCAGGTCTGCTTCCGAGTATAAAGTTTCGTATCAATTGTTTGATGCAAATAAATGTCTGGTGGCAGAAGCGGTAGTTTCTGCAGAACATCCGGTGACGGATTTGTTTGTGGAGCATGCAAAAGAGTGGTCCTTAGAAATACCGTATCTGTATGAACTGCGGGCAGAACTGGTGCAGGCTAATGATGAAAAAAAGACTTCCGATTGGGAGAGAGTATTGGATTCCGAGACGGTTTGCTATGGATACCGCACATTGGAATTTACCTGCGATAAGGGATTTTTCTTAAATGGGGAACATGTGAAATTGAACGGTGTCTGTCTGCATCACGATTTGGGATGCCTTGGCAGTGCCATGAATAAAAATGCCCTGCGCCGTCAGCTGGAAATCATGCAGGATATGGGGGCAAATGCCATCCGTACCGCCCACAACATGCCGGCGGTGGAGCTGATGGAGCTGGCAGATGAAATGGGTATTCTTATTTTGTCGGAGAGCTTTGACTGCTGGAAGAAGCCGAAAAATCCGTATGATTATGCCCGGTTCTTTGAAGAGTGGGCAGAGCGGGATGTGGCAAACTGGATTCGCAGGGACCGGAATCACCCGAGTGTGATTATGTGGTCCGTAGGAAATGAAATTTTTGATACCCACGCGGATGAACGGGGACAGGAAACCTTGCGTATGCTGATGGATTTGGTGGCAAAGCATGATCCGAAGGGGAACGCTCCGGCCACCCTCGGCAGTAATTTTATGCCTTGGCCGAATACCCAGAAGTGTGCGGATATTATTAAGCTGATGGGCTACAACTATGCGGAAAAACTGTACGAGGAGCATCATAAGGAGCATCCGGACTGGATGATTTACGGAAGTGAAACCTCCTCTATTGTGCAAAGTCGTGGCGTATATCATTTCCCGATGAGTAAGGAAATACTGGCAGATGACGATGAACAGTGCTCAAGTCTTGGTAACAGTATTACCAGCTGGGGAGCGCCGAGTATAGAATTTTGTATTACCAAGGAACGTGACACAGAGTATTCCCTGGGGCAGTTTTTGTGGTCCGGTATTGATTATCTCGGAGAACCGACACCGTATCATGGCCGTAATTCCTACTTTGGTATGGTGGATACGGCAGGCTTCAAAAAGGATGCCTTTTATTTCTATCAGGCCGGTTGGAACGATTATAAGAAAAAACCGGTGATTCATATTTTCCCTTATTGGGATTTTAATCCGGGACAGCTGATTGATGTCCGGGTAGTTAGTAATGCACCGGAAATTGAACTGTTTGTAAATGGGGATTCCCAAGGCAGGGTAAAACTTGATTTACGGCATGGAAACAAGCTGACCGGTGACTGGCAGATTCCATATGTGCCGGGAGAATTATATGCGGTAGCATATGATGAAAACGGTAAAGTCATTGCGGAAGATACTAAAAATTCCTTTGGTGATGCTGTGAGTATTTGCCTGAAAGCGGATAAAACAGAAGTATCTGCGGATGACGAGGAACTGGTATTTGTGGAAATTTCCATGGAAGATGCAGCAGGAAATCCGGTGGAAAATGCCAATAACCGGGTACATGTTACCGTGTCCGGTGACGGTATGCTTGCAGGACTTGACAATGGTGACAGCACGGATTGTGACCAGTACCAGACAAATTCAAAATGTCTGTTTAGCGGCAAGCTGTTAGCAGTAGTGCGCAGCAACGGTTCCGTCGGAGAAATAAAAGTTTCCGTTACCTCGGAGGGCTTGAAGGAAAGGTCAATGGTTATTACTGCGGTAGCTTCCAAAACATCAGACTGTCAGAAGGCGGTGCCGGAGAAACCATTACCGGGTGAATACTACCGGTTAAAGGATAACAAGGATAACGGTATTACAGTGCCAATCCGAAAAATAGAGCTGATTCCGCTGGGACCCACCTTGCTTACGGAAGAATGTACCACAACCAAAATCCGGGCAGTGCTATATCCTAAACAGGCGGATGTACAGGAACTGACCTGGCGGGTTACCGATGATGCGGGTGTGGACTCTACCTTTGCCACTATCCGTCCGGACAAGAAACATCCGGGAGAAGCAACCATTGAAGTAAAAGGCGACGGAGCATTCCGTGTGCGTTGCATGTGTAAAAACGGAAAGCAGAGGGGCTATGCCTTAATTTCTGTGCTGGAATACAAAGCAGAAGGTCTTGGCGTGCGTAACCTGAACCCGTATGATTTCTTATCGGCCTCCCTGTTTTCTGCTACGGGAGGGTTAATCGGTAACGGTAATGAACGGGGTATCTCCACCCAGAGAGACGGTGTGAGCTGGGTAGCTTATGATAATCTGGACTTTGGGGAATTCGGTTCGGATGAAGTGGAAATTCCGGTATTTTCTTTTGGCGGAGCTACACCGTTTACCTTCTGGGAAGGTATTCCTCATGCGGAAGGAAGCCGGATTATCGGAGCAAAGGATTACATTCTGCCAAGTGTCTGGAACACCTATATTCCGGATACCTTTAAGTTGAATAAGCGGTTGCGTGGTATTACCACCTTTGCGGTGGAACTGGACCGTAAAATCCATATGAAGGGCTTCCAATTTGTAAAGCAGGAAAAGGCATTTGCTAAGCTTTCTGCAGGAGAAGCGGATTCGGTTTACGGGGATTCTTTTGAACGGAAGGGAAGTTCTGTATGCGGAATCGGAAATAATGTCACCCTGGTTTTTGAAAACATGAATTTTGGTGAAACAGGTGCATCTGCGCTGACTATTTGCGGAAAAGCACTACATGAGGTGAATAATATACGGCTTCTGACGGAATGGGAGGACGGAAGAAAAGAACAGGAATCCCTGGAAGTATTCCATACGGAAGGACCGGAGGAAGTAGTTTTTGCAATTGCACCAAAGCATGGCAAGGCCAAAGTTTCCTTTGTGTTTTTGCCGGGAAGTGCCTTTGATTTTGACTGGTTTTGTTTTCGATAATGTTGATATGAACAATTTAGCAAAGATAGAGAAATGAATCACAATAGTCGGGAAGCGTTTTTTGTCAGATTGAGGTAAAATTATGATAACATGCTTTATGTATATCATGAAAAAGAGAGGAAGCAAAAATGAAAAAGTTTAAAGGATTATTTGCGGCGGTTCTGGCCGTGACATTGTGCCTTGGAGTTTTGCCGGCAAAGCCGATGCAGACACAGGCAGCAGAAAATTTAATTGTAAACGGAAATTTTGACGATCCGAATAATCTGGAGGTATGGAACGGTGCCGGACATAACGGCGGGGCTACCGTGACTTGTGAGGTTTCCGATACACCAATCGGACCGGACAAGATCATGACCTACGGTAAAATTACAAACAGAACTTCCAATTATAATGGCTTTGCATATGATGTAGCGGGCTTAGTGGAAGACGGCGTAGTCTACAAATATTCTTTCTGGGTAATGTTAGATCCGGAAGATTATAAAGATGCACCGGAGGCACAGCGTACCGTGGAAATTTCCCCACACATGAGAGCGAATGGCACGGATAGTTACAGCCAGGGCGTGGGCGGAACTACCCGTCAGGTATTGGAGCCGGGTGTATGGACACAGTTTACCGGTACCTTCAGCCCATCCTGGAACGGTGCAAACTTAGAAACTCTTGCCCTTCGTTTCTTAGAGCAGGGGGAAAGCTACGGCAGCGGTCCCGGCGTAAAGGGTACTTATTATCTTACCGGTGTGGAATTATATCTCCCGGATCAGGAACCGAAGCTGATTCAGACGAACATTGTGGACTTGAAGAATGCGGTAAATAAAAGACTTGGTGAAAACGGTGAATTCATTGTGGGAACAGGTCTTACCCAGGATACTTTGTCCGATATCGAAGAACTTGGTTTAATCACAAAGCATTTCAATGCGGTTACTATCGGTAATGAATTAAAGCCGGATGCTATGTTTGGTTATGCATCCGCAAATCCGAGAACCGAAACCGTAACCTTTAACGGAGAAGAATTATTGGTACCTGTACTGGATTATTCCCGTGCGGAACGTTGCCTCAATTATATTTTAAAGTGGAACAGCCAGAATCCAAAGGATATTATCAAGGTGCGCGGTCACGTGTTGTTGTGGCACTCCCAGACGCCGGAGTGGTTCTTCCACGAAAATTACAGTCTGGCAAAGCCGCTGGTAAGTGCAGAAACCATGACAAAGCGTCTGGAATGGTACATTGCCACCATGGCAGAGCACTTTACTGGTCCGGACAGTAAATATGCCGGTATGTTCTATGCCTGGGACGTAGTAAACGAAGCAGTCAGCGACAGCTCCGGCACCTACCGTTCCGATAACGAAAATTCCATGTGGTGGAAGGTATACCAGAGCAACGAATTTATTATTCAGGCATTCCGTTTTGCCAACAAGTATATGCCTGCAGATGTGGACTTGTATTATAACGACTATAATGAATGCAGCGTAAAGAAGAGTGCAGGTATTGTGCAGCTTCTTAAGGATGTAAAGGCTGCAGAAGGTACCCGTATCGACGGTATGGGTATGCAGGAGCATAACAAAACTATGTCCAGCCCAATGCCATCCGATTTTGAAAGAGCAGTGCGTGCCTATGCGGAAGTGGTAGACCAGATTCAGATTACCGAGTGGGATGTAAAGAACAGTACTTCCTTTATTCCAACGGAAAAGGGTTTGGAAAACGAATACTTAAAGCAGGCGGATTATTATCATTCCTTCTATGAATCCATTAAGAAGCTCCGCGCGGAAGGTATCAATATTTCCGGTATGACCTTCTGGGGTGTTATCGATACCCGCTCCTGGTTACAGGAAAAAAGTACAGTAGGTGGCGGTGCAGACGGTTTATCTATCCAGCATCCGTTACTGTTTGACGGCGGCTATCAGGCAAAACCTGCCTTTTGGGCATTTGCGGATGAAACCAGATTCCAGAAGATGGTAAATCCGACTCCTACGCCTACCATTAAGCCGACGGAGGCTCCGACACCGACTCCGGAACCAACCGTGGAACCAACCTTAGCACCAAGTGCAACCCCGGTTCCTACAGAAGCCCCGGCAATCGATGAACCGGCAAATCAGGACGGCGGAGTCAGCGGTGCAGTAATTACTGCGGCAGTTGTGGCGGCAGTTGCTTTGGTGGCAGCAGGCGCGGCAATAGCAATTAAGAAAAAAAGAGGAAACTAACTATGGACATCGTAAAAAATAAAGAGAAAATTGCAGAATTCAGAAAACGCGCCGCAGAGCTTGTGGCGCAGATGACCTTAGAAGAAAAGGTGGGCCAGACTCTTAACTGGGCACCGGGAATCGACCGCCTGGGTATCAAGAAGTATAACTGGTGGAACGAAGCACTTCACGGCGTGGCACGTGCAGGTGTGGCTACCGTATTTCCACAGGCTATCGGTCTTGCGGCTACGTTTGATGAAGATTTCTTAGAGGAAATCGCAGACGCTATCTCCACAGAGGGCCGTGCTAAGTTTAATATGCAGCAGGCATCGGACGACGGCGACATTTACAAGGGTTTAACCTTCTGGTCTCCGAACGTAAATATTTTTCGTGACCCACGCTGGGGCCGCGGCCATGAAACCTTTGGTGAAGACCCGTATCTTACTTCCCGCCTGGGTGTACGTTTCATCCAGGGCTTACAGGGCCATGATGAAAATTACTTAAAGGCAGCGGCTTGTGCAAAGCACTTTGCGGTACATAGCGGTCCGGAAGGTGTCCGCCATAGCTTTGATGCAGTGGCATCCAAGCAGGACATGAGAGAAACTTACCTTCCTGCCTTCAAGGCCTGCGTACAGGAAGCAAAGGTAGAGGCAGTGATGGGTGCGTATAACCGGACCAACGGCCAGCCTTGCTGCGGTCATAAAGAATTATTGCAGGACATCTTAAGAGACGAATGGGGCTTTGAGGGTCATGTAGTCAGCGACTGCTGGGCGATCAAGGATTTCCACGAAGGCCACCTGGTAACAAAGACTCCGGTAGAGTCTGTTTCCATGGCAATGAACAACGGATGTGACTTAAACTGCGGTAACTTATTCCATTACTTAAAGCAGGCGGTGGAAGAGGGCAGAGTAAAAGAGTCCCGTCTGGATGAAGCTTTAGTAAACTTATTCACTACCAGAATGAAGCTGGGTGTTTTTGATAAGTTAGAAGACAACAAGTATAACAATATTCCTTACTCCGTAGTTGACTCTAAGCCAATGCGTGAGTTAAACCGTAAGGCAGCAGAAAAGTGTATCGTTCTGTTAAAGAATGAAGATAACTTCCTGCCACTGGATAAGTCCAAGATTAAGACAGTAGGTGTGATCGGACCAAACGCTAACAGCCGTGCAGCTTTAGTTGGTAACTACGAAGGTACCGCATCCCGTTACGTAACCGTGCTGGAAGGTCTTCAGGACTACCTTGGTGACGATGTACGCGTTATGACTTCCGAAGGCTGCCACTTAAGTCACCAGAAGGCACAGGGCCTTGGCGAGGTGGATGACCGTCTTTCCGAAGTTCGCGGTGTTTGTGCTGAAAGTGATGTTGTGATTGCATGCTTAGGTTTAGATGCAACACTGGAAGGTGAAGAAGGCGATACCGGTAATGAATTTGCCAGCGGTGATAAGCCTAACTTGAATCTTCCTGGCTTACAGCAGCATATCTTAGAAGAAATTTATGCCTGCGGAAAGCCGGTAGTGCTTGTTCTGTTATCCGGTTCCGCACTGGCGGTGAACTGGGCAGATGAACATGTCCCTGCCATTATCCAGGGCTGGTATCCGGGTGCCCAGGGCGGTAAGGCAATTGCTGATATTCTCTTTGGTGAAAAGAATCCGGAAGGTAAATTACCTGTAACCTTCTACCGTTCCACCGATGAGCTTCCGGAGTTCACCGACTACAGCATGAAGGGCAGAACCTACCGTTACATGAAGAGTGAACCGTTATATCCGTTTGGCTTTGGTCTTTCCTATACTACCTTTGCTTACAGTGATGTAAAAGTCGATAAAAATGCTGTGGATGCAGACGGTGTTACCGTGACTGCAACCGTAACCAATACCGGAAAGTATGACGGTGCAGAAACCCTGCAGGTATATGTTAAGGTAAATCAGGAGAATACTCCGAACGCACAGTTAAAGGGTATTAAGAAGATTACTCTTACTGCGGGCGAAAGCAAGACTGTTTCCGTGAAGCTTCCGCAGGAAGCATTCGCCTTGTTTGATGAAGAAGGAATCCTTCGTTTAACAGAAGGTGATGCAACTGTTTATGTAGGAGGCCATGGTCCGGATGCAAGAAGTTATGCACTTACCGGAACAAAAGCAGAGGAATTTAAAATTCAGATTGCAGAAAATAAAGTATTAGCATAAAAATGGAGAATAGACATGGGCAAAACACCTTGGACACAGCTTTGGCTGGAATACAGAAAAGTGAATAGCAAAGGCAATGACACTTACATAAAAAACGTGGTGCTTGACGGTTTTGATAAAGAGCATCCGGTGATTAAGAATGCGTTGAAAGAGTTGTTGTACGGTGTTCAGGGAATGCTTGGTGTCACGGAAGTTCCGGTGTGGGAAAACGGCACAGCTGCAGAACAACCGGCACTTCTGATTAAAAAGCAGATAACAGCTTCCGGTGAGTTAGAGGGAGCCTACCGTTTGGTAGAGAACTCCGGAAGCTTGTCTCTCCTTGCAGGAGAGGAAACCGGCGTATTATACGGAGTGTTTCACATACTCCGTATGATTGCCACTGAAAAATCCCTGCAGGGTTTGGATGAGAAAAAGTCCCCATCCCAGCCGCTGCGTATGATGAATCATTGGGATAACATGGACGGAAGTATCGAGAGAGGGTATTCCGGCAGATCCTTCTATTTCAGAAACAATGAATTTTTCATTGATGAGCGTACCAGAGACTTTGCAAGATTCATGGCAAGCATCGGCATCAACGGCATTGTAATTAACAATGTAAATGTGAAGGATGCGGCAACCTACTTAATTACGGAGCGTTACTTTGATAGAGTAACAGAGCTTTCCGAATTGTTTGCGGAATACGGAATAAAGCTTTACTTGAGCCTGAATTTTGCTTCGCCGCTGGAGCTTGGCGGCCCGAAGAGCGCCGACCCGCTAAATGAAGAAGTAATTGCCTGGTGGAAGGAAAAAATGGCAGAGGTTTTTGCCAAAGTGCCAAAGCTTGGCGGCTTCTTGGTAAAAGCCGATTCCGAAGGACGTCCGGGACCGTTTACCTACGGCAGAACCCAGGCAGACGGAGCCAACATGCTGGCAGACATCGTAAAGCCTTACGGAGCTCTGATTATCTGGCGTTGCTTCGTATATAACTGTACCCAGGACTGGAGAGACTACAAGACCGACAGAGCCCGCGCACAGTATGATAACTTTATTGGCATGGATGGCGATTATCACGATAACGTCATCCTGCAAATTAAAAACGGTCCGATGGACTTCCAGGTAAGAGAACCTGTGGCACCGCTTCTTGGCGGGTTAAAGAAAACCAACCAGATGATG
Source organism: Lachnospiraceae bacterium (assembly GCA_017622795.1). Classification (GTDB taxonomy): domain Bacteria; phylum Bacillota; class Clostridia; order Lachnospirales; family Lachnospiraceae; genus SIG299. The sequence goes on from JAGAQI010000003.1 coordinate 49,990, forward strand.
GAAGTGCAGATTGCCCAGGAATACACCGGTCATCAGATTGATGTATGC